>JBBSJG010000014.1:0-28668 GCA_038257485.1 Longimicrobiales bacterium | reverse complement strand
TCCGCGATGACCAGATCATCACTGACGCACTGCGACCCGTCGCGCACCTTACGTCATCCCCAACCGAGGATGTGACGACGCTGCTGGTCGTTGATGACAGTGCGGACATGCGCGCGTATGTCCGCGCACGTTTCGAGACGCGCTTTCGCGTCGTTGAAGCCGCGGATGGCGAGGATGGCCTTGCCCTGGCGAGGGAGCTGATCCCCGATCTCATCATCAGCGATGTCATGATGCCAGGGATGGACGGCCATGCGCTCTGTGGCGCGCTGCGTTCGAGTCACGAGACGGACTTCATTCCCATCATTCTGCTGACTGCGCAGGCCGGACAGGAAGAGCGGATCGCCGGTCTCGGTCGCGGTGCTGACGACTACATCGCAAAGCCATTCGACATGCGCGAGCTCGAGGTGCGTGTCGACAATCTCCTCGTGTCACGCCGCCGCCTTCGCGAACGATTCGCCGTTGAGCAGGTCCGCCTCAAGCCGGTCGTGCCAGCCGTGGATTCTGCGGACCAGGCCTTCCTCGATCGGTTGCACGCAGCGCTTGTCGCCAACCTCGACAACCCCGAGTTCGGTGTCGCGGAACTGGCGAGCGCCGTGTTCCAGGACCGGTCGCATCTCTTCCGTCGCACGCGCGAGCTCCTCAACGAGGCGCCCTCCGACATGCTGCGACGGCTGCGCATGGAGCGGGCGGCTTCAATGCTTGCCAGCGGCCACGACGGCGTGGCGGAGGTCGCGTACGGCGTCGGGTTCAACAGCGTCTCGCACTTCTGCCGTTCGTTCCGCGAGTCCTACGGTGTCACCCCGTCCGAGTATCGCGCGAAGGCCGGCGTTCCCGCCTGAAAACGACCGCTGCTCCGGGTTGCAACCTGCGGATCACAAACGCGCACAAGCTGAGCAACGCCCTCACGGGTCAGTACCTGTACAACCTCGACACGACCGGCCTCGTTCTCGGCGCCCAGTACAGTGTCTGGGCAATTCTGAACGACGGTACGGTCATTTCGGGCCAGTTCTACATATCCGCCAAGTAAGCGGCCGCCGAGCGTCCGGCTGACGCTTACTAGTAAATGAAGGGTCCCGGCTTCGGCCGGGGCCCTTCATTGCATCCGCCTTCATTGCATCCGCCTTCATTGCATCCGCCTTCAAGCATCGCTTTCGGCAATCACGACCGTCCGCTACTGTGTCTTGCGCCGCAGCACGGCGCGCACCCGCATCAGGAGCCGCTGCGGATCGAGTGGTTTCGGCATGTAGTCATCCGCTCCCTCCTCCATCACCGCGATCTCCGCATCACGGTTGGTCGTCAGGATGATGATGGGCAGCGCTGTCGTCTTGATGTCGGCCCGCACTTCACGCAGTACGCTCATACCGTCCATGCGCGGCATGTCGAGATCGAGGACCATCAAGGAGAAGGTGTGAGTGCGCAGCTGTTCCAGCGCCGAGACGCCATCCTCGGCAATGCTGACACGCATTCCGGCTGCTTCCAGCGCGGCCGAGGTGAGATCGCGTGACACTTCATCATCATCCGCAACGAGCACGTGTGGCGCGGCAGAGGCATCCGCAGATTCCTGGGTCGAATCCGTTGATACCGGTGTTCCGTCATGCGTCTGACTCGACTGGCCTTCGCCGAGTACGCGCTCCACTTCATCGAGCGTGGTGGCGCCGCTGGTAACGTGCTCGAGGGCGACGTCGACGAGGCTGCGCATACCGTCCGCAGTCGCTTCACGCCGAATCTCGATCGCGGGAGCCGAGTTGCCGATGGCTTCCTCGATGCGCGGCGAGACCGAGAGCACCTCGACGACGGCGATACGGCCTTTGTATCCGGTTCCGTTGCAGCGATCGCAGCCGACCGCACGTACCACCGGCTTCACGCCGAACTGTGCTGCGAGGCGCTCCTCATCGGGTGTCAGTGCGTCGATTTTCACAGCGCAGGCGGTGCACGCACGGCGCAGCAGACGCTGCGCGAGAGCGCCACGCATGGCGGCGGCTACATTCTTTGGGTCAAGCCCGAGATCGAGCAGGCGGGAGACCGCTGTGGGTGCGTCGTTCGTGTGCAGCGTCGCGAGCACCAGGTGTCCCGTCAGTGCTGCCTGCAGCGCGACCTGCGCCGTTTCATGGTCGCGTATCTCGCCGACGAGCACGATATCGGGATCCTGACGCAGGATCGCGCGCAGCGCGGCTGCGAACGTCACACCGCGCTTGGTCTCCACCTGGATCTGCGTGATGCCTGGCAGCTCGTACTCGACCGGATCCTCGACCGTCGTAATGTTGACCTTGCCGGTCGCCAGTTCACGCAACGCTGCATACAGCGTGGTTGTCTTGCCGGACCCCGTCGGACCCGTGACAACGACAATACCGTCACGGAACGCCAGGAGCCGCCGCATGTTGCGCAGCTCACGTTCGGGCATGGTCAGCGACCCGAGCGTCTCCGCGGTCTTCGGATACAACACACGGATTACGGCCTTCTCGCTGCTGCTCACGGGAATCGTCGAGACCCGGAGATCGTACTCTTTCGATCCCACCTGAATGCGCGCACGACCGTCCTGCGGACGGACGCGGTCGGCAATGTCCATGTCCGCCAGAATCTTGATGCGCGACACGACGCGGATCATGGCGATGCTGGGCAACTGCATGAACTGGCGGAGCACGCCGTCGACACGGAAGCGTACAACGCCGCCCGTCCCGGCAGGCTCGATGTGCACATCGCTGGCCTCCGCCCTGATGGCTTCGCTCAGTACCAGGTTGGTCAGCTTTACGACCGGCATTAGCTGCAGCTCGCGGCCCTGAACTGATTCGGGACTCGAGTCATCGACAAGGCGAACCGCATCCGCCATGCGATCGTCAACCCGTGCAACCAGGTCGTCCAGCTCGTCTTCACCGGGATAGGACTTGTGCATCGCGCGGTCCAGTGCGCGGGGACCGGCAAGCTCGAACACGATCGTGCGGCCCGACGCAAACTGCAGCTCCTGCTCGACGGTTATATTCATCGGATCCGCCGTCGCCACGAACAGTTGTCGATCGGTTTCCCGCAGGGGCACCACATTGTGGGCGTGGGCAATGCGGTCCGGGATGAGGCGCGCAACCCGCGCATCGCGGGTATCGAAAGATGCGAGCGAAATCCTCAAACCGGCCGCGACCTTCGCCGCGAGTCCGTCCTCGTCGATGCCGCCCGCCCGCATGACGGCTTCCCAGACGTCCGCCACGGGCATGCCTGCGGTTACGGCAGCGGTCTCCGCACCCGTCACGCCATTGCGTGCCGCAGCGCGGACCAGCCAGTGGTTCGATGCTGTGTTTGTCATGCGTCCAATCTAGTGATGGTGGCGAAAGGCGCAAAAGAGGAACCCCCTGCGCGGCACCTGATCGGCGGCTCGTAGCCGCTCACGTCCGTCGATGCGGTTGCGGGTTCGCGGTGCGACAGGAGGATTGGCATGCCGGGATAGAGGTTCTCAAAGCGACGTCCGAGCTCGGCGCCGCGCGGCCCGCTGGCGAATGCTTACAAGCTGAGCAACGCCCTCACGGGTCAGTACCTGTACAACCTCGACACCTCAGGCCTCAGTCTCGGCACCCGGTACAGTGTCTGGGCACGGCTCGCCCGGACCGCCAGTCACACCACGTCGGAGCGCTGGAGGTAGGATCCGCCGAGATCAGCGTGGATGTTGGGCACGACGTTGCGGAGCGCAGCGACGACCGTGGTGTCATACCATTTGCCGGCTCTCTCTTCGATCATTGCGAGCGCGTCTTCGCGCGAGAGAGGCTTTTCGGCGGTTTGCGGATGGGTGAAGTGATCGAAGCGGTCCGCGACGGCGACAATCCGCGCGAGCATCGGGATCTGGGGTCCTCCGAGGTGTTGCGGCTCGCCGGTACCATCCATGTGCTCGTGGTGTGAGAGCGCGATCTGCTGGGCGGCACGCAGATATGGGGATCGAGCCGATGCGAGAAGTTCCGAGCCTCGCGTGGCGTGGTGGAGGCTGGGCCGCTCGGGGTCCGGGACGGCCTTGCCGATATCGTGCAGCAGTGCGGCCTGACGCAAGAGGAACGTGTTGTTCTTCGGCATGCGCATGGCCTGCCCGATCAGTTCGGAGAGCTCGGCGACGCGCAGATGGTGATGCGCAACGCTCTTCCCTGAGTTCCCGGCGACAGTCTGGAGCCGCGCGATGGCGTCGATGTAGGCGTGGTTCAGTTCGCGCTGGGTCCGCTTCACCTGCTCGCGCAGATCTTTCAGCTCGGCCAGCAGCTGCCGCTCCTGCAACCGGATCTTCAGCAGGTTCTCCACACGCATCATGATCTCGCGCGGATCGAATGGCTTTGTGAGGAGATCGCGTGCATAGCCCATGAGCGCGCGGCGCTTCGCTTCCATCGAGTGGTCACCGGTCAGGATCAGCACCGGCAGCTTCTCCAGTTCGCCGCCCTGGCTGCGCAGGTTCTCAAGAATCTCGAATCCGTCCGGGGCCTGCATATGGAGGTCGAGCATGAGGAGGTCGGGCGGCGAGGTATGCAGGCGCTCGAGCGCTTCCGTAGAATCGCTGAGGGTCTGCACATTGGCGTAGCCGGCCGTCGTGAGCACCTTCGCGAGCATGGCCAGGATCGGCCGCTCGTTGTCAACGATCAGCACCCGGGCACGGCGGGGATCAAGCGGATCCTCCGAAGACTCCGCGCGTTCCGGCTCCAGTTGGAAATCAAGCATTTCTGAACCTAACAAATGCGACGGCGACCGGAAAGCGAAAGGATTTGGCGTCCTGCCGGAGGCACCTCTCCCGAAGTCGCGTTTATGAACCCGCGCGCAATGACGCGAAGGACGCACTCGCCCGGACCTTGGAAGGCGGCCCCCGGTCGTTTCGGTAATGGATTAAGTCCGTTATATTATTCGACTTATATTGTGAATGGGGAGAATCGTGATCAGGAAGCTCGACGCGAAGTTCTGGAGACGGGGAGGGTCCGTTGTTCTGCTGGCAGCCTCTGCCGTCGCCGCGACCGGCAGAGATGGACGCGCTCCGGCCTTATCACGTTCGGCAGCGCCGACGGCGCCTGCAGCAGCTGCGCCGCTCCTGCGGCCATCGTCCCCGGCAAAAAATGCAAAGCCGGCAGGGCTTGTGTTCCCCGTCGCGGATCATGACATCGGGAGTGTGGTGGGTCACTTCGGAGACGCACGGGATGGCGGGCGCCGTCCGCATCTCGGCATCGACATTGCGGCCCCGCGCGGCACTCCTGTCGTCGCCGTGCACGGCGGGACGGTCGACCGCATCGATCGCGTTGGCGCTGGCGGCCTGGCCGTATGGCTCAAGGAAAGCGGATCTTCCCGGCGCCATTACTTCGCTCACCTTCAGAGCATTGCGGTGCAGCGCGGCCAGCGGGTCACTGCAGGCGAGCTGATCGGAACGGTCGGCACGACCGGGAACGCCGCCGGCACATCGCCGCATTTGCATTACATGGTGCGGAGCGCAAACGACATTCTCGATCCGATTTCGCTTTTTGGCGGACGGACGTCGGTCGCAAAGCCGGGCAGCTCCGGCCGCACCATGTACACGCATCTTAACGGCGCAGCGTTGAAGCGCGTGCCCGGCGGTGCAACCATTGCCGTGCTACCGATCAATCAGCCCGTAACCGTACTCGAAAAGGGCGCGCGTTACTACCGCGTTCAATACAACGGCAAGACTGGCTACCTCGCCCGCTGGCTCCTCGAAAAGAACTCCTGACGGATCTCCGCCGTCAGCTGTTGGACGCCTTGCCCTCCGCCGTCCACGCGTTCATCCCACCCTCGAGGTGTGCGACGTTCGTGTAGCCCAATTCCTTCAATGTCTTCGCTGCGAGCGCAGAACGGCCTCCGCTCTGGCAGTGAAGAATCACGCGCTTCGACGGGTCCAGCTCCGCCTTGTGATACGGCGTTGTCGGATCCGCATGGAACTCGAGCATGCCACGCGGGACGTGCACTGATCCTGGGATCGTCCCCTTCGCCTGCAGCTCTGCCGTATCGCGCAGGTCCACCAGGGTTGCGCCGTTCTTCACCTCTGTTTCAACCTGCTCCGGAGTAAGGTTCTCGACCTCACGCTTGGCTTCCGCCACCATTTCCATCGCGCCCTTCGCCATACGATCTTCCTCCTGTGTGCGGTTGTGCTTCGTCGGGACATCAACATCGCGTCGTTCCTTCGGGGAACGCCCGCCGGGGCGGCTGAAAAACGCAATGTCCGCGCCGAGCGATCGGGCAACACCCTGCACACTTCCGACCGAGCGTCTGCAATTTGTAACGCGCGCGTAATTTCTGCTACCCACCATGTCGCCTTCAGGTCACCCGTTGCATGAACGCGCTCGTCGACCCGCCACGCTTTTACGTCCGTGCCCTCGACACTGACCGTCTCCTCTCGTAGAACGCTGAATGCACATCATCGAACGGGTCCCGACCACCCCGCGGCAGCCTTGCCTCCCCGTGTCTCCGACGCCTATTCTTCCGAGTGCCGAAACGGCGTTTGAAATTCCTATCCTCTTTGAATTTTCTATTCTCGAAGAAAGTCTTTTCGAGGTCGTCCTCGAGCAGCGTGATGTGGGGCGCTGACGGTTTGCGGCTTCAGATGAATCTGACTCGCCGCCCCGCCAACAATCTTC
Source organism: Longimicrobiales bacterium (assembly GCA_038257485.1). Classification (GTDB taxonomy): domain Bacteria; phylum Gemmatimonadota; class Gemmatimonadetes; order Longimicrobiales; family RSA9; genus DASUXU01. The sequence continues at coordinate 22,078 of JBBSJG010000014.1, read as the reverse complement.
ACGAACTCTAATTAAGAAATATTCGACTTTATCTGATTCATTCAGATACGTAGAAGGTTTTGCGGACCAGCGACGAAGGGAATAGAGACATGCTGACCGAATCCAGAAGCGCCTTCTTGCTGTTGCGCAACGACCCGTGCCTGACACGCGCCAACGAGAACCTGCGGGTTTACGCGTCGTTCCTGCGTCGCCGGTCGCCCGGCATCTGGATGCTGCGCTTGATTGACGCGACGGCACGCACCGTCTCTTGAGTACCTTCGATCCCGTCCTGCTGTTCTTCCTGCTCGGGCTGACGGCCGGCCTGCTGCGCTCTGAGCTGCGCCTGCCCGCCGCCGTTTATGAGCTGGTGAGCATGCTCCTGCTGCTGTCCATCGGCCTCAAGGGCGGCATCGAACTCGGCAAGCAGCCCTTCGGCGACCTCGCGCTGCAAGCCCTCGCGGTCATGGCAATGGGCACGCTGTTGCCGCTGATCGCGTTTCCGGTGCTCCGGTTCATGGGGCGGTTTCCCCGCGCGGATGCGGCATCCATTGCGGCCCACTATGGCTCGGTCAGCGTCGCCACATATGCCGTCGCCGCCTCCTATTTTGCCAGCCGGCAGATCCAGTTCGAGGCGCACATGCCATTCCTGCTCGCGGTGCTGGAGGTCCCGGCCATCCTGGTAGGGATCGTGCTGGCCCGCGGCTTCTCCCGCGACATGCGAATCGGTGCGATCGCGCACGAGGCGTTTCTGGGCAAGGGCATCGTCCTGCTGGTGGGAGGACTTGTGATCGGCTGGGTCTCCGGCGCGGAAGCCCTGGCCCCGATGAATCCGCTGTTCTTTGACCTGTTCAAGGGAATCCTCGCGCTGTTCCTGCTGGAGATGGGGCTGATCACGGCCGCCCAGTTCGGCAGTCTGCGGCGGTACGGAGTGTTCCTCGTGCTGTTCGGCATCGGCATGCCGCTGTTCTCTTCTCTGGTGGGCATCGCGCTGGGCTACGGGCTCGGGCTTTCGCTGGGGGGCACGGCCATGTTGGCCATCCTGGCAGCGAGTGCGTCGTACATCGCCGTGCCCGCCGCCATGCGCATTTCAGTACCGGAAGCCAACCCGACGCTGTCACTGGCCGCTTCCCTGGGCGTCACGTTCCCGTTCAACGTCATCATCGGCATTCCGCTCTACCACGCCATGGCGACGAGAGTATTCGCCCTGACCGGAGGCTAGGCTCATGGACAGCTCGATGCGCAAACTGCTCACCATCATTACCGAGGCTGCCCTGGAGAACGTTTTGGCCAGGGACCTCGAACACCTGGGGGTTCACGGTTACACCGTCACCGACGCGCGCGGCATGGGTAGCCGGGGGACGCGCAACGCCGCCTGGGGCGAAAGCAGCAACATCCGCGTCGAGGTCGTCTGCGACGCCGCGACTGCTGAGGCCATCGCCGCACACCTGCAGGCCCGCTACTACGACAACTACGCCATGATTTTGTTCGTGTCCGACGTCGCAGTGCTGCGGCCCGGGAAGTTCTGAACTGCAGGAGACCACGACCGTGACGAAGGAAGCAGCCATGCCGCTGGTGGGCATCATCATGGGTTCGAAGTCGGACTGGGAGACCATGCAGCATACCGTGCACGTCCTTGAGGAGCTCGGGGTTCCGCACGAAGTGGAGGTGGTCTCGGCCCATCGCACGCCGGACAGGTTGTTCGACTACGCGGAAACCGCCGAGGAACGGGGCCTTGAGGTGATTATCGCAGGCGCGGGTGGTGCGGCTCATCTGCCCGGCATGACTGCGGCCAAGACCGCTCTGCCGGTGTTGGGGGTGCCGGTGCAGTCCAAGGCGCTCAATGGCATGGACTCCCTGCTCTCCATTGCCCAGATGCCCGCCGGCATCCCGGTGGGCACGCTCGCCATCGGCCGGGCCGGAGCGACCAATGCCGCTCTGTTGGCGGCAGCCATCCTGGGCAACAAATACTCATGGATCGCCACCGCACTGAAGGCGTATCGAAAGCGGCAAACCGACGCGGTGCTGGCGCAACCCGATCCGCGTCGGGCGGACCAATGAACGTTGGCGTGCTGGGTGGCGGCCAGCTGGCGCGCATGCTGGCCCAGGCGGGACGACCGCTCGGGCTGAAGTTCATGTTTCTCTCACCGGACCCTCAGGCATGCGCCGCCCCGTTCGGCGAGCACCTGTGCGCCGGGTTCGACGATGAGGCATCGTTGACTCAGCTGGCCCAATGGGCCGATGTGGTCACCTATGAATTCGAGAACGTGCCGGTGCACAGCGTCGAATTCCTCGAGCGGCACGTCACGGTACATCCGTCGTCGACCGCGCTGGCGGTGGCCGGGGACCGACTGATCGAGAAGCGTCGTTTCCGCACGCTGGATATCCCCACCGCCGAATTCCTGGAGGTGAACAGTCTGCAGGATCTCGAGGCGGCCGTAGCCGCGATCGGCTTGCCTGCGATTCTCAAGACCCGCACCCAGGGGTATGACGGCAAAGGCCAGGGGGTGCTGCGGGAAGGACGGGATCTGGCGCCGACGTGGACCTCGCTGGGTGGTGTGCCGTGTATCCTCGAGGCGCTGGTACCCTTTGAGCGCGAGGTCTCCATCATCGCGGCCCGCAACGCCTCCGGCGCAAAGGTGTTTTATCCGCTGAGTGAGAACCACCATCGCGACGGTATTCTGCGCCTCTCTCTCAGTTGCTTGGAGAGTGGTGCGCAGGCACGCGCCGAAGCACTGATCGGGCGCCTACTCGATGACCTCGGCTATGTGGGCGTCCTGACTCTGGAACTGTTCCAGCGGGGTGACGCGCTCCTGGCCAACGAAATCGCGCCGCGGGTCCACAATAGTGGACATTGGACGATCGAGGGGGCGCGCACCTCGCAATTTGAAAACCACCTGCGGGCGATAATCGGACACTCGCCAGGTGAGACCACCATCACCCATCCATCGGCCATGGTCAATATTGTTGGCACTATGCCGGCTGCACTTGAGAAGGCCGTTCCGGCGGGCAGTACGCTGCATGCGTATGGAAAAGCCGAGCGACCGGACCGCAAGATCGGTCATCTGACCCTGCTCTGCGCCAATGGCGAGGACACGGCGTTCCGTGATGGCCTGACCCACTGCCTCTCGCTGGTCCAGGAGACTGAACTGGCAGAGCGCGTGCGAAACGAAAGGCCGCACCACTCTGGTGGATTCTGCCTGGACATTCCCGCCTCCGATCGTCAGAGACGCGGGTAGCGTTCCCGGTCAAGCGTGTCGGCATCGCGACTTCCCGGCTGCGCTTCCGTCAGCCGGTGCCGCGCGACTGCCGCCCGGACCTGCCTACTGGTACTGGAGGTACAGCGGCTGGGGGTGGAGCCGCATCAGCTCCGCCGCCGTGGGCATGACGCCCTTCTCGTTGTCGTGAATGTAGAAGTTTTTCCAGCCGACGAACTGCACCGGCTCCTCCACGATGTACTGCGCGAACGTGTTGTACTTGAACGCGGGACCCTGCATGCGGCCATGTCCATCCATGTGCATGACGACCTGCACTTCGGGCCGCAGCCGGATCTGCTTCGTGTTAGTCACCATCGGACGCGTGAAGCGATGGATTACAAGTACCTTCGGTGGCAGGTTGTATTTCTTCACGACCTGCGCGAGGTACTCCGCGGCGTAATTGACGTCGGCAGCATCCATCGTTCCCACTCTGCGGCCCGGCAGCGTACCGCCGCGCATCATGAACTCCGGATCGATGCCCACGTGCACATCCGGGTTTTTCAGAATCCATTCGAATCGCGGCAGGATGTTGCGGATGTCATCCGTACCCGTCTGGATGTCGATGATGAAGATGCCGTTGGCTGCCTTCGCCCAGTCATAGACCTCCTTCACTTTCGCGTCCGTGGAGATCGTCCGGTAATGACCTGAGCGTCCCGGTTCGCCCTGCGCGACCACCGCGACCATGTGCAGCGCAGGCACCACCGGCGTCGCGGGGTCGGCGCGCTTCCACTCTGCCACCTGCTTCTCAAGCCGGCGCAGCATGTCGACCTTTGGATACTGCCCAAGCACGCCCATCCTGGTCGAGCTGGGATGTCCGTAGTAGGCGATGATGCGTGAGCACGGCAGGATCACGCCGTCACGGAACTCCGGCATCTTCGGATACCAGCCGAACCGCTCTGCACGAGCCGCGTCGCGGCCCGCAGCCGGACGCCTCGCCGTCGAGTCCTTCCTCTGCGCTGCGGCCGCCGTGGCGATCAGCTTCCGATGCCGCGCCATGCACTGGGCGGCATTCGCAGCGCTCGAGCCGAACCGCGTCGTGAGCGCCTGCGTCACTGCAACGGCGGTGGGCGCACCCGCATCGGCGCCCATCGGATTCTGCGCGACCACGGCCGTCTCTCGCAGGGTGCGGAAACTGATCGGCAGCGCGACCAGCAGCAGCAGCAGCGCCACAGCGATCAATGCGATCCGTTTCTTGGTCATTACTGCCGCCAGATATCTGCGGTCACGCGCAACGTGCATCCCAGCCTCCACTGCTTCGTTCTCTCACCTGCCTTTCAGAAAGATAACTGCAAACTCGGCGTGACTGCGTCTGTTGTGAGTATGAGCTACCGCTCGCGTCCACTCGCGAGAGTGCCACGGAGTGTGTCGGAATTCACGGGTGCACCCGCATTCGCAGGCTCCTTCGCGTACCCCGGAAGGAAGGTGGCGAAAACGGAATCGCCCTTGACTTCGAGCGTGAGTTTCCCGCTCTGCACGAAAGTGACGGGGACATCGGGGTTGTCCTCGTTCACCCACGCGCCGAAGTCTACGTGCCATTTGCCCGCCACGCTCTGGGCATGTGCACTGGCCGCGACGCCGAGGGTGAAGGTGGCCGCGCTCAACAATGCCAAGGAGGATATTGATTGCGCTTGTGACTTGGTGTCGCGAAGCTGGGCGTCACTTCAATTTTCCCCCGGACGGCTACTGCACGCACTCGCCGTGCGGGTCACCCACCTTGCCATCGACGACGAGCCGGCTGTCGAGGTTCGCCGTACGCACCGCGACGTCATGGATCAGCTGCGTTACGCGCGTGAACTTCGGATAATCGATGTACTGCGGCTCGTCGGTGCGCATGTGATAGTCGCGGTGTCCGCCGGTCGAGAAAAACGTCACCGGTATGCCGTACCGGGCGTATGCCCAGTGATCGCTGCGACAGTAGAACCGCTGCGGGTGGCCGTCCGCATCGAACGAGTAGTCCGGCACGAAGCCGGAGTTCGTTTCGCGGATGACCTGCTCGACGAGGTCTCCATACTGCTTCGACAGTCGGCGTGAGCCGAGCAACTGGAGGTACTGCGGCCCGCCGACGCCGGGCGAGTCCATCTCATTCCCGCGGCCGATCATGTCCACGTTGAGAGCAGCGACGATGGACTCACGCGGCACTGTGGGATGGTCCGTGAAGTAGTTCGAACCGAACATGCCCAGCTCTTCACCGGTGTGCCAGACAAACAACATGGAGCGCTTCGGCTTCGTGCGAGCGAGTGCGAACGCCTCGGCGATCTCCAGCACGGCCATCGAGCCCGAGCCGTCATCATCAGCGCCGTTGTGGATCGAATCCGGCCGCATGCCGCCGTTGCGTGCACGCAGGCTGTCCTTGATGGCGTTGATGCGCACCTTCTCCTCGGCTGTTGCCGCGCGCATCGGAGACTCGGCGCCACCGGGGCGCACAACCGTGTTGAACGCACGCAGCGAGTCGTGATCGACCACGGTCGAGGGGGGCACGTGGTCGTTGTGCGCGCCGACGACCACATACTCGTTCTTCAGCCGCGCGTCGCTGCCCGGCAGCATCGCCACGACGTTGCGACCCGGCACCGGCGTGTCGCGGTGGCGGATGCTGAACGTGGTGGACGCACCGGCTGCGCCCTTCGTCGCGTTCGCCGCCGGACCGCCGAGCAGCGCCTCCGCCACTGCGCTGGTGACGGTGAGCGTGATCGGTGTGGGCTTGTCCCCCTTCAGCGGCACGCGCGTAGCGTTCCAGCCGGATGGGCGGAGGCTGGAAGTGACTTGCGCCGGCGTGAACGCGGACGGGCTCACCATCACGATCGCGGCGGCCGCCTGGATCATGGCCTGGAACTCCTTGTAGCCGCGCGAGTTCAGGATCGCGTTCAGCTGCTCCTGGTTCTGCGGCGCCTTGAAGCCGGGCATCAGCGGACCGATCACGAGGACCTTCCCGGCAACCTGCGCAGGCTGTGGAATGTTCATGGTGTCGAGGTTGAAGCCCGCGTACATCACCTGCGCGCCGCCAATCTGCACAGGCTGGTTCGGCACAGTCGCGATGAAGTCGACGCCCGCGCGGTAAGTGGTGCCGTTCACGGTGATCGTGGACGTGGAGTCGAGTGCGCGGTTGAACAGGCGCGCGCTCTGGAAGTACGTGCCGTTGTCACCGGCCGGCATCAGGCCGAGACGCTTCACTTCCGCCGCGATGTACGCGGTCCCCTTGTCGTTGAACGCGGAGCCCGCCGCGCGTCCACCCATCGAGTCATCGGCGAACACGTACAGCCGGGACATCAGGTCCGCAGGCGTGATCGCGGCCACCGTCGGACGCGCATCGTACTTCAGAGGCAGGTTCATGGGTATCGTCGGCTGCCCGGCCGCAGGACCTGCGGCCACCGGCGTGCGCGTGGTGCCTGTGCATGCGGCCAGCAGAAGTACCGCGGCCAGCGAGGTGTGCGAGAGCTTTCTCATGTGCTTCCTGCGAAGGGTTACGGATCAGAGATGGCTGAACCTAATCGCCGCGCGGGCATCGGAGAGTCGTCGTGGGATGAACACACCGGGGCGTGGGAGCGCGTGCGCGCCTGCAAGTGCGGGCAGCCAGTGCGCTGCTCCCGCGCCGGAAGAGCTGCGCGGTCGGGAGGCACACTACGTCGGCCGCCGCCCCTGCACGATCGTATGACGCGGGCCACCCCTGCCCCAGGCGCGAACCGTCGTCGTGATCACATCGAGTCCCGCGCGGCGCATGGTGTCCTCCAGCGGCGCGTCCGCTGTTGCCGACCAGTACGCGACGGAGCCGCCGGGCCGCAGCGCCGCCAACGCGGCGAGGACGCCGGCGTCCTGGTAGAGTGCGCGGTTACCAGCGGTCGTGATCGCGTCGCTGCCGTTGTCGACGTCCATCATGATGCCGTCGAAGCGGCCGGGACTGTCTCGGAGCACGCGGGCGACGTCCGTGCGCAGCAGCGTCACACGCGGATCCGCGAGCGCGTCGACGCTGATGTCGTATTCCGGGTGCAGATTCCAGCGGACTACGGCGTCGAGCAGTTCGACAACCGTAACAGTTGCGTCTGCGGGGAGCGTGCGCAGCGCTGCACGAAGCGTGAAGCCGAGGCCGAGCCCGCCGATCAGCACACGCGAGCCGGAGGTGTGACGAAGCGGCTCGCAGACCAGGTCCGCGAGCCGCTCCTCGGAGTGGAACCGGCGGGTGGACATCAGCTCGATGGCACCCGCGCGGATGTAGTACTCGCCGTCGTGGCGGTAGAGCGAGAGGACAGTGCCGTCCGGCGTGGTGGCCTCGTCCAGCCGCTCCGTCCGCTTCACTTCGGCTTTACCGTCCCGAACTTCTCCGGATCGAAGAGCCCTGCCGGCAGTCTCGGGTTCGCTTCCATGTCGAAGTATATCTCGCGCATCGTTTCACGACCATCCGCGAAGAAGAGCACGGTCGGTGCGACCCACCCGCCGCCGAACTCCTCGTAGTCGTTGAACTGCGCGACCTCTCCACAACGGCGGCCGTCCGCATCAACAACCAGTCGTGGATGCAGGTGATCATGTACGTGGACCGCGGCGGGCAGCGCGTGCGCCTGGGCGACGTGCAGTCGCAGGCCACGCGCACGTTCCGCCTCCCCTCGGGCATGGAGTACGGCACCATCCGCTTCATTGCCGACCCCGTGGGCTCGCAGCAGACGGCGCAGAGCTGGGACATGAACCTCGTGCCGGGCGAGACCGTGTCGCTCACCGTTCCCCCCTCCGCGTTCCGCTGAGGCGCGCGGTCGGACCCATCCTGGTCTCGGCCGGGGTCATCGCCGGCAAGATCGCGGGCGCTCGCCTGCGCGCCCGGCCTCGTGTGCAGGCTGACCAACGCGACGGTCATGCAGCGCATCGTACAAGAATATTGGCGACGTGTCAGCGGAAGGGAACGGAAACCAACTCAAGCCCTTCGATGCCTGAGAAATCGTCGGGATTACACGTGTAAACCGGCAATCCGTTCGCGAGCGCGGTCGCCGCGATGAGTGCGTCGTACGCGCGGGCCGACGGCTTACGTCCTGAACCGCGCAACGAAGCCGCGACACGGCCGAAAGCTCGCGCAGCGGCAGCGTCAAAGGGCAATGGGTCGAATTCCGCTTCAGCCTGCTGGAGGTGCGCCTGTCGCGCGGCGCGCTCCTCGTCGGTTCGCGCGATGAGTGGACCGACGCTCAGCTCGGCGAGGGTGATCGCGGTGATAAGCGGTTCGGCCGGCAGCGAGCCGGCATTCTCAACACGCGGCAACAGCAGCAGCGTACTCGTGTCCAGAACGCCACGCTCGTGCGCATGCACTGCCGCGTCCAATTACGCCTCCGCGTTAAGAATCGCGTCGATGTCGGCGCGAAATTCCCTGGGGTCCACGGCCGGCAGACGACGCCAGCGCTCCATCAAGGCCTTCGCGCCAACGGGGTGCCGAGCCAAGGGACGAAGCTCGGCCACCGGCCACCCGTCTCTGGTCACCGTCAGCGCCTCGCCCAGGCTCACTCGGTGCAGCACATCGCCCCCATGATTGCGGAGCTCGCGAATGGATACTTCGTTCATGTAATGAATGTATCACCGGTGATACATCGCGTCAATGCGACGAGCAGTGACTTCCGTTGGGCCCGTCAGGATTCCATCGCCGCCGACGCCTCCTCCAGATCGCCAGCGCACCCGCGCCGCTCAACCGCACCGCAGCCTCAACGGCGAGGTGCTCGCCATCCTCGCCCGTGCGGCCGCGGAAACCGCTGCTGTCCCTGGCCTGGACGTCGTGCTCGAAACGCCGGCAGTTTACGCCCTTCCCAGAGCGGCGACCACGCGCTCCGCCGGGAGACACGAGTCACGCATGCCGCTCATCGACGCCATCGACCGTGACGCCCTGGCCCGGGCCTTGTCGGCAACATCACATCCGGTCTCTGGCCGTCTTCGGGTCTCATGCCCGCGGCGACGCCGATGCGGACGACGTCGCTCAGCTCGCCGAGGGCGCCAGCCGTCTGAGCGCCGACTTCCGCGCCGCGCACCCGGAGTTCCCCTGGGCAGAGATGATCGGCATGCGCAATCGCATCGCGCACGGCTACGACGATCTCGATCCCGACATGGTATGGCGGATTGCGGCGGAGGATGTGGAGCCGGTGATCGCAGGGCTCGAGCGGGCACTGGCCGGAGCGCCATTCCTGCCGTACTCCTGGATCAGCTCGCCGCGATGAGATCGACGTCGTAGGGCGCGAACGCGGGATCGGCCGTCATGATCGGTAACCCCTCGATCCGGGCCTGTGCAATCAGCAGCCGATCGAACGGATCACGGTGGTGCAGCGGGAGTGCGCCGGCGCGGAGAGTGTGCTGGTGCGTGATGTTGAGTGCGACGACGTGGCTCATCGCCATGAACTCCGGTATCACGTGCTCCGGGTTGCCGCCGAGTTCGAGGCGGCCGAGGGCATGCTTGATCGACATCTCCCAACTGCTGGCCGCCGAGAGGTGCGGCACAGTGGTGCCCTTCTCGAGGAGTGCGCGTGCGGCATGCGAGAGCCGGTCCGGCTCGGCGATCAGCCAGAGCCACACGTGCGTGTCAAGCAGGATCCGCATCGAACCCTGCCTGCAGTTCCGGCGGCAGAGGCGCGTCGAAGTCGGCGGCGATGACGACACGGGCCGCGGCGAACCCCAGCTTCCGGTCACCGTCCTCGGCCGTGATCGGCACCAGGCGCGCCAGCGGCTTGCCATCCTTCGCGATCACAATGTCCTCGCCTGTCGCAACCTCCCGCAGCAGTCGCGACAGGTGCGTCTTGGCCTCGTAGATGTTGACCACTTTCATGACCTGAAGGTGGTTCATTCGAATGGTCTGGTCAAGTGGTCTGGTCATCTTACGGTGGGGTCTCGGCGTTTTATGGACTGACCTCGTACTCGAAACCGGCATGGATGAACGCGGGCTTGATCGCCGCGCAATCAGCCTCCGTGCCGCCCTGCGCAAACACGTCCGGTCGCCAGTAGAGGCGGACGATCTCCGCCAGGCGATCGATGAGACTGCTGGCCTCGTCACGCGCGAGGCCGAACCGCGGTGACGCCGAAACCAGGTTCTGACGCGTGGCCCTGGTGCCGAATCTGCCGCATACGAGCGCGAGGTCGCGTTCCTCCCGGCCCAGTTGAGGGCTCGGCGTGAGATCGTACGCGGGCGCGAGACGCCAATCGGTGCTGGCGGCGACGACCGCGTGGTTCCGCGGGTGATCGTCGTTGTTCGAGATCAGCGCGTTGAATACGACGCGCCGGAACAGCTCGGCCTTGTCCTCCCGCGGCCGCGACGACCAGCGCTGCAGCTCGTCCGCCAGCAGCAGGTAAGACCAGTTCGTTCGATCCGTGGGACTGTCCGCGGCATCGAGCAGCGTCAACGCGCTCGCCATGCGGTGCCGGTGATACCCACCCTCCACCTTCTGCCTGTCGAACCGGCGGAGGAGCAGGACGGACTCCTCGGCCAGCCGCTCGATCCGCGTCTCGGGCACGCGGATGTCGCAACGCGCCGCGAGCCGGAGCATCCCTGCCTCGACCGCCGCGTTGTTCCACCGGTCACCTCGCGCCGGAAACTTGGCGACCCAGACGCCGACGTCGTCCTCGACCGTGTTCTTCGGCCGGGCACCTCCCAGCGATGTGGTGGGCTCCAGCACCTGACGCACCTGCTCCCCTACCTTTTCGGTGGAGGCTCCCGTCTCGATCAGGCGGGCCGCCTCCCGCAGCTCATCCAGATTGACGACACGGTTGTAGGCACGCACCGGCGCCGGCGGCGCGACTCCCCGGCCGAACGACAGCGCACCCGCGCGGTCCTCCGGTGACTCGAGCAGGTACTCGATCTCGGTCAGATCATTACGTCCCAAAACTCGGTCGATGACGAGGCGGCCCCAGGCGTCCGGAGCGGCGTCCCGCAGGGCCCCGAACACACCGCCCAGTCCGGCCGTCTCCCAGGTTCGCGGCGAGAGCGGCAGGTGCACCGGATCCAGCGGCACAGCATCGGGACGGGAGCGGTAGCTACGGCCATACACGAAACGACCCACACCGACGCCCCGGGCGAGGTCCTGATGCTGGAAACGACCGCAGGTCACAACCTCCAGGCTCTCCGGCATCTGGATGTAGACGAAGCATTCCCGCTTAGAAGTCATCGCTCAGCGCGGTCGGCAGGCGAACGCGCTCTCCGCGACGCGCGGCTTCGAGCGTCTGGCCCTCCAGATCACCCTCAGGCGCCGCGACGGCAGCCAGATCACCGTCCAGCCCGAGGGCCCACAGGACGGCAACGTAAGCCCCAATACCGGTCCCCAGCGCACCGGCTTCCACCCGCCGAAGCGTCGTGCGCGTGATGCCGGCCTTCCTGGCCAGATCCTCTTCGCGCAGCTGTCGCCGGACCCGGGCCGTGGCGATGTCCTGGCCCAGCTTTGCCACCGAATCTGCAACCGCGGCAGGGGCAGTGGCCATATTGACGTTTCGACGGGGCATATCCACCTCCAGCGTACAATAGCGCATACACTATCGGAGGTAAAGTATACTCTTTCGGACTCATCGTTGGGAGGTCACTGCGCCTCGCCGGCGACGTGAATGCCTGAGCTACTTGACTCGCGCTCGCGGCGTGTGAACGCCGGTTCGGCGCTCGGCGTCGAGAACTTTCTCGTAAACGGGCACACCTCCTGGGACCTCTCCCATCTCCGCCGTTACGTGATTTCATTGCCGGGCGGGCAATATCGGAGAGGTGAGAAGTAGTTCTGAAGAATCGGTTAGCTGGCGGTGGGCGCGGGGACACGTTCCGCTGCTCCTCACCAGTGGCTGATGGCCGAAGCAGTCGCGCGTATTGCTGGCCAACGGGACCCGGGCGCGTGACTCAACCTGACTGCCATGCGCCGGGTGGCCCGTTGCCGCCTCAAACGGTTATATTTCGAGTACTTGGCAGCAGCAACCCTCCGGAGCAAGGGCAGGCCGCGCGAACTGTCTGTGACACCGTCGCGGGCCACTGCAGGATTCTGTGAAGTTTCATGTAAGACCATCGGTCGCAGCGCTGCTGCTGTGTGTTGGTGCGCAGACAGCGCACGCACAATCGTCGCCGTGCATACGTGCACCGGGGCGGGCAGCGACATTTCCATCCCTGTCGTATTACCGGACATCCGAGCGTTTCAATGCGGACGGTGATCGCGAGTCCATGGGCGGCGCGACATTCACGCGCCTTCAGGCGAACGCGTACAGTGAGATCGGTCTGGCTCCTGGGTGGGCGCTGGTCGCGAACTTGACCGCAGCCCGACTGGTCTACGAAGACGGCAGCTACCGCGCGACGAGTCTGGCGCTGTCAAACCCGGAAATTGCGGTGCAGGCGGATGTCACCGGCGTGCCGTTCGTGTCGCGCCTTTTCTGCATGGCGCAGCTAACGGTCAAGCTGCCCTACAACGGCGGTGGCGATCCGCTGGTGGGATTTCGCCAGATGGATGTCGAGGGGAAGCTCCGCGCGCTTGGATGGCTCGAGGTTGCGCATCATAATGGCTACTGGGTGCTGGACCTCGCGTATCGACTGCGGGATGGTGCGCCCTCGGACGAGCTGAAGCTCGAGACGACCGCTGGGTTGGACCTCACAACGAGACTGATGGCGCTGGCCCAGATTTTCACCACTCTCGGCACCGGCAACGGCTCGCCCATTCCCAATGGCAACAACCCAAGTATTGATCCGGAATACTCTGCGGTGCAATCCCAGTTCGGCGTCGTGTATATGATGCGGCCGGGACGCCGCGTGCAGCTGCAGTGGAATAGGGAATTATGGGGACGGAATTCAGGAGATGGCAACACGATCGGGGTGGTAATGTGGCTCGATTTCTGATAGCTCGCAGCGCGCTGATCGTGCTGTGCTGCAGCGCATCCTCGTGCGGCACTATGCGCATGGGTGTAGCGCCCCGTCAGCCCGCCGGGACCTCGGCGGAGACGCCTGCCGCGGCAGCGACGGTGGCGAACCCGGCCAATGCGAGCCTGGCATTGCACCGGCGTCCATTCAACGAAGCGGAGTTCGACGCGGCCACGCAGTGGGTGGAGGATGCGTTGCTCAGTCGAGCCGGCAGGTTGCAGCGCGACAACGGCTTCAGCTATGCCGTCGATGTCGCGCAATACATGACCTATGCGGCGATGGTGGTGGACACGGCGCAGTTTCGCGTGCTGCGCACATTCGTGCTCAACAACCTGGTGCTGAACAGCCCATCCGATCCATACACCGCCGGCATGGTGCTATGGCGCTACTCGCCGGCGCAGCCACCCGACGCTTCGGGCACCACCGAAGCACTGCGCGTGGCAGAGGCCCTGTGGCTCGGACGCGACCTCTTCGGAGACACTACCGGCATTGGCCAGCTTCGCGGGATCCTGCACGGCTATGCCCGCCACGAGTATGTCGAGCAGGAAACCTGGTTCATCCGCAACTACTTCAACGTGCAGACGCGCGCGTTCGCCACAAACTCGTTTCTTGTTGACTACGACCCTGATTTTCTGGCGATGGCATCGACCGCGCTCGGTGATACGATGCTCGCGCGCGTTGCCCGCGAGTCCTACGCGATCGTGCGCAAGGCGATCGCGCCGAGCGGTCTGCTGTACGAGATCGTGCAGCCGGAGATCCTTACGGCGCTGCCCATGATGAAGGTGCCGATCTTCTCGCCTAACGACATCATCAGCCTGCCGAACAGCTGCACAGTGGCCGAGCGCGTGGTGCGCGGTGATGCCGCGCTTGCGCGGGGCGTGCTCGATTTTGCAGTGCGACATCGCATGGACAAAGCCGCGTACTTCTACGGCCGCACGGGCGAAGCTGTCAGGCGTGGAGATTCCGGTCTGCCTACCATAAGCTGTCTGGTTCGACTCGCAACCAGACTGGACGCGCCCGACGCGGCGCTGGCATTTCTGTCGGATCTGCTCGACAACATCGCGGCGTTGCGCGCGCGCAGCTACGAGCTCGATCTGTTCGCTGCGGTCGAGACACAGTGGGCGCTGCACGAGGTGCGGCGCATCGCGTTCCCCATCCGCTAGCCGGTTACCTGCAACAGCACAATCAGCGAGGCGTACGCCAGCGCTCGCGAAGCACGCCTTCCGCAACCTTGTGCTGCACGGTGAAGTCGGTGTCGGCGGGCCCGCCCGCCAGCGGGTCGGTGAACCAGCGCCATAAGAGCACGGCAGAGATGAGCGGCGGTTGCAGTCGGTCGAGCCACAGTCCGAGGATGCGCGCCTGCAGCCGCTCATCCGCAGGCGCTGCACGTTCCTCCGCACTCTCCCACGGCGCGCGCGGCGCGTCCGTCGCGGAGCGCATTCCCAGCTCCGCGACCCAGACCGGCTTGCGCGGATGTGCGCGGCTGAACTCCCCGACGGCAGCGACGTATGCATCCATGCGGCGAACGAGCGCGGCCGTCGCCGTGTCATCGCCAAGTGCGGGATAGCTGCTGAGCGCAATGAAGTCGAGCGCGTCCCAGAACGGCACGCGCTGCGCTTCCTCCAGATTGTCTGCGACAAAGGTGATGTGACCGCTGTAGCGCGCACGCACGGCGGAGATCAGTGGAAGCCATTGCGCCTGCGATACCGTTCCCCGCAGCTCCGTACCCACGACGAAGAAGGCGACACGCTCGCTTTGCGCCAGTTCTGCCAACTGCAGCACGTGTGTGCTGTAGCTCTCGAACCAGCGGGGCCAGTCGCCCTCGGCGCTCATCGTGATGGCACCCGCCCACGTGCCGGGCACCCAGATGTGCGGCTTCAGCATGACCTTCAAGCCCAATCCGTGCGCAGCGCGAATTCCCGCCACCAGCTGGGCATCGGTAACGGCATTACCGCGCTCTACCTGCGTCGCGCCGGGGGTTGCTTGCCAGAGGAACGGAATGATGGCGACGGTGTTCGCGCCCAACCTTTGCAGCTGCTGCAGCGATAGCCGCGCCGCGTCGCTGCCGAACGGTGAATGCGGCGTCTGCACCACGTTCGCTCCGCGAATCACCTGCGCCCGCGCACATGCCGACCCCAGCGCGCACGACAGGAGCACGATTAGAACCCCCACGGCGCGCCGCGTCATTTGCTCACACGCCGATAGATGCGCCAGCCCGCCTCGTCATACACGAGTGTGTAATCGGGATGCCCCTTCTCGTAGAGGTCCGGGAAGCGCTCGGCAATGGCATCACCATGCGTGGCCGCGCGATCCCGCTCCGGCACTGCAACATAGGGCGTACTGATTTCCCCTGATGCCATCGCCAGCTTGAACTCGTCGCTGAAGGGGAGCGCGAGCCAAGCGCCTGAGTTGCGCGCCGCAATGGCGGGAAATGCGCGCCGGTCGTCGATCATCACGCCCTTGAGTCCGATAAGCGCGACGCCGAGCTGCCGCTCGGAGCTGAACGCATCGGGCAGTTGCTGAAGCGCGGCGGCGCGCAGAAACCGGTTCGTGTCTGCACTTGGACGGTACGCCAGCACTGCGATGCCACCCACGTGACCCATGATCAATGCGCCCAGCAGCAACGGCGATGAGCGCAGTTGTCGCGGCACATCACTCACGCCGATCATCAGCGGTACCAGCAGCAGAAACAGGAAGTCGACGGGGTGCTCAAGGTACTGCGTCCACGTACTGATGATTGCGGCCGCCACCGGAATTGCAAACAGCGCTGCCACCCGCACACGCATGGATCGGCCGTGCAGGCTGCGTGCGACGAGGACGGCGCCGGCGGGCACAGCAAGGAGTCCGAGCACGATCAGTACAGTCATCGCAGCGAGCGGTCGACCGCCGAACGAATTCAGCCACGGCACGAACTCGCCATACATTCTTGCTCCCAGAAAGGCGGACCGTCTGTCCTGCACGAATGCCAGCGGGTTCTGCAGGAACAGCCAGTTCATGTACACCCAGGCAAGGAGGGAGAACATGAAGGGCGTCAACATCACGGTGTAGATGCCGCC
This sequence comes from Longimicrobiales bacterium, assembly GCA_038257485.1. GTDB lineage: Bacteria > Gemmatimonadota > Gemmatimonadetes > Longimicrobiales > RSA9 > DASUXU01. The sequence continues at coordinate 5,969 of JBBSJG010000014.1, read as the reverse complement.
GGGCGACTGATGCAGGACCTCATCATCGGGGAAGAGCAGCAGTACCGGCAGCAGTGCTACGGCAATGTAGACCGCGCGTTCGTCAACGAAGAAGAACAGCGCCAGAGACAGGCCCGCGAGCATATACGCGCGCGCGTCGCCGCGCGTGCGCAGCTGCATCAGTCCCATGGCGATCAGCAGGAACACCAGCAGGCTGGCGGACTGGTTGGTGCCCGTCACAACCGCGCGGATGAAGAAGGGATGCGTGCACACCAGCAGACCGGCTGCGAGTGCTGCTGCAATGCTGTAGCCGGCGCGCATCAATCGTCCGTGCAACACCGTGAGCGTGATGGCGCCGTACACGCTCGACACGATGAACGGCGCCCAATCCGTGCGCAGCGGCGGAATCATTGCGAAAGGCAGCAGTGCGTAGAGCGGGAGATGCGGATACAGCATGCCGAAGTTCTCTAGCTGCAGACGGCCCGCGCCCGCGACGCCCAGCACCTTGGCCCAGTTGGTGATGGCGCGGTCGGGAACGTAGCCCATGGCGCGAAAGAACCCGCATACCGCGAGCAGCAGGCCGAGCCAGAAAACGAAGAGCGGCCAGGGAAAACGCCGGATCAGGCGTCGGCGGACCTGGCCTGCCGGTGTGGTCACGCGGGCGCCGACGCCGGCGCGGGCGTGTCCAGATCGATCTTCGTCAGCCCGTGATGTGTCTTCTCCCAGTAGAACGGCCGGTGCAACAGCTGCCACAGGCCCTTGTACGCTGCAATCGACATCAGCCACCAGTAGAACATCGCCGTCAGGCCGTACGGAATCAGGTCGTAATACTTCCGCTTGAACGCGCCGACCATATTGAAGTACGTAAACGCGGCGTTGCCGATCAGCAGATTAAGAGGACATAAGTTCAATAGAATGCCGGGAAAGTACGCCCGCAGCTCGATGCCGAAGATTAGCCATGCTGCGAACAGCCCCCACATCAACGGGTTCAGCAGCACCACGAGGATGGAGCCACCGATGAAAAACTGAAAACCCCAGAAACCGACGTGACCAAGCGAGCGGTACAACCGGATTGGATCGCGCATGTGCACCAGATACGTCTGCATGTATCCCTTGATCCAGCGCGAGCGCTGCCGGATCCAGTTGCCGAGATCGTTGTTCGCCTCCTCGAACGTCGTCGAGTTGATGACGCCGCACGTGTAGCCCTTCTGTGTCAGGCGCACGCCCAGATCGGCATCCTCCGTGACGTTGAATGGATCCCAGCTATGCAGCTCGCGCAGCACTTCGATGCGGAAGTGGTTTGATGTGCCGCCGAGCGGAATCGGAATGCGCAGCTTTTCCAGGCCGGGCAGGATAAAGTCGAACCACAGGGAATAATCGAGTGTGAACTGGCGCGTGAGCCAGTTTTCATTGCGATTGAAGTAGTTGAGCCGCGCCTGCAGACACGCGGTGGTTGCCGGCGCCTTGGCAAATGCGACCAGCGCCTTCTTGAGCTGATCCGGCTCGGGGCGATCCTCCGCATCGTAGATGGTCAGATAGGAGCCGCGTGCGAAGTGCAACGCATAATTGCACGCCTTCGGCTTCGTCTGCGGCTTCGATGCGGGGACGCGCAGGATCTCGAAGATGGACTCGAGTCCAAGCTGTTTGGCCGCTTCGATCGTCTCGCTGTCATCGGCTTCCAGTACGAGCTTGACGTCGAGCTTGGACATGGGATAGTCGAGCGCGCGTATGCCTGCCGCCAGGCGCGGCAGCACCGCCGCTTCCTTGAACATTGGCACGAGCACCGTGTAGACGGGCAGATCCGCGTCCGACAGCTGCCCGACTTCCGCGTCAGTGACCTTCATGTCGATGCGATGCGATGAGCCCACCCACACCAGTGTGACGCGCAGGAGCACGTTGATGAGGTAAAAGATGGTGATGAGGATGTTGAGTGCAATGATCGTGTTCAACGGCCATACCGTGAGCGCCAGCAGTACGACGGTCAGCACGGCGTAGATGCTGGTCAGCTGCGGCCCCGTGAAAACGGAGTGGGCCGACATCTCGGGTGCAGCTTCCTGCAGGCCATGGACTGCGCTCTGTGTGAGCTCGCGCTCGAACACCTGCTGCGTGGTCCAGATGATGTCGAACTTCGAGGTTACCACGAAAGCGACGGCGTCACCGTAACGGGCGCGCGCGAACGATTCCACCTCGGGGCCCGGATCCGCGGTCGCCAGCAGGAGGACGCCGTCTTCGTAGCGCCACGGCAACGTGAGCAGACGCGTGTAGCTTTCGACATCGGCGTGATCGAGCATGCCCGCATGCGGCCGCTCGCGCAGCAGGTTCACGAAGGGCATGCCGCGGCTCTCGGACAGCGCGTTGTAGAAGTCGTACGCGCGGACCCAGCCTCGGGCCATGACTACGTCTCCAAAGCGAACGGACCAGTTGCGCTGAAGGGCCAATGCTTCAGTCACCTGTTCCGTCGTGAGCAGCCCCTTCGCCACGAGTACGTCACCGATCCGCAGCTGTGCGGCTGTTATCATTTCCGCCGGTGTCTTCGAGTGAGCATTGCTACGTACAGAATGAGCACCGTGGCGACCAGCCACGCGAGCGCAAACAGTGGCCAGCGGTAGCGCGACATGGATTCGACGAACCCGCTTCGATCGGCATAGTTGATCGCAAACACGTCGTCATTCGCTCCGAACCGGTACGCCTGACCGGACTCGTCGAGGAGCGTGACATTCTCATCACCGAGGCTCACCGGCACCATCGCCAGCTGCGGCTGCTGTGCCGCGGGTGCGATCCACAAACCCGACTGCTCCCCCAACTGCGCAACCTGTATGATGGTCCACCGATCGAGCTGGCTCAGATCGAAGAGCGGACGTCCGCCAGCGACCGCGCGCAACGTTACGCGCTCTTTTCCAAGGCGCAGTGGAGCCTGCAGCTTGGGCGGCGGGTCGCGCGACAACAGAACGAACGGTCCCGTCGGCTGCAGATCACCGCCATTGTACATGTGAATTTCCGGCACAATGTCGTCGGGCCAGAAGCCGCGGCTGAGGTAGAGAAGGAACCCAAGCACGCGCGCAGGCTCGGCCGCGATGTCGCGCGCGAGATAGACCACCGGTCCGGCATTCAGACGCAATGCCAGGTCGCGGAACCCCAGCGGTCGATTGGACTGCTTCTCGATGTAGACGCGGCTGGTCGACAACAGCTGCAGCGGATAGGCCGCCTGCGGCGCGTCGCAGGCGCCACCTTCCTCCTCCCGCTGCGCCACCACGCGCACCTCGTTCTCCGAGCGCAGCAGAAATTCCGGCAGCGTGTAGCGGAACGTCTGCCGTAACCCTTTGCTCTCCAGACGCCGCGTTTCCAGCAGTGTGCCGTTGAGATAGAGATGAAGCAGCAGGATGCCCTCGGTCTCCGTTCGACTCGACACGAGGTCGAGGCGCAGGCGCGTCGGCAGCCGTCCGCTCGGCATGTCCCGCAGACGCAGCGGAATCGACCAGGTCGCTTCCTCCGCGAAGATCCGTTCTTCATCCTCCATGCCGAGGTCGCGCAACGTCACGACGCTCGCACTGCTCAGCACATTGTCGCCGTATTGCACTTCGACGCGCGAACCTCCGCCGCTTTCTTCCCACAACCGGCCCAGCAGGCGCATGGCGCTCGCCCGATGATTCGCCACCACCGCGATCACGCCCGCACTGTCGTGACCCTGCGTTGCCCGCTGAACCAGCATGATGTCGCCGCCGAAGCGCGCCGAATCCGCCGATTGCGCCGCCAATGCGCGCAACGTTCCGCGCTCGACCTCCGCGCGCGTGCCGATGATGATCGAGACCGAGTCGGAGAGAGGCACAAACGTGGGCTCCAGTCCGCGACGCAGCAGCGACACCGCCAGCATGTACGCCGCAGCATATTCGTCCGGATTCAACGCGCGCGCGGGCAGGCCGATCCGGACTTGACGCGGCAGCAGCCGCCACGCGCCCGCCACCGTGCGCAGCACCGAGGCAGGGACAGAAAATTCGAGCCTGGATTCCGGGAGCACCGTCGCGAACGCTTCACCCAGCTGCTGGTTCACGCAGATATCGCGGTCCCTGAGCAGCGAATAGCGAATCCCCAGCTTCACGAATTCCTGCTTCAGCTCCGCCGGGGTCAGCGGCACCCTCGCCGTCACCACGCCGCTGTCGGCGCCCATACGGCTGAGCAGCGCGCGGCGCGGCTTGTCGTTCACCAGCACCGTCAGCGTCGACTCGCCCAGCACCGATTCCGCGAAACGGGCGCTCAACATGATGCTGCCGTCGCGCGCTACACCCTCCAGCGGCAGCTCGAAGAACACCGACCGCGCCCCCTTGAATCCATCCAGCAGCAGTCCATGCTCGTACCCGAGCTGGCCCAGCGAAGTCTGGAAGCGAACCAGACTGTCCCGGGCCGACTGCCCCGACACAGGCGCGCTCAGCGACGCCGCCACTCCAAACGCCAGGAGGCCTCGCATGATATACGCACTAAAACCAGGAAGGCGCCTTGCATTCCTGGCAGTTGGCTCGCGTCGCCACGTTCGATTTTTCAAAATGCCTTTCCGGACCGGCGTTTGCAGGACATTCGATCGTGAAGCGGTGTACATCGGCCACGTAGTCGTAAGACGTTACTCCACCTATACTAATGCTATACTAATGCCATCGGAAGTGCACGTTTCGGGCCGGCACCAATTCCCGGTCAAGCCCGCTCCCGCGCAGTCGGAACGTGAGAGGCACCCAGGGCTGGTGGCGACGCTGCAGGGCGACATCGCGGAGGCGGCGCGCCAGCTCGGCGTGGCCTTCGAGCAGCTGCCGGAAGACCTCGACGTGGCGTTCTGGTACTCGTTCGTGCTGGCGTTCACAGGTCGCTTCGCCGCCGCGTCCGCCATCGCGCTCTCCGTCAGGGGGGTGGCCCCCGATCATCCGTTGGCGTGGGGCACCGATTACTTCGCGCTGTTGTGCGCCGGCCGGCACGCCGCGGCAGTGGCACTCTTGGCAACGGCGCCGGCGAGTGCGCCCGCCGCTGTCGTCCCGCTACTCGCCGGACTTGCGCACGCGGCGGCGGGCGATCGCGAGAGCGCGCTCGAGTCCTTCGATCGGACCGCGACGCTCGAAACCAATGTGTTCACGGTCATGAGCGGATTTCTCGCGCACGCCCTGCGCGGCGATGCACAGGCGGCACACCGAATGCTGCGGCCGGATGTCGCCGCCGGAATCTGGAAGGACTTCCAGTACGCGGAGTACGTCGCACAGGGCTACGTCCTGCTCGGTGAGGTGGAGGAAGCGGCCCGCTGGCTCGAGCAGTCGGTACGGCTCGGCCTCGGCATCCACGATACCATCACCCTGCACAATGCCATATGGCGGCCCTGGCTCGCGCACCCGCGTTTCGTGCCCATCCTCGAGTCGCTCAGGCAGAACGCGGAACGGTACGCGCAACTGCCGGTGGCACCCCGGGCGCTGGCGATGCTGTCGTGAGCGGCGAGGCCAGACGTACCGGCGCTCGAGGTCAGACGCGCGCACGGCGCGGGCGGCTCGGTAGCGCGGCTGTGTGTGTGTTGTTGACTCGCGCGCCCACGGTCAATAACTTCCATATACGGAGATGTATATGGAACTGACTAAGAAGACGACGATCCTGTTCCCGCCCGAACTCCATCGGCGCCTTTCGAACCTGGCTGCGCGCCGGGGTCGGAGCCTGGGGGATCTGGTGCGTGAGGCGTGCGAGCTTCAGTATGGCGTGGTGGGGAGCAGCGCCCAGGTGAAGGCCGTCCGGGAGCTGGCACGGCTCGAGTTGCCGGTGGGGACTCCGGAGGAGATCAAGCGGGAGTTGGTGCCGGGGGCGGACGAGCTGCTGCCATGATCCTGGTTGACACCAATGTGATCATGTACGCGGCGGGAGCGCCCCACACCCACAAGGTGCCGAGCGTCACCCTGCTCGAGCAGGTGGCGACCGGGGCCATCGAAGCGGTGATTGATGCCGAAGTCCTGCAGGAGATCCTCCATCGCTAT
>JBBSJG010000013.1:0-30064 GCA_038257485.1 Longimicrobiales bacterium | reverse complement strand
TATCCGACGTTCCGGTTCCAGGAGCATCGACACAGCGGCCGCGACGTGCTGAAGATCAAGGGGATCCGGAAGTCGTACGGCGACCGGGAAGTACTGCACGGCGTTAATCTCGTGGTTCAGCGCGGCGACCGGCTTGCGATCATGGGCCCGAACGGGATCGGCCAGTCGACGCTGCTCAAGCTCTGCATGGGCGTTACGGAAGCGAGCGCGGGCGAGGTCGAGTGGGGCTATGAGACGCACACCGGCTATTTCGCTCAGGACCATCACGACGACCTCGAAAATGAGGAGCGTACGGCGGAGGAGTGGGTCACACAGTTCTGTCCCGACAAGGGGGTCGGGTTTGTGCGCGGCCACATGGCGATGACGCTGTTCACGGGCGACGATCCGAAGAAGCGACTGAGTTCGCTTTCGGGCGGTGAAGCTGCGAGGCTGGTCTTCACGCGAATCGCAATCGAGCGTCCCAACGTACTGGTATTGGACGAGCCTACGAATCACCTCGACCTGGAGTCGATCGAAGCGCTGGTTGAGGGATTGAAGACATATACCGGCACACTCATCCTGGTGTCGCATGACCGCTGGTTCATCGACCAGCTGGCGACGCGCATCGTGGATATCGAGCCGTCTGGCATCGTAGATTACCAGGGTACGTACGAAGAGTACGTCGCGTATTGTGGCAATGACCATCTCGACACGGAGAAGGTTCTCATGGCAGCCCGCCGAGACCGTCAGAAACAGCAAGCGTGATCGCGGCACCGCAATTGCGCGAGCATCGCGCCATGTCATCACGCGCGTGTAACACGTCGAAGTCGGCGTTCGTCACCGTCCATGCGATGGTCACGGCCCTTGTGTTCTGCATGGGGTTCGGTGTGCCGCACGCATCCGCGCAGCAGCGGATTCCGGCGCCGGTCGGCTATGTCAACGACTTCGCGAATGTGATCTCACCCGAGCGCGAAGCGTCGATCTCGCGGATCATCGACGAGGTCCGTACGAAGTCGGGCGGCGAGATCGTGGTTGTGACGCTGCCGTCGCTCGAGGGCGAAGCATCGAACGCACTGGCGATGCGAATCGGCCGCGAGTGGAAGATCGGCAAGGCAGGCAAGCCGGGGGACCTGGCGAAGGAAACCGGCATCGTGTTCCTGGTTTCGCCTGGTGACCGCAAGGTCGAGATTGCGACTGGGTACGGCACGAATGCGTTCATCAGTGCAACGGAAGCCGGCCGCATTCAGGATCAGTATGTCCTCCCGCCGTTCCGCGCCGGGGACTATGGCGCCGGCATTGAGGCGGGTGTTGCAGCGATCGCGCTACAGTATGCAGAGCGGTTCGGCTTCGAGATGACGGGCGTGACAGCCGCGGACACGGCTTCCCGTCCGCTGACGCAACGCCGCAGCCGCGGCTTCAATCCGATGTTCATCTTCATCATCATCGCGATCGTTGTCGCGCTCAGCCGCGGGCGTGGCGGACGCGGCGGTGGCGGCGGCGGCAATGTACTGCTCGGCATGATCCTGGGTCAGATGATGAGTGGCGGCGGTCGCGGTGGTTTCGGCGGCGGCGGGTTCGGTGGCGGTGGCGGTGGCGGCGGATTTGGTGGTTTTGGTGGTAGCGGCGGGTTTGGTGGTGGTGGTGCGGGACGGAGCTGGTAAGGGAGAGATGATGGAACCGAAGGCGATAGCAACAGAATTTTCGACCGAGCTCGAGCGCGCGCTCGGTGGTGCGCTGCAGGGCGTGATGCTCTATGGCTCGGCTGCGCGCGGCGAGTGGCTGAAACGCACGAGCGATATCAACGTCCTGGTGCTGATCGATGACATCAACGGTGCGTCGCTCGCAGCGACGTCACCGGTCGTGCGCAAGTTCGCGGCAAAGCGCGTACACCCGATCGTCATCGAGACGCGGGAATGGACGCACGCCGCGGATGTGTTCTCGATCGAGATCGCAGACATGCGAGACGCGAATGAGCAGCTGTTCGGTGCGCCTGCGTTGAGCGCGGTGCCCGTGGCACTGCCGATTCTCCGCCTGCAGGCGGAGCGCGAACTGCGCGGCAAGCTGCTGCAGGTGTACCTTGGCATGCTGATCACGGAGACACCGGCGCAGCTGGGAACGCTGATGATGAGCACCATGCCGTCGCTCATCACGTATTTCCGCACCGCGCTTCGGCTGGGAGGTCAGGCGGTACCGTCCGACAGTGCCGAGGTCCTGCGCACTGCGGCGGCGCTCATCGGTGCCGACGCGCAACCGCTGCTACGCGTGCTCGAAGCACGACGCGGGAAGGGCGACCTCGCCGTTTCATTGAAAGACCCGTTGGTCGACTCGTTCAATACCACAACGGAAAAGCTGGTTCAATTCATCGACAACTTCGGGAGGTAGACGGTTATGAAGGCACGTCATCTATTGCTACCGGCAATTCTGCTGCTGTCCGGTTGCGGCTATAACACGATTCAGGAGCTGGACGAGCAGACAAATCAGATGAGCAGCAACATCCAGACGGAGCTGCAGCGACGCAACGACCTGATTCCGAATCTCGTCGCGACGGTCGATCAGGCCGCCAAGTTCGAGAGCACGACGCAGACGCGCGTCGCAGAAGCGAGGTCCGGGCTGACCGCATCGCGCGAGCAGATGACGCAGGCGCTGAGCAGTGCGAACCAGGATGAGATCGCGGCGGCTAACCAGGCTGTCAGCACCAACCTGCGCTCGTTCCTCAATGTGTCCGTCGAAGCGTATCCGGACCTGAAGTCGAACGCGAACTTCCTGCGTCTGCAGGATGAACTGACAGAAACCGAAAACCGCATCAGCGTTTCGCGCCGCGATTTCAACACCGCGGTCAATTCATACAACACCTACATCCGCAAATTCCCCGCGGCCATCACCGCGAAGGTGACAGGCGCGAAAGCGAAGACGCCGTTCGCCGCGGATCCCGGTGCGACCGCAGCGCCGAAGGTGGAGTTCAAGAACTGACCGTGGCCTGACGGCCGCTGGCGGACCGTGGCCTGACGGCCGCTGGCGGACCGTGGCCTGACGGCCGCTGGCGGACCGTGGCCTGACGGCCGCTGGCGGACCGTGGCCTGGCGGCCACTGGCGGACCGTGGCCTGACGGCCGCTGGCGGACCGTGGCCTGGCGGCCACTGGCGGAAGGCGGAAGGCAGCGGTTGAGCCTTCCGCCTTTTTTTCGCCAGCGCAGCGGTCCGCCAGCGCGCAACGCGCGCGGTCAGCGCCGCCACGCGGCGCTACACGTACTTCGACGTAATCGGCAACCGCCGGTCTTTCCCGAATGCGCGCTCGGTGACCTTCACGCCGGGTGCCGCCTGGCGGCGTTTGTACTCGGAGGCGTTGACGAGTTTGACGAGTCTGCGCACGATGGTTTCGTCGTATCCTTCCTCGACCAGCTCCTGGATGCTCCAGTCGTCCTCGACGTAGCGTTCGAGGATGGGATCCATGACCTCATACGGGGGAAGGGAATCGGTGTCCTTCTGATCCGGTCGCAGTTCCGCGGATGGGGGCTTGGTCAGGATGATCTCGGGGATGGGCTCATCCGCGCTCTCATTGCGCCAGCGGCAGAGCTGGTACACGAGGAGCTTGGCGACATCCTTGAGCAGTGCGAATCCGCCGGCCATGTCGCCATACAGCGTGGCGTACCCGGTGGCGAGCTCACTCTTGTTGCCGGTGGTAAGCAGCAGCCATCCGAACTTGTTGGAGAGCGCCATGAGCAGGACACCACGCGCGCGCGCCTGGAGGTTCTCCTCGGCGATACCGTGCGGTGTGCCTTCGAATGCAGGCGCGAGCGTCTCCATGGCACTCGTGAACAGCGCATCAATCGAGATGGTCTGCGTCTGGATGCCGAGCCGGCGGGCGAGCTCGAGCGAATCGTCGATGCTGCCCTGTGACGAATAGCGCGACGGCATGAGGACGCCGATGACGTTCTCAGCGCCGAGTGCATCGGCTGCAATCGTTGCGACGAGTGCGGAGTCGACACCGCCGGACAACCCGAGCACGATCTTCTGGAACCCGTTCTTCTGTACGTAGTCGCGCAGTCCCAGCTCGAGGGCTGCATACAGTTCGCGGATATCATCGTGCGGCAGCGGCTGCTGCTGCGGTGTGAGGGCGACACGGTCGGGACGTGGCGTCGCCTGCAGTTCGATACACTTGACGGACTTGGGCGCAGCGGGCACGGTGTGGCGTCGGCGCGGGTCGTGGAGTCGGGCGCGGAAGATGTCTTCGAGCTCGAGGTCGCAGAGCAGGAGGTGTTCGACGAAGAGGGGGGACTCGGCGAGGACGCCGGCATCGGGGCCGATGACCATGCTGTCGCCGTCGAACACGAGCTCGTCCTGGCCGCCTACCTGGTTCACATACGCGAGTGCGACGCCGTGGTCTGACGCCCGTGTTGCGAGCATGGCGTGGCGCGATCGCCATTTTCCGCGGTGGTATGGCGACGCATTGATGTTGACGATGACGTCAGCGCCCGCGCGGCCGAGGCGAGCGACGGGGCCGCCGGGAACCCACACGTCTTCGCAGATGCTGATGCCGACCTTGAACTCGCCGAGCTGGAACATCAACTCGCCTCGCCCTGGCTTGAAGTAGCGGAGCTCGTCGAACACACCGTAATTCGGGAGGCGCTGCTTCCGGTAGGTCCCGACCCAGGCGCCGTCGTATAGAACCGCGGCGGCATTGTAGAGATCGACACCTCGATCGACGAAGCCGATGACGGCCATGATGCCCCTGGTCAGGGGGACGAGCGCCTCGATGGTGGCGCGGTTGTCATCGATGAAGGAAGGCTTGAGCAGGAGGTCCTCGGGCGGGTATCCGCAGACGGCAAGCTCGGGGAATGCGACAATGTCGGCACCGGCCGCCTGCGCGTCCAGGATCGCCGCGCGGATGCGGGCGGCGTTCCCGGCGAAATCGCCGACCGTCGCGTTCATCTGTGCCAGTGCGAGTCGCAGCCTGGACATGGACCTCCCGGAGTTGATGCTGGTGCAAAGATCGAAAAGGGCTCGCGCCGCCGCAAGCGCGGGCGTGGTCCGTTGAGCAATCGTCGCCTTGCGGGTATCTTTCCGGGATAATGGCGCCGCGAGGCAGCCGGTCGATCCCGCGAGGAGTTGTGCATGTTTCCAGTATTGTTCGAAGTCGGCGGCTTTACCGTGACGACGTTCGGCCTGATGATGTTCCTCGCGTTCATCTCGGGCGCGTGGATCGGTGGACTGCAGCTGCGCCGGTATGGCCTGCCGTCGGAGCACATGTGGGACCTGCTTGCGTGGTGCGCAGTGTCTGGCATTGTCGGTGCCAAGCTCTACTATCTCGCACTGCACTGGGGCGAGCTGATGGCGGACCCGATGGGCATGCTGTTGAGCCGGGGCGGCCTCGTGTGGTATGGCGGGCTCATCGGCGGTGTCATTGCATTCGGCATCCAGGTCCGCAACAAGAAGCTGCCGATGGCGACGATGTACGACGGCGCGGGTCCCGCGATTGCGCTCGCGTATGCGGTCGGCCGTCTCGGCTGCTTCCTGGTCGGTGACGACTACGGCCGCTACACCACCAGTTGGGTCGGTGTCGTGTTCCCGGAAGGTTCCGCACCGCCGAGCTATGCGCACGAACTGCGCGCTGCAGGGGACTCGATCCCGGCGTCGATCCCGGACACGGCGCTCGTCACGGTGCATCCGACGCAGCTGTACGAGATCGCGCTCGCGCTGGTCATCCTCGGCATCCTCTGGCAGCTCGGAAAGCGGCGTCACAGGACGGGTCAGCTGTTCGCGGCGTTCCTGTTCCTCTACTCGATCGAGCGCTTCTTCATCGAGTTCGTCCGTGCAAAGATGGATCGGTACGTGCTCGGCATGTCCACGTCCCAGCTGATCAGTCTCATCCTGTTCTTTGTTTCCGCCGCGTTGTGGTGGTACCGGGAGAAGCACGCGCCGGAAGCGCCACTGGTCGCGGACGGCGCCGCGAAGGGCACGCGGACGCGGACACGACCCCGCGCGACCTCGAAGTAGCGCAGTGCGCGCCCCGCTGCTCGGACTCGCAATCTGCGCGGTGGCGGCGCCGCTCGCCGGTCAGACCGGGCAGCCGCGTGTGAATGCGGAGTATCTCTTCCGCGCGGGCAACGCGACGGTCACACTGTCGGCAGGCGGTGCCGCATTCACGGACTTCCAGCAGGACCCCGCGCGCATCCTCGCCCCTGTCCCGACCTCCGAATTCACTCGCCGCATCTCCGCTCAGACAACGGCGACCGCTGCCGCGACGGTGTCGGTCTGGCTGTCGCCGACGGCCGCGCTGCAGGTAGGCGGGTCCTTCACGCCGACGCGGTTCCGCGTGACCAACACGGGCGTCCCCGCCATCGGGGGCGACACACCGGAGGACACGATGCGCTATGCGCGTCTGGATCTATGGAGCGTCGATGCGCGCGTTGCGCTGCGCCCGGCCCTGTCCCTCGGGCGGGTCTATCCCTATGCAATCCTCGGCGGCGGCGTGGTCCGCTATGCCGTACGGGGTGACGCTACCCAGGTGCCGACCGAGGCACGCGCGCAGTTCGCGTCCGGCTCGCGCACCCAGGGTGCGCTGGTGTTGGGCGCGGGCGCGATGATCCCGCTCCAGCGCAAACGGCTGCTGCTCACATTCGACCTGACGGACCATCTGACGCGTACGCCGCTCTCCGACAGGGCGCAGGCGACGACGGTCGAGGGCGATGGCACCACGCTCGAGGTGGGCCTCAGGGGATCCGACGAGTCAGGGCGAATCGTGCTCACCAGCGCCGTTCGCCTCGCCGTCGGTCTCACGATCCCGCTCAGGCTTCATTAGCCAAGCGGAACCAAACTTGCGACTGGTGCAGGAGCATCAGACACACACACGCGAGCACCGGGTCGGAGGCAGGAATGGGGCGCGAACTTCCAGGATCGATCGTTGTCGATCAACTGCGTGACCGCATCGTCACGGGGATCTTCCTTGGCAGCTGGCAGGCCGGGGAACGACTGCCGAGCATCCGCGACGTTGCAGAAGCAGAGAGCGTGGATCGGAAGACAGCGGCCGCGGCGTACCGGCGTCTCGAAGAAGAGGGACTCGTGCGCGTGCGGGCGAGGTCCGGTGTGTATCTGAAGACGGAGGGCCCGAATGCGCAGAGCAGCCCGCTCGAACGGCTGCATCGGCGCTGGCTGCGCAATACGTACGAAGGTGGTCGTGAGCTCGGCCTCGACACGGGCACCATGCTGCGACTGCTGGATGCGATCGAGGCCATCGAGCAGACCCCGATACCGGTGGTCGAATCCGACAGTGCGATGGCGACGCTGATCGCCGACGAACTGCAGCGCAGGGCTCGCCTGAACGCCGTCGCCGTTTCCGATACGGAGTTGCGACAGGTGCGCGAGCAGTACGATGCCGCACCCTTCGTCGTCACGACACCGTTCTGCAATCAGCTGACCGCACTGCAGGGCGCGTTCCGATCGGTGGTGCAGGCCACGCTCGCGCCGGAGCTGCTCGATGCACTGCGCGCGACACTCGTGCAGCCGAATGCACTCGTGATCGCGCCATGTGAAGCGATCGCATCGAAGATCCGCCGCGCGATCGAGCAGGGTCAACTCGGAATTCCGGCCGGCGAACCAACGGTCATCAATGCGCAGGAGACGTCGGATATCACAGGCTACGCGCGAGCGGCGTCGAAGATTCTGCTGTGGCCCGGGTGTTCCAATCACACCGAACGCCAGCTCGAAGGATATGCCAGCACGCGTCCGGAACGGCTGCTGTCCGAACCGTGCCTTGCCGCGATCCGCGCAGCCATCCTGGATTCAGCCATGGCTCGCTTCGCCGCAGCGCCCAGTGTCAGTATGTCCAACGGCGACGGAACTCGACGAAGCCCTGCTGTTTCGAATCGCGTCCGAGCAGTGAGCTCAACCCTCTGATGCGCCCGCCGCGCTTGACGTTCTCAATGCCGAACTGAACGGATGCCTGCGGCGCGAATGCCCATTCAAAGCGCAGCGCCCAGTCATTCATGCCGCCGGCCTCCGCATTGATCGACGTGAGGTAGGACTCGAACGAGACGAACAGGTCATCCGCGAGCTGACGTCCAAGCACGAATGACGCACCATCCAGCCCGACATTCACCTGAAATACATCGAGCGGCAGGCAGAGATCGCCGACGAGCGCACGTTCGAAGCGTGCGCTCAGTCCTTCAACGAGTCCCGCACCGACCGTCTCGGATAGCAGGCCACCCTGTCCAATGGGGCTTGCGCCGAGCGCGAGTGTTGAGCGACCGAAGAGCAGGTAGCTGAGCAGTTCCGATTCGGGAATGTTGGGCGCATCATCGCTCGCGAGTGAGAGCGTAGGCGCGCGCATCGTACCGCCGATATGGACGTCGACGTTGATTCGCCTGTTGCCGGTGTTTCCAGGATCGAGCACAATCCGGCGGGCATCGACATCGATCGCCGGGTTCATCTCGGTCCCGCCCTGGAACCGCACGACCGCGCGTGTGATGTCGAAGCGACGGACGATGGGTCCGGCCGAGAGTGTATACGTGCCACGCAACCCCTGCAGCTCACCGAGGATGCTGATGTCGTCCTGACGCTTGTTGACGGTCAGCGTGCCGCCGAGTTGCAGCTTGGCCTCCTGCGCTTCGATCCAGACACCATCGCCCATGCGGACGGTCAGGTCGCGAACCGCGAGATTCTGCATCCACTGCGCCTTCGGTGCGGGCGTGAGGTCGTCGCCGAGCGCGGACGATGCGACAGTGAGGTCGCCATACGCACTCGAGATATCCGCACCGAACTGTGGAATCAGGAGGTACCCATCGTGCAGCGTGATGGCGCCGTTCATGACGAGCGCGTCGAGGCGACCCACGAGATTGAGTGTACCATCGACCGCGGCATCCGCCTGATTGTCCACGCCGATCGGCCGGAACCGGTCCATCGTCGCAACGAGTGCGAACACCGGTTCGTCGAGCGTTTCGAATGTAATGTCACCTGTGACCTGAACGGTGCCATCACTGCGCGCACTCACCTGTTGCAGCAGTGCTCGCCGGCCATCGAAACGGAGTGTGCCGCCGATCTCCCTGTACGTCTGGTTGAGCATCGGCACAACGACATGACCACCGCTCAAGACCATGTCACCATTCAGCTGCGGCTCCGTTACGGTGCCGCCGAGCGTGATCTCGCCGTTCAGGACACCGGTGACATCGCGCACGGTTGCAAGGAAGGACTCTACGGGCGCGAGCGACAGATTGACCGCGTCGATACGGCCGCTGAGTGCGCCATCATCGAGCAACCTTGCCTTGGTCGAGTCGGTCAGGTCGATGGCAACGGGAATGCCGATGTCGACGTTCAGCGAGCCTGCAGTATCGAGCGCCGCAGTGAAGCGCGCGACCGCGCGACTGTCTGCGTAATTGAGGGTGCCCTCCAGTCGGGAGACCGGCACGCCCTGCACTGATCCGTCCTGCAACCGGAACGTCATGTCGATGTGTGGTGCATCGCCCGGCGGCTGGATCCGCGCGTCCGCCCAGACGAGCCCGGTTACGACAGCAGGCCTGCCCAGCAACTGCTGCAGGTCGCCGATCGGCAGTGCGGCGACCCTCGCCGAGAAATCCGCGTCCTTCAATGGCAGCACCCGACCATCGACGACGACTTCGCCCGCAGTCGCTTCATTGCGCAGCACGAGACTGTCGACGCGAACGCCGTCATCGCCGGCCCACGACACATGCGCGGGCCTCGCCAGCTGCCAACGGCCCTCCTGCAAATCGAAGAACGCGCGCTGCACGTACAACTCGCGCATACCGGATGACGGCACGCTGCCGCTCGCTGACACCGCGATCTCGCCCTGCGACTGCGCGCGCTGTGCAGTGATATCGACCTGGAAGCCTGGCGGTGACAGACGGACGTTCGCCGTTGCGATCGCATATGTGCCTGCTGTCGGCGTCCCGATCCCGCGGCCCGTGGCCTCCAACTGCACATCCGGCACCGCCTCACCCAAGGCAATGTTGTACGTCGCGTCGAAGCTGCTCGCAGTCCATTCGCCCGAGCGCACTTCATCGGCCTCGACGCGGCCGGCGACACGGAGGCTCGACAGCGCACCACTGATGGTGCCTGTCGCTTCGATCGCGCCCGCTGCCGCGCTGTCGCCAACGACGGGCAGGTATGGACCGAACGGCTCGAGTGAAGCGATGGCTGCACGATATGTCACAGCACCCGACAGCGGCTCCACGAAGCGCCACTTTCCTTCCGCGTCCAGGCTCGCAGTCGCGAGCGTGGCCGTGAACGTGTCGACTTCCGCAGCGCCGTTCCGGACGCGGATGCTCGCGAGCAGTGTGTCGCCGGAATTGGACTGCCAGCCCGTGAAGCCGCCCTCCATGCGCAACCGCGCATCGATCTCTTCCGGTTTGAACCCCGTACCCGCGAGGGCGAACTGTCCGCCGAGTGTCACCGGCGGGACGCCCGGCTCGATGATGCTCTGCAGTTCCACACCGATGATCCGTCCCGTCACGTCATAGCGGGGAACCGCGCCGGACAGGTCGAGCAGACCCGCGAGTGTAGCGAGGCCGGTCCCGACTTCCAGCCGCATCTCGAGCTGCATCGGCGTCGTCGCGGGTGAGCCGGTGATCGACACGGTGCCTGTCACCGTACCGGCCAGCGGGAGCCCCGGCGCGAACGCCTCGAGTGCAGCAAGCGGCACATCGCGCAGGTCTGCAGTGAGCTGCCGAACATCCAGCCCGCTCTCGAGCATTGCGATACTTCCCGTGACCCGCGTCGTGAACGGCGCTTCGACCGCGGGCGTAGTCAGCGTTGCGAGCAGATCGAGGCGGATGTCGCGACCCGGCCCGCGAACCGTGCCGGCAATACTGCCGCGGTAGGGAAGTGAGCGCCCCATGATGCGCTCGATGAGCGAGAGCTCGAGCGCCTCCACATTCAAGTCGACATCGCCCAGTTGGAATCGAGTCGGAAAAAACTGGAACGCGAGGTCACCGGAAGCAGACGCGCCCGTCGCCTTGAATGCGATATCCGTGAGCGCGACATCGGTCCCGTCCCCCGTGAGCGGGCTCACGCGGAAGTGGAACGTGGCAGTGCCATCCTCGGGCATGCGCTCCGGCGCGAAGGAGCGGAAGTCGGCAATCTCGAATGCGACGGCGTCACCTTCCGCCTCGACTGCGTAGCCATCCCACGCGGGATTCCACACGCCGTGAATATCGGCAAGGCGCGTCTTCTCGAGCGTGACACTGGCAACATTGAAGGTGACGGTGCCATCCGGGAATGTGAGACGAGCATCGCTCGCATGCAGGGGCAAGCGGGTCTTCGTCGAAGGTCGTTCGAAGACCGCGTCCGCCGTCGCAAGCAGCATCAACGGTTCCGTGAGTCGCGCGTCGGACAGCGTAAGCGCCGAGATGTCGGCTTCGAGACTGCGGAACGAGAATGCGTCATCCGGCCGTTTGACATCGACATAGCCATCGGCGATTCGCAGCCCGTCGAGGTGGATCCGTCGCTTCGGTTCTGCGGATTCGGGAGCGTTCAGCAGTTCTTCGAAGACCGCAACGAAGTTCCAGACTTCAGGCTGTGTCTCGCGGAGGAACACCTCAGGTTTTGAAACGAGAACGTTGCGTAGGAGTACATCCCCTCTCGCCATCGGGGCAGTGACAAGGTCGCCAACCGCGCGCGCGGCGCGCGCAAACACGCGGCCGTTCGGTTCCAGCCATTCGATGTCGCGCGCCGTCAACTGCAAGGGTCCGCGCATCGGTGTCGTGACAGGGCGGGTGTCGCGCAGCCGCTTCGTGACGCCTGCCGAGAAGCGGCCGATGACGGGGCCCGCATCCATATCCGTGCGTGTGGCTGCGCTGTCCGTCGCAATGGTCGTTGTTACGGTCGTTCCGCCACTGCCTCGCGTGAGAAACCAGACGGACACGACGAACACGAGTGTTGCAATGCCCGCGAGCACTCCCGCGGCAGCAAGCCGCCAGTCATCCCGCGTGTAGAGGCGCGACACTAGTACGCCTGCCCGATGCCGAGCGTGAGATGGAAGCGGCTGAAGATCGAGCCAGGCCCCGGATGGTATGACTCAGAAACGCGCGTGAGAGCACCGCCGCTCGTCAGATCGGTGTCCCTCACCAGCAGCGGGCCCGCCGTCGCACCATACGGATTGTACGCGACGTCCAGGCGGACGGGGCCAACCGGTGTCTGAAGGCGAAGCCCGGTGCCCGGCGTGACCTTCCAGTTCGATGGCGACAGGTCCCATACGGAACGCGTACCAATGGCACCCGCGTCCACGAACACTGCGAGACGGACGAACTGCGAGAGCACGGGGGAAGGGAAGCGCAGTTCCGCACTCGTGATGGCGAGCGCTGTACCGCCTGTCGGTACAAAGATGACGTCGCCGACCGGGACGATGCTACCCGGGGTGGTCGTCGAGTCGACCGCGCCGGTCACATAGACGCCCTGTCCGAGCGCGTTGCGGTCGTAGCCCCGCACACTGTTCGCACCGCCGGCGAAAAAGCGCTCCTGTGGCGGGAGGAAGTTGCGCGACGGATCGAGGGTCGCGCTGCGAAAGAAATTCCCGACGCGCATGCCGAATGCGGCGACCCACCCCGGCTGCAGCTGTCGGTAGTATCCGCCCTGCGCGGACATGCGGAAGAACGTGATCTCGGAACCGAGTGCGGCCGCCGCCCACGTGAGCGATGAGGACACGTTGAAACCGCTCGATGGGTCCACGGGCATGTCGGTCTGGTCATGCACGAATGCCCCTTCGACGGCATTGCGGAACCGCGGACGGGCGAGTGAATCGGTGAGGCCGATCTGGCACACGAGGAATGCGGCACAATAGAGCGCAGGTGAAGCAATGGTGCTGCCGCGTTCCGCGTCGAATGCCCCGCTCGCGAATGTTCGATTGCCGAGTCTGCGACTGACGCTGAGACGACCGCCGCGCGACTCGCGCTGATAGATGCCCGGCTCCGACTGACGCTCTGCACTGAGGTTGAGCGTGACCTGGTTACGCGGAGACAGGAAGTACGGTTGCGTGAAATCGATACCGAACCTGTAGTCGACGCGCGACTCAAACGTGGTGTCGCTGCGGAATGCACGGCAGACCGACTTGCCGAGGTCACTCGCGGTACGACCGCCGATGCCGATCTTGCTCATCGCACCGGTCACCGCGAGACGGCGCGCGCCACCGCCGAAGCTGCGGCTCAGCCACGAGGCCTCCGCACGCAGACACTCGACCGTGCCGAAACCAACGGCGGCATCAACCTGGTGCACCGGGGCCTCCGCCACCGTAATGGCTACGGTAGCCGTCGTACTGTCGTAGGGCGGCGGCTTCTGCAGGGAGTCCGGCGCGACGGCAACACTCGCAATCTGCACCAGCTCAAGACCGTACAGGTTGCGCTGACTGGCCGCGAGTGCGCTCACCTGCAGGATGTCACCCGGGCGGAACGTCAGCTGCCGAATCGCATTCGCCCGACCGAGGTGATCCGCACCACGCACGATGATCGAGTCGACGACAACGCGCGGACCCGGGATCGCCTCGATCGATGCGATTGCGCGGTTGTCGAGCGTGTCCACAGAATAATTGCGCAGGATCTCCGCATACGCGTGGCCGCGTGCGTACATGCCGCGCAGCACGGCATCGCCGGACGCGGTGAACTTGCCGAGGTCGAATACCTGGCCAGGCTGAAGCGGCAGCGCGCGCGTGAGGGAATCAGGATCCATGATGCCCGCCGTACCGGTCACATCCAGCGCATCCAGAATGATCGCCTCACCTCGCTGAACAGCGAATGTCAGCTTGACGCGGTCATCGTCTTCGAGCTCGACGGCCGGCTCGACACGCGTGCCGAAGTACCCTTCTGCACGATAGAAGAGCATGAGCGTCAGGACGTCGCGACGCACCGTCTCCGGATCCAGCCGAACGACCTTCCGCCCGATGCTCGTGAACGGAATGCACGTGGGAAAGCCAGCGATATCGCAACGCGATGGATGCGTCACAACGAGCTTCTGGAGCGTATCGGGAGAGAAGGGCTCGGTGCCGATGAACTCCACAGAGCTGATCTGCTTACCGGTCTGGGCAACCAGCTGCGGGTACAGCGCGGCGCCTGTGGTGCGGGCGTTACATCCCGTGAGAGCAGTGATCAGCAATGTCGCGGCCAGGCCGACGATCACGGCAGCAAAACGAGGCCGCGAACGCGCGTGCGCCCGCAGCCCGGAAACGGATCCGGCTTCGACCCGCGACACCGCGGAATTCTCGTATGTCATTATGTGCAGGCAGGATGCAAGGCATACGCCACCTGTCTTATCGCGACCCAAGCTCGGCTCGACCGTTCCTCTGGAGTTGACGCTACTGCTGGACATACCTTATTTTATCATGCTACACCGATATCCGCCCGCGTCGGCCTGTCCCCGCGGGCGTTGGCTTTGTCGGACCACTCGAAACGCAGCGAAATGACTCGACATCCCTCGGCACGCCGGGTTCACTCCCATGAAGGCAGCATCGACGACGCATTCGTCGCACGCGCCTATGAAGCATCCACCTGGGCAAGCCGCAATCGCAAGGTCGTAACGGCCGGCTCGATCGTCCTGGTCCTCGGCGTTCTCGCCGCAATCTGGTACATGAGCTATCGCGGCTCCATGTCCGAGAAGGCGACGACGGAACTTACACGCGTCCGCGCAACCGTACAGAGCGGCAATACGCCACTCGCCATTACCGACCTCGAGAAGTATGTGGACAGCTTCGGCAACACGGACGTGGCCTCGGAGGCCCGCCTGATGCTCGCCCAGCAATACCTGCTCGCCGGCCAGGCAGAAAAGGCCGTCGCTACACTCGAGAAGCTCGGCGGCAACGAGAAGACAGCCGAAGGCGCACAGGCAGCCATCCTGCTGGCCAGCGCCTACGAAGCGGCGAAGTCGGCGGACAAGGCTGAACGCGCGTACCTGGCGCTCGGCGCGAACGCGCCGTTCCTCTACATGAAGCAGGAAGGCCTCGACAATGCGGCCAGACTGCGCCTCGAGCAGGGGAATGCAACGGGCGCCGTCGAACTCTACAAGCGGCTCGTGGACATGACGCCGGAGACAAACCCGGAGCGCGACATCTACCAGCTTCGCCTCGGCGAGGCCCAGGCCGCCGCGGGTGTTACCGTAGCAAAGTAGTCCTCACCGGGCGGGCGCACCTCGCGCCGCCTTATCCCAGACCGAGACGTTTTTTCATCGGCGCCGTGAACGATTGCTTCACGGCGCCGTAGTCTTTCCGCCCCGACCCGAGCATCCACGCCAGCAAGGCCTGGCGGAATGGTGAGATCCTGCGGTGATCCGTGCCCGAATTCGTCCCGTCTCCACTTCACATAATATACGTTATGTAAACTTACGCCGTGGATAACTACGTTTCCTTCCACATCGCCCGCGCTCTTACTAACTGGCGCTCGCAGCCGGCAGCCACAGGCTGAAACATGAGCCCTCGCCCAAGGCGCTTACGGCGGACACTTCACCGCCCATCATACGGGCCAACCGCCGGCTGATAGTCAGGCCGAGACCGGTCCCGCCCCTCCGGTGGGCATGCCCGGTTTCTGCCTGAACAAACGGCTCGAAAACCGCATCGAGCATTTCCGGCTCCATGCCGACACCGGTGTCGGTGATGCTGATTCTGATCCAGGGTCCTGGGCTGCCCATGAATCCGCCGTCCGGTGGCACGGCCGCCTCTTCGCAGTGTACGGTGATCGTGCCGCCGGGGTCCGTGAATTTTACGGCATTTGCCAGGAGGTTTGCGATGACCTGGCGGGTTCGGTCGGGATCTCCGCGGAAAACGTGGCTTCCGTCGGGATCGCAGGAATTCACGAGTGTGAGCTTGCGCGCCACGGCCTGAGGCTCAATGAGTTGCAGGGCGGCGTCAATCACCGTATCCGATGCGACGGCATCACGTTCGACGGTGAGCTTGCCTGCCTCAATGGTTGCCAGGTCGAGAACGTCTTCGACGAGACCGAGCAGGTGAGAACTGCTTGAGCGGATGCGCTCGAGCAGCTCCTTCTGTGCCTGTGTGAGATCCCCCTTGACCCCCGCGTCCAAGAGATCGCTGTATCCGATTATCGCGTTCATGGGGGTCCGGAACTCGTGGCTCATATTTGCCAGGAATTCAGATTTCGCCCGGTTTGCGTCTTCCGCTTCAGCGGTCCTTGCGGCGAGCATGATGTTGATGCCGCGCATCTCCTCGTGCGCCCTGTCGCGCTCGGCCTCTGCGTCGATACGTCCGACGAACTGGCCGATTTCCCTGCCAATGGCATCAGCCGTGGCGAGGAGATCAGGGTCCGGTTCGAGTGCGCCGTCGTGAAGAAATGCCAGAACGCCCAGGACCGCCCCGCCCGCGCGCAGGGGGACGGCGAACGCGGCTGTTTGGACGGGAGCGTCCCCGCCGAGATGCGTCGCCCACTGCCCCTCTCCGGTGCCCAAGGCGAGGCCAGCCAGTTCGCTGATCGTGCGGAGTGGCGGGTTCGTCGCGGCATCCGGCGCGTGCCATGTCGCTACGTGTCGGAGCTCCCTGGATGCATGGTCTACGCTCCAGATGATACCAGCCTGCCAGCGGAAGCGTTCGCCCATTGCGGCGAGAATGAGTGGCGCGGCCTCTTCCATGTTTTCCGCGTGCGCGAGGCTGCGCGTCACCGCATGCTCCGCTTCTCTCCTCGCCTCGGCCGCCCTGTACTGCGACAGGTCACGGAGAAACGCGTTGAATACAACGGTTCCACCCACGCGGGCCGGTGTAACGGTGAGTTCCACGGGGAACTCGTGGCCGTCCCGTCGCAAGGCAGTGATCTCGATGCGGCGGCCGAGGATGGGGCCTTCTCCCGTCGCGAGGTAGTGATCGATGCCCTGCTGATGCCTCGCGCGATAGATGAACGGGATGATGGTTTCCGCCAGAGACCTGCCAATGGCCTCGCTTTCCGACCACCCGAAGATGACCTCCGCATGTCTGTTCCAGCCCGTTATCATGCTACTGGCGTCAGTTGTGACGATGGCGTCGAGGGCGGAATCGATGATTCCGCGAATACGCGATTCGGACCCCTGCAGGCCGGCGTTGAGGTCTTCGAGTTCGTTCGCCTGCGTCTCCAATTCGGTGGCCTGTTCCTCCATTTCCACAGCTTGCGCCTCGAGTTCCGCAGCCTGCTCCTGAAGCCGGTCGTGCGCCTCGGTCAGGTCCCGGACGAGTTGCGCATTCTCGATTGCGGTCGCCACACGACGCGTCAGTTTTTCGAGGAAAGGAAGATCGGATTCTTCATACCGCCGCCCGGATTCCGCGAATACGAACGTCATGGCACCGATGACGCCCGTCCGCGTGCGCATCGGGTTCACGACGTACGAGTGGAGGTCCAGCTGCTCGAGCATCTCGAGGTGTGCTGCATCCCGCGCGTTGCTTTTGATGAGACCGTCGGGAATGTCTGCCACCCATTCCGAGGCGCCCATGCGGATGACGCGACCTACGCCCGTGGCGTCGTTGAGGTCGGTCGGATACAGCTGCTGCATCCGCCGAACCATCTCAACTTTCGATTCGCTCGTGTGTTGAGCGACCACGCGCCTGATCTCCCCTTCGACCAAAAGATCGACCGCGCACCAATCGCCCAGTTTCGGCACGGCGAGCTGAGCTACGTGACGAAGCGTGACCTCGTATTCAAGGGACGACGCCAGAACGGCCGTCGCCTCGGCCAGAAAGACTGCCTGCTGATCAGAATCGAGAAGCGCCAAGGACAGTAGTCCCTTTCATCCAGGAGTTTGGAACGGGTGGCGTGACGCACAACCGCTCCCCTCATGTGCAAAGGAGATACCGCGGAACTGGCTTTCTCATGCAACGTCAGAGCTCGACGTCCATGTGGCTGTCGGGAAAGGATATCCGGCCGTGTGTTAAAGCTTCCCCGCCAGTGCCTGAAAGCGCAGTTTCCACACCCGCCACACCGCTTCACGGATGATGCGCTTCGACATCTTCGACTCACCAAGCGTCCGGTCCACGAACACGATCGGAATCTCGCCAATCGTGAATCCCTTCTTCCACGCGCGCATGCTCATCTCGATCTGGAACGCGTAGCCCTCCGATTCGACGAGGTCCAGCGGGATCGCTTCCAGGACTTTTCGACGGAACGCCTTGAAGCCGCCGGTCGCGTCGAACAGCGGCAGGCCGGTCACGATGCGGGCGTAGATGTTTGCCCCGTAGGAGAGGAGCAGCCGTGGCATGGGCCAGTTGACGACAGTGACTCGTCCGTCGAGGTACCTTGATCCGAGTACTACATCGAATTGCTCGAGGCCGCGCAGGAACTGCGGGAGGTGTACAGGGTCGTGCGAGAAATCGGCGTCCATTTCGAGGATGCCGTCGTATCCTCGCTCGATGCCCCACTTGAACCCGGCCAGGTATGCGGTTCCGAGGCCGAGCTTACCCGCGCGGTGGAGGACATGGACGCGTGATTCGGATGCGGATATGTCGTCGGCGAGGCCGCCGGTACCATCCGGCGAGTTGTCGTCGATGATGAGGATGTCGATCCGGGGGTCCTGTGCGAGGGCCAGCGGAATCAACCGTGGGATATTTTCGCGTTCGTTGTAGGTCGGGATGATAACGAGCGCGCGTTCGATGATGCTCATAGAATGCCGTTGAGCGCGGGTCCCCCGTCGGCCTTGACGGCCGGGACCAGCGGAATGAACAGGATCGGCAGGAGTTCTGCTGCCGTGAACCAGATGCGCGAGCTGGCCGCGATCATGACTGCGAGTGACGACGGCAGTCCGATTGTGGCGAGCATGCCCATCATGACTGCCTCGCGTACGCCGATGCCGGCGGGAATGCCCACGGCCAGGAACCCGACGAGGTAGGCAGCCGCGAGGATACCGCCTGTGACGAGGTACTGCCCTGCCCCGAGTGGCTGAAACGCGCCGACGAAGAGGACAAACGCGACGCCGATGAGGCCCCATGACAGTGCATACCCCAGTGCCCACACAACGCCATTTCTAACCGTTATGACCTCTGCAACGCTCACAGAGTTGCCGAGCCGGGCGCCCAGGGCGGGTCCGGCCAGCTTAAGAAGAGTGTTTCGAATTCCCTGCCCCAGGGATGTTGCGGCCACGAGCCACACCGCGGCAGTGATGCCCGCAATCATGAGGGCGCTGAGCCCGAGTGGGTGAATGCGTCTGAGTATATGGCCGCTATGGCCGGGTGGCAGGAACTCGCCGAGGCGTGGCAGCGCGGCGCCGAGCAGCAGAAGTCCGGTCAGGACGAACATGATCTGCGCGATCACGGACGCGGCGGCGGCCCGGCCAGCGGCCATGCCGAAGCGAGCGGCGAGGGTCGCGAGTCCTGCGATCTGCCAGACCTTGCCGGGCAGGTAGCGGCCCAGGCTGGAAATGAAATAGATGTGCAAGGTCTCGCGCGTACCGGGCGCGGGAGAGCCGATGTCGACGGCAATCCGTCGCCAGAGAAATGCGTGGAAGAACTGTGTCGCGACGAGCACGACGAATGACAACGCGAGAGGCGCCATGGCTGGACGCCACTTGGTGATGTCTGCCCAGGACAGCTTTGCGAGGTCGGGCGCGACGGACGCGTAGACGCGCCAGATGATGAAGGCGACGAAGAGCAGGGCGACGGCGCGCAGTGCGTGCCGAGCGGGACCGGAGGTCACGTCCTTGTCCTGGTGGCGACCAAGCCGATGCGACGGCGGAGCAACGGGACCCAGCGGCTGAGTCCTCGCTCGAGCAGGTTCCAGCCGGGCAGGTGGGACGGCATGTACCGAACGGGAGCGACGTCGAACCCTGCGGTGCGCAGCGCGGCTGCGAGCTCGGCCGCGGACCGGATGCCGATGTGCGACGGGTCCTGGGTCATGACCCCGCTGTCCTTGAGCCGTTCGAACAGGTGCGACTGTTCCGGCGTGTAGATGACCATGCGGCCACCGGGCCGGAGCGTTCGGTGCGCCTCCGCGAAGATCTTCGACATCGTGTCGTCGTCGAGATGCTCGGTCATATCGGCGGCGAGAACAATGTCGCAGGATGCGTCTGGCATGGGCAGCATTGCCGCATCGGCCTGAACGAAGTCCGCATGGCGAACGCCCTCGGCGTCGGCGACGCGGCGAGCTGCCTGCACGGCTTCGGCGGCGGGATCGACGCCGACACCATGGGCGCCGTTGCGCGCGGCCTCGACCGTGAATGTGCCCATCCCGCAGCCGATGTCGACGAGGGTCATCCCAGTCAGATCCGTCGGCAGGAGTCGGAAGACATTGGCAATGCGCTGGCGCGCGAACCGGTTGCGCGTGCGGTACCGTGCGACGAGGTCGTCGAAGTACGCGCGATCATAGTGGTCCGCCACGTCATAGGCAGTGACGCCGGGGCGCGTCATGCTTTGTCGGCCCCGTCGAGTTCGCGGCGTGGTCCGCGGATCATCCCACCGACGACTGCGCCCGTGAGCAGCAGGAGCAGCACAATGGACGTGATGGCCGCGAGTCGCAGGTGGCTTGCGTCGTAGTACATCTCGACCTCGCTCGTGCCGGCCGGTACAACGATGCCGCGGAAGGTGTAATCCGTGCGATGAATCTGCGCAGGCTTGCCACCGATCGTCGCCCTCCATGACGGATAGTAGTTGTCCGAGATGACGAGGAGCGCAGGCTTGTCTGACTGCACGCGCAACTTCACGCGATTGGCGTTGCGGTCCGTCCACTCGACGACGCCGCGTGGGTCGGGCTGGATCGTGGCGAGCTCGGGCGAGGTGTCGGCAACGATCGCGAAGTTGTGCAGATCGATGCGGCCGCTCTGCATGGCGGGCAGTGCGATGCTGTCATCGAGGACCTGCACCCGGCCGACAAGGAACGCGCGAGGGGATGCGCTCTTGTTGCGGTAGACCGCGCTTGTGGTGCCGACGAAGGCTTTCTCGAGCGGCCCCGTGTCCGCGTTCAGCTCACCGGGGAACACGATGTACTCGGCGTTCACCAGGTCGAGCAGCTGCAGATTCTGGAACACCGCGGACGCATCTGCGTCACCGATGAGCTTGGCATAGCGACCGATCTCGTTGCCGTGCAGGCCGCCGACCTGTTCGATGCCGTGAATCGCGAGGGTGTTACGCGACAGCGGCTGCGTGCTGCCGTCGTAGTTAGCGACGCGGAACGGGTGCTTCCCTGCCTGTGCCTGTGCGATCAGGAACTTGTGCGCATCATTCGGCTCGAAAAAGCCGTACTTCTGCGCTTCATCATTGTACATGGTCGTGAACTTCACGAACCACCGGTCGACGCGGTACAGGTCGACAGCCGCGAGGATCGCGATGGCGGCAATGGCAATGCGCGCTCCGTAGAGGGATTTGCGGATGCCCGTGAACCACAGCGTAGTGAGCAGCGAGAATGCGCAGAGCAGCCAGAACCCGAGTTCCAGATTGCCGACGTTGTTGACGAGATTGGCGGCGCCGCGTTCACCGGGGTTGTAGAATGTGAGCCATGTCTTCAGCAACCCGCCACTGGATGCGAATACGGCGAGGAGCACAGTGATGCCGGTTGCGATCCACAGGTAGCGCGAAACCGCGCGCGCCTCATCATCATCGCTGCCTCGGAGTGTGAGCAATCGTTGCAGCGCGAGCGCGCCGAGCGTGCAGACGCTCAGTGCATACAGGAAGATGATCAGGGACGGCGCGCGAAACAGCTTGACGCCCGGGATTAGCATGAACAGATGGAAGAACGGCGTGTTGGCGCCGAGCGCGTAGATCAATGAGACGACGCCCAGGCCCGCAAAGAACCAGACCTGGGGAGTCCGCCGTCGCAGGAAAAGGATCGGCAGGAGGAGCAGCACGATCACGCCCGCGTACTCGTGATTCAGCTTGATGGAGTTCCGGCCCCAGTATGTCGCGGGCCCGTCGGGCGTCACGGACGCACCCATGAACTCCGGGACGACGAGCGACACGATCTCTTCCGGGTGCAGCGAAAAGCTCGTGGCTTCGGCATAGGTCTGCGATTCATCCACGCGTTGGTCCACGCGCAGCGATGTCGTGCGCAGATAGTCGAGTGGCGGCAGGAACTGGATGGCGGCCGCGCCTGTGCCGAGGATGCCTGCGAGCGCGAACATCGCGATGAGGCGCCCCACTTCCCTGCCATTATTCTCAGCCCGCCAGATCTGCCATACGCGGAAGAAGAAGTACGCGGACACGCCCCACACGCAGAAGTACGCGAGCTGCATGTGTGACGTGAGCACGATCAGCGTGATGCCGAGTGCGAAGCCGGCGAAGTCCGCGATGCGGCGATTGCGTGCGGCACGTTCCGCGAGCCAGAAGACGAGGGGCGCGAGTGCGGACACGAACAACTTGCCGTCGCCACCCGGTGTCACAAGGGAGACCAGGTCGGCACCCATCATGAAGACGAGACCGCCGAAGAAGGCGGGCCCGCGTCGCAGCCCGAGACCACGTCGCAACCAGCCGTACATGAAGAGACCGGCGAGGAAGATATGGAGGATCATCTTCCACGCCCACATCGCCTTCGCATCGAGGAAGAACAATGCGAGGGACGGCGGATAGAAGATGTCGCCATGCATGCCCTCGAGGAACGGCAGGCCACCGAGGATCACGGGGTTCCACAAAGGGAACGCATGGGAACTGCGCACGAACTCCGTGTAGAAGTTGCGTGCGAAATAGCTCAGGCCGAGCGTATCGGTGCCCATGAGCGTGTTGCCCTGGAAGAACACTTCCGGGAACAGCAGCACCGTGACGAGTGCGAAAACGAGCGGCGGAACCCAGCGAGGGATATCGGGTTCGTTCTCGATGCGTTCGCGCGCCGCGCGCTGCGATGCCGTCACGCGAGGTGCGCTGTTCGGTGCGGGCCGTGCGGGCTGTCGTTTCGCCATCAGCGGTTCTTCTCCAGCAGTAATTCGCGATAGATATCCTGATGCCGGCGCGCGAGGCGCTCAAGGCTCCAGTGGTTGACGACGCGATCGCGCGCGAGGCGCCCGACGTCAGCAAGATCAGTTCGGTTGAGCAGTGCGACGAGCTTCGCTGCCAGGTCGTCGGGGTCGGCGGGGTTGAACAGCGTACCGACGGATTCATCGACAATCTCTGGCAGGCCGCCGACATTGGAGGCCGCGACAGGCAGTTCGCAGCTCATCGCTTCGAGTGCCGCAACACTCGTCGCCTCCATCAGGGACGGCAGGATCGCAATCTCCGCGGAGGCCAGCAGTCCGGGCATCTCGGTGTTGGGGCGTGAACCCATGAACTGCACGGCGTCCATCACGCCGAGGTCGGCGGCGAGGCGCTCGAGCTTCTCGCGTTCCGGGCCATCACCGACAATGAGCGCCTCCATCGGCACGGCGCGTCGGATCAGTGGCATCGCGCGGATGAAGTATTCGACACCGTTCTTCTCGAACAACCGGCGTGGCACGATGACACGGCGCACGCCCGCGCGAGGCGGGTGCGTTGCAGTCACACGCTGGAACATGGTCGTGTCCACGCCGTTCGTGACGGCCTCCGCGCGTGGGTGTGCATAGAGGCCGAGCGCGGTATCGCGAAGCTCCACGCTCGCAGCCAGCAGCCAGTCGGCGGAGCGGATGATGTTGCGGAGGATCGGCTGCCACGCCGGCTTCTTCGCGAGACGCAGGAAGTGCGATGTGTGAAGTGTGAGCACCATGGGATGGCCGTACAGCTTCTTTGCCATCATCGCCGGTGGCGCGGATGCGAATGTCTGGGCGTGCAGCACGTGCGCGCGCTTCGCGTACGGTAGATACGTCGGGATGCTCGCCATGGTGTGCGCCATCCAGCCGGCTGGCGACTTGGTCGGGAACCAGGTCCGGATGACATTGACGCCGTCCATCATCTCGCGCTCAGCTGCTTCCGGTTTGGACCGCGAGGTGATCATGGTGACGTCATCGCCGAGGCGGACGAGCTCCTTGCACAGGTAGTAACAGTGGCTCTCCAGGCCGCCGACTTCCGGCGGGAAATAGACGCACTGCTGCAGAACCTTCATGACAGGTCGGTCGTTCTGCGCGGCTCGCCCGTCAGCACGTGCGCAATGACATCCGCAATGCGCGCTGCGGCGTTGCCGTCGCCGTAAGGATTATAGGAATCGGAGCGATGGCCGTCGGCCGGACGATCGAGAATTCTGGAAGCCTCGTCAATGATGCGGTTGCGGTCGGTGCCGACGAGGATCGTGACACCCGCATCGACGCCTTCGGGCCGCTCCGTGACTTCGCGTAGCACGAGAGTGGGCGTACCGAAGCTGGGTGCTTCCTCCTGGATCCCGCCCGAGTCCGTGATGGCGAGAGTCGCGTGGCGCAGCGCGTGAACCAGGTCGAAGTAGTCGAATGGCGTCGTCAACAGAATCCGTTCGTGGCCGCCGAGCAGCTCTTCGGCGGGTGCGCGTACATTCGGGTTCGGGTGCACCGGGTAGACCATCACTGTGTCGGGATAGCGGTCCGCGATCTCGCGCAGTGCGCCGAACGCCTCGCGGATCGGCGCGCCGAATGACTCGCGACGGTGCGCGGTCACGAGAACGAGCCTCTTGCCGGAGTGCATGGCCATTCGCAGCGCGTCATTGTTGACAGGACGGTCCGTGTCGGCGATGGCGAGCAATGCGTCGACGACGGTGTTCCCTGTGACGAACACACCGTCGGCATCGGTGCCCTCGCGCAGCAGGTTGTCCCTGGCGCCGGCCGTGGGCGCAAAATGCATATCCGTCACCACGCCGGTGAGCCGACGGAAGATCTCCTCGGGATACGGCTGCCACTTGTCGCCGCTGCGCAGGCCGGCCTCGACATGGGCGACGCGTGCGCGCTCGAAGAAGGCGACGAGTGCGCCGAAGAACACGCTCGCGGTGTCGCCCTGCACGACTACGACTTCGGGCTTGAATGCGGCCGCGACTTCACGCAGTCCATCCAGGCATCCGCGTGCGACGTCATAGAGGTCCTGTCCCTCGCGCATAATGCCGAGGTCCCAGTCCGCCGTGACATTGAAAACGTCGAGAACCTGGTCGACCAGGTCCGAATGTTGTCCGGTCAGGACCAGCTTCGTCTCGAGCTCCGGCCGATCCGCCAGTGCGCGGATGACTGGCGCGAGCTTGATCGCTTCGGGCCGAGTGCCGATCACAACGAGCACCCGCCGCGGATTGGTCTGCGTCACGATTCTTTCGAAGCCCTGGCGTTCGCGTCCAGCTTGCGCCGCAGCGAGTCGAGCTCCGCCTGCTGCTGCGCGACGAGCTCGGCGATGAACCCGAACCCGATCGATACGACGCCGAGCGTGAGCAACAGAACGACGAGTGTGAGCAACGGTCGGAACCCCATGTCGTATCTGTACCGCAGCACCAGCGCCACGACGCCCGTCAGCAGACCGAGCGCAGTCGAGACCATGCCGGTCACGCCGAACAACATCAACGGCTTGCGGGAGAAAAAGAGGAAGAACGCGACGGATACCAGGTCGAGCAAGCCGACGACGATCCTTCCCTTCCCCCCATACTTGGCTTCGCCCTTGGTGCGGGGGTACAGCGTGATGTCGATTTCCGTCGCAGAGTACCCTTGTGCATAGGCGAGCACGACGAAGAACCGATGCCAGTCATGGCGCAGGTGAACTTCGTCCAGGATATCCCGCCGGAACGCCTTCATGGAGTTCGTGTCGGAGACCGGAATGCTGAAGATGCGACGGCTGAGCTTGTTGTACGTGCTCGAGACCAGGCGCTTCTCATACGACCCTACTTTTACGCCGGTGACGATGTCCCAGCCCTCGTCGAGCTTGGCCAGGTATCGCGGAATCTCTTCGGGCGAGTGCTGCAGGTCGGCGTCAAAGAGGACGAGCCAGCGCTTGTCCGTGTTGTCCGCCGCGGTCACCATTGCCTCCGTCTTGCCGCGGTTGCGCCGGTGTGTGAGCACGCGGAGCGCCGGCCACTCTGCTGCGTACTGCCGCGCGAGATCGCCGGTACCGTCGCTGGAGCCGTCATCGACCAGGAGGACAATGCCTTCGAGGTTGTGCTTCGCGAATGTCGCCTTCAGCTCGCGCACGAGGTCGGGCACGTTCTCCACTTCATTGAGGGCCGGGACCACAACGGCAAAATTCCGCCTCGCCTCATCGGAGAGGCGGGGCGGCTGAGTCGGCGTCGGCGCAGTCGTCGAGTCTGGCATGTGAACCCTTCCCGAGGCCTAAACGCGCTTGCGCATGCGTGCCGACAGGATGCCGAGCTGGTCGCGATACTTTGCGACGGTACGGCGCGCGATCTGGATCCCCTCATCCTTCAGGATATTGACGATCGCCTGGTCGGTGAGCGGCCGCTTCGACTCCTCGTCAGCGACAAGCTTCTGGATCTTCGCCTTGATGCCGCGCGCGCTCACATCCTCGCCCGACGTGGTCGACAGACCACTCGAGAAGAAGAACTTGAGAGGCAGCACGCCACGGGGCGTCTGGACGAACTTCTCATTGGTCACGCGGGACACCGTGGACTCGTGCATGTTGATGACTTCCGCCACCTCACGCAGCGTCAACGGCTTCAGGAACTGGACGCCCTTCTCGAAGAAGTCGCGCTGCCGGTCCACGATGAAGTTCATGACCTTCAGCATCGTCTGACGGCGCTGCTCGATCGCCTGAATCATCCAGTTCGCGCTGTTCAGCTTGTTCGAAATGAATTCCTTGTTCTCGCCCTTGAACTGGCTCTTGTCCTTCGCGATGTCGCGGTACGCACGCGACAACTTGAGACGTGGCAGGCTCGTGTCATTCAGGAATACGAGGTATTCGCCGTCGATCTTGTCGACGATCAGGTCCGGCGTGATGTAGTTGTCCGGTGGCGCGGAATACTTGAGGCCGGGCTTCGGATCGAGCTTCGACACTTCGTCGGCTGCGCCCTGCACGTCGCGCGGCGTGATGGACAGCTCCTTGGAGATCTCGGACCAGCGATGGTTTATAAGCTGGTCGAAGTACTCGCGCACGATCTTGTGCGCGAGTGTGTCATTGAGATCCGCATCATCGAGCTGCAGCAGCAGGCACTCGCGCAGGTCCCTCGCCGCGATACCGGCCGGGTCGAAACCCTGGATCGTGCGAAGCATCTGCTCGGCTTCGGTAATTGTGAACGCGTCGAGTGACTCGCCCTCCTCCATCACCCAGTCGCTGCCACTGTCCTCGATCCAGTTGTTGAGGCCCGACACGACATCTTCAATGCCACATGTGAGATAGCCGTTCTCATCGATGTTGCCGATGATCTCTTCGCCGAGCAGCAACTGGCGAGGGGAGTTGCGCATGAGGACCAACTGATCGCGCAGGTGGTCGTACAGGTCGCGCTTCTCGACCGACACCGGCTCGAAGTACTCTTTCTCTTCGTACTCCTGGCGGCGGCCGCCCGCATCGAAACCATCGAGCAGGATTTCCTCCCAGTCGATCTCGTCGCGGTCCTTCTCCTTGTCCTTGTCCTTCTGCTGCTCCTTCTCCTGCGCCGAGGTTTCCTCATCGGTTACCTGCGGCTCCTCCAACTCGAGAAACGGATTGTTGAGCATCTCCTGCTTGATGTGCTGCTGGAGGTCGAGCAACGGCATGTACAGCAGGTCCATCGCCTGATAGAGGCGAGGATTGATCTTGATTTCCTGCTTGAGCTGCGTGCCCTGGTAGAGTCCTGTTCGAATGCTCATACAACCACTTCCGGTCTGGGATATCGCTGGCGCATGCGCGCCGTAAGGGTCGGGCCGAAGTAGATCTCGGCGACTTCTTCATTCCATACGAGCTCGCTCACGGTGCCGGACACGCGAACCTTGCCGTCATACATGATGTAGGCACGATCGACGATATCGAGAGTCTGCTCGACATTGTGGTCACTGATGATCACTCCGATGCCGCGATGACGCAGGTCTGCCACGATCTGCTGAATGTCGTGGACAGCGATCGGATCGACACCGGCGAAAGGTTCGTCGAGGAGCATGAACTTGGGCTCGCTCACGAGTGCGCGGGTGATCTCGAGTCGGCGGCGCTCACCGCCCGACAGGGAGTACGCCTTCGCCTTGCGCAGGTGTTTGATGCCGAGGTCGTCCAGCAGCGTCTCGAGCCTCGCCTTGCGCTGCGCGCGCGTCAACGGCATCGATTCGAGGATCGCCATGATGTTTTCCTCGACCGTCAGCTTCCGGAAGATCGATGGCTCCTGCGCGAGGTAACCGATCCCTGCGCGCGCACGCTTGTACATCGGCACACGCGTGAGCTCGCGATCGTCCAGGAAGACCTGTCCTTCGTCCGGCGTGATGAGACCGACCATCATGTAGAAGGTCGTGGTCTTGCCCGCGCCGTTGGGCCCGAGCAGACCGACGATCTCGCCCTGCGAGACATCGATATTGACGTCCGCGACGACGCGGCGCTTCCGATAGGCCTTCACGAGGTCGGTCGCCCTGAGCGTGCTGCCGCCCGCGACAATGCTGCTGCCCGGTTCATCCGCGGCTGTGTGCGCGCGCCGATCACCATCGTCGAGCAGGCGGCGAACGGCACCGTCCAGCTCGCTCAGCGTCTGTTCGCGCATCGACTGCACGGCTGCCCATACGGACGGCTCGAGCTGGACGCGTTCCCACGCGGCGCCTGCGGGCTCGGCACGAACAAGACCCTCTGACGCGAGACGCGCGAGCACATGCTCGTCAAGATAACTCGCCGCCGGCTCGTCGTCTGCGCCAAAATCCTGGCCGCCAGCGGACGATGTGGTGCCGGTAACCCTCGCCCAGCCACTGGTCAGCGCAGCCTGCCACGCGCCGCGCTCGAGCGTTCCTGTATCATCCGCGCGACGCACCAACTCGGCGAGCGCGACGCCAATCGAAGCGTCCTGGGGCTTGAGTGCTGCAACGAATGCCTGGAGCATCATGAGCCACCCGCCCGCGATCCGACGCCCACAGCGGGCGCGGTGGGAGTGAGGAAGACGCCACGGCCGTTCTCGAGATCGACCTTCAACACGGCACCCTTGGAAAAAGCCACGGTGATCCTGCTGGCAAGTGTGTAGTAGATACGCCAACCATCGGCGTCCTTCGGCTGCTTCATGCGGAGTGCCGAGCTGGCCGGCTCCGCTTCAGCACTGCCGATGGCAACGATGCGATCGAGCATGCGCTCACGGCGACCGGCCGAGTCCGGGCGGGACGCAGGGTCCTCGATGAATGATGCACGCAAAGTATCACCGCGAAGCCAGTCATTCGTCAGGACGTTGGGCAGTTCCTTCGCCACATCCGGCGGCGGCACGGTGTCGAGCCGCTCGCCAAACGCGTGACCGATGGCATTCACCTGCTCGAGCTTCTGATTCGGTGCGAGCGCATCGATCGAGTCAGCACTCACATTGAACGATGTGGACAGCACGCGGGGCAGACTGACGGGCTGACCGGGCCGCGATGCCGGCCGCGTGGCAACGAGGCGGTTGACGGAGCCGGAGTCCAGGTAGATCCGGAGGAACGGCGACTCGACGCGTACTTCGTCGGTGACGAGCTTCGCATCGCGGGACGCGCGCACCTCACTCAGCTGCTGCCCTTCAGTGGCGATGGCCGTGACCGTGTCGGCAGTCAGGTTGTACTGGTCGCCATCGATGCGCGCATTCTGCGCGAGCAGCATGAAGCCGGTGTCCTGGTTGTATTCCACCATATTGGCGGAGCCACGCAGGTCGGTGCGTGTGATGACTGCACTGCCGGTCCCCTTGAACAGGCGCTCGCCGATGATCTCGATGATGTCGGCGTCAACGACACTGGTATCCCTGCGCGCGCCCGGCGCGATCGGCGCCGACTTCGCCTGCCGCATCACGACACGGGCGCGGCCGCCGAACGTGACGACACGCGACACCTTGTTCGCTGCGGACACCTGGTAGTAGTCGAGCGACGGCGCGGACAACCGGGATCCGGTCTTCGCATCCGTCACTACGACGTTACCCCTCGCCTGGAAGAGCGCCTGCCGCTTCATCCACTGACCATTGTCGGCTGTCACGACCTTCTCGGCATCGCGGTACATGACGCTGCCGTACAATGTCACGACGTCCGTGACGGCGCTCGTCCCCATCTGCGTGGCGGACAGGTACTTCGCGTTCGAGCCCGTGCCGCAGCGCAGCGAGCCATTCGTGATGATCGCAGTCTGCGTAGCCAGGCCCACGTCATTGGCAGCGACGGTCGCACCGTCCGGATTGATCAGGTCGCACTGCTGCGCGCGGACGGACGCGGGCGCTGCGAAAGCGACGACGATTGTGGCGACG
>JBBSJG010000012.1:0-31045 GCA_038257485.1 Longimicrobiales bacterium | reverse complement strand
CCCGCCATCACTGCGACGCCGGCGAGGTACAGCGGGCCCAGTTGGAAAGCGGCCACCCGGTAGAGTGACAGAAAGAGCACGAACGCGATCAGGTGGAACGTGCGTGCGAGTACGATCGCGCGCGACGGGCCGACCGCCGCGGGAATCGAATGCAGACCATTCGCCTTGTCGAACTCGAGGTCCTGCAGTGCGTAGATCACGTCGAATCCCGCCACCCAGAATGTCACACCGAGCGCCAGGACGACCAGTGCCCACCATGGAGAGCTCCACGCACCGGTGACAGCGAGGTATGCCCCGACGGGCGCGATGCCGAGCGCGAAGCCGAGCATGTGGTGGGCGAGCGACGTGAACCGCTTCGCATACGAGTAGCCATAGATCCAGGCCAGTGCGAGCGGTGACAGCCATCCGCACAACGGATTCAGACGTGCTGCAAGAACGATGAAGAGTGCGGATGCCACCACTACGGCGACGACGGCCTGCGGTAGCGAAAGCCGACCGCTGGGCAGCTCGCGCTGCTGTGTGCGGGGGTTCAATGCGTCGTAGTGACGGTCGACGATGCGGTTGAAACCCATCGCCGCGAACCGCGCGGCAGTGAACGCCAGCACGATCCACACAACCGAGAGAACCGTGATCCGTTCCGGCGCGACGCGCGAGGCCAGGATCACTCCAACGCCCGCGACCGGAAGGGCGAAGAACGTGTGCGGCAGCTTGACGAAGCCGGCATACCTCGAGAGGAGCGAACCGCCTTCAAACGTCTGCCCCTCCACACGCGTTGCCATCACAGGCCCAGCCGGTCCCACATGGCGTCCACGCGCTTGCGCACGTCCTCATCCATCGAGATGACCTCGGGCCACGGCTGCACGCGCGTCACGCCTTCTTCCGGCCACTTCGCTGTTCCGTCAATGCCCATCTTCGAGCCGTATGCAGGTCCCCGTGCGGCGTGATCCAGATCGTCCGCCGGACCGAATGTGAACGTCACATCGCGCTCCGGGTCGATGTTGTTGAGCGCGTACCACCACGCCTCCTGCGCATTGCGCACATCGATGTTGTGATCGACGACAACAATGACCTTTGCAAGGCTCATGAGACCCTGACCCCACAGGCCGTTCATCACTTTGCGCGCGTGGCCCGGATACTCCTTCTTGATCGACACCAGCACCAGGTTGTGGAAAATCCCTTCCGCCGGCATGTGGTAGTCCACCACTTCCGGCAGCGTGATCTTCAGCAGCGGCAGAAAGATTCGCTCCGTCGCACCACCCAGATAGAAGTCTTCCATCGGGGGGATCCCCACGATGGTCGACGGATACACCGCATTGCGACGGTGCGTGATACGCTCCACATGGAAGTACGGGAACATGTCGGCCGGCGTATAAAACCCCGTGTGGTCGCCGAACGGCCCTTCCATCGCATGCTCTTCCGTCGTATCGACATACCCTTCGAGCACGATGTCCGCTTCGGCAGGAATGCGCAGTTCCGCCGTCGTCGCATTGCATACCTGCAGCGGTTTGCGACGGAGGAATCCGCTGAACAGGTATTCATCGATGGCGGGCGGCAGCGGTGCGGTCGGCGTATACATCGTGGCCGCATCGGCCCCCAGCGCGACGACGACCGGCATGCGGCGAATCCCCATCTCGCGATACTTGCGATAGTGCGACGCACCGCCCTTGTGACGCTGCCAGTGCATGAACGTCGTCTGCTTCCCTGTCACCTGCATGCGATACATGCCGACGTTCTGCACACCCGTCTCCGGATCGCGCGTGATCACCATCGGCATCGTGATGAACGGGCCCGCATCCTTCGGCCATGACGTCATCACCGGGATCTTGCCGAGGTCGACCGCGGCGCCGTCGACAATGACTTCCTGGCAGGGCGGCTTCCCCTTGTATTCACGGGGCGGAACCTTGGCGAGCTCCGCGAACTTCGGCAGCAGCTTGACCTTCGCCCACAGACCCTTCGGCACGTCCGGCTTCACCATCGCCGCAATGCGGTGCGCGTGCTCCTCGATATCGGCAACGCCGAGCGCCATGGCCATCCGGCGCCATGAGCCGAACGTGTTGATCGCCACCGGGAACACGCTGATGCTGCCATCGGCGAGGACGGGCTTCTCGAAGAGGAGCGCCTTGCCGCCCCCAGGTTGCTTCATGACGCGGTCGGAGATCTCGGCCATCTCGAGATGCACGCGAACGGGCTCGTGTATCCGCACCAGTTCACCAGCGGCATCGAGCTCTTTCAGGAATTCATTCAGATTGTCAGACATGGCTGCAAATGTCGCGGCTTCCGGCAGGGGGCTGCAAGGGCACGTCATCCACGCGCGCAGCGAGCCTGGCGCACGGCTGCGCTGGCGCACTTCTTCAACACGCGCATAGCTTGCCCGCAATCTTCCACTCCAACGCCGGGGCCGCTGTGACGATGCAGGATCCTTCGACTTCGCGACGAACGCGCATTCTCACCGGCTTCGCTTGCGCCCTCGCCGCCGGCGCACTCTGGGGAACGACCGGTCCACTCAGCACTGCCCTCTACGCTGAAGGCTCCAGACTGACATCCGTCGGCTTCTGGCGAGTCCTCGTCGCGCTCGTCGCACTCGCCATCTATGGGCGCTTCACGAGAGGATTCTTTCGCTTCCCCAGACCCGCTCTTCTGCTCGTCGGGCTCGGCGGCGGCATCCTCGTCGCCACCTTCGAGGTCGCTTTCCAGTTCGCCATCGCGGGCATCGGCGTCGCCTCCGCTGTCGCAATGCTCTACACTGCCCCGGTCGTCATCGCCATCCTCGCCTGGCCCCTCCTCGGCGAGGCGCTCACGCTCCGGCGGGTCGTAACGGCCGCCATTGTCATGGTCGGCGTCTACCTGACCGTCAACGGCGGGGAGGGTGCCGAAGGGATGGCATCGCAGTCCACCCGCCTGGCCGGCATCGTCGGTGGCGGCCTGGCGGCAGCCAGTTACGTGGGAAGCACTCTACTGGCCCGCTATGCCGTACCCCGATATGGGTCGGCACGCGTCCTTTTCCTCGAGCTGCTGGGCGGGGTGGCGATTCTTAGCGTCATACTGCCCCTGGCGGGACATGCGCCCGTGGCGCCGGCGTCGATGGAGGGATGGCTGTACATCCTGGCGCTCGGGGCCGGTGCCGTGATTGCCGCCAACGTCTTCTTTTTTGCGGCGGTGAAACGGATCGACGCCGCCCCGACGTCCGTGGCAGCGAGCATTGAGCCGGTGGTGGGAGCATTGCTTGCGCTGTGGCTGTTCAATCAGGGACTGACGGGTCTGGGCTGGGTGGGTCTGGTGCTGGTGGTCGGGGGTGTTGCATCGGGCTACCTGGGGGAGAAGCAGGCATCTGCTCCTCCCCCGGCACGCGTTGCGGACCCGGCCTAGTTGACGGTGAAGGTCGTCTTCATGCCGCGGTCGGCATGGGCCTCACCGCCGCTGGCGATGGGGCAGTATATGGTGTATTCGCCGGGTGCGAGGACGGCACTGAGCGTGGCGGACTCGCCGGGCTTGATGGGTTCGGTCTTGAACTCCTGGCCCGCGCCCTCGACTTCGAAGACGTGATCCTCCGTTCCCTCATTGCGGATCTCGAAGGAGACGGTCCCGTTGGGTGCTGACGTCGCGGAGAGCGTGACGGACCACTCGTTGAGGGTGGCGGTCACGGTGCTGGTTTCCGCGATGGCGGGTTCGCCCGCGGCCGGCGCACCTGCCGCGGGGGCGCCGTGCTCGTCTGCCGCCGCCCCTTTGGCGGACGAATCCGACTCATCGATGCACCCCGCCGTGAGAATGCCCACCACTGCCATCAGCGCGATTGCGCGTATTCCTGACCGCATCGTTCCTCCGTAGTTCAGCCCGTGGGCGGACATCTGTCCGCCATTGAACGGAATTTACGTGGGATGCCCGGTTTTTGCATGGCACCCCGGAAACCTGAACAACTGCGGCCTGGCGGGAGATGCGCGGAATCGTGGAAGAACGAGGCACGGGTATGGATCGCCGGAGGGTGATCATCGAAGGGGTCCAGCCCGAAATCGACGCGGGCCGCTTCCCCATCAAAAGGGTTGTAGGCGACGAGGTCACTGTGGAAGCGGACGTCTTCACGGATGGCCACGACCTGATGACGTCGCGCCTGCTGTGGCGGCACGAGAAGCAGCGTAGCTGGCGGCACGCGCCGATGCTGCCGCTCGGCAATGATCGCTGGCGTGGCTCATTCGGCGTCGAATCGCTCGGTCGATACCGGTACTGCATCGAGGCTTGGGTAGACCCGTTCCGGACGTGGCGGAGCGACCTCGACAAGCGCGTCGCGGCGATGCAGGATGTGGGCGTCGATCTGCAGATCGGTGCGGCGTGGCTGGAGCAGGCGGCTGCCCGCGCCCGAGGGCGGGACGCGGAATCCCTTCGTCGTGCGGCGGTAACAATCACGGATGAGCGGGTCGCGCAGGCGGAGCGCGCCGCGGCCGCACTCGACCGTGCACTGTCGACCCTTGTGTCGCTGTACCCCGACCTCTCGCATGCCACGCGGTACGACATTGAGCTCGAGATCGTTGTGGATCCGGCAAGAGCGCAGTTCAGTGCATGGTATGAAGCGTTTCCGCGCAGTATGGGGGAGGAGGGCAGGCACGGCACAATTGCGGACGTGGAGGCGAGGCTTCCATACATCCACGAGCTCGGGTTTGATGTGCTGTACCTGCCGCCGATCCATCCTATCGGAACGACGAAACGGAAAGGGCGCAACAACGCGGAGACCGCATCGGCGGATGACGTCGGCAGTCCGTGGGGCATCGGCGGTGTGGAAGGCGGACACAAGAGCGTACATGCGGAGCTCGGCACGATCGTGGACTTCGAGGCTCTCGTGATGTCGGCGGGGCAGTACGGGATCGATGTTGCAATGGACATCGCGTTCCAGGTGTCGCCCGATCATCCGTACGTACAAGCGCATCCCGAGTGGTTCCGCGCGCGTCCGGATGGCACCGTGCAGTACGCCGAGAACCCGCCCAAGAAGTATCAGGATATCTACCCGTT
Organism: Longimicrobiales bacterium; assembly: GCA_038257485.1. GTDB lineage: Bacteria > Gemmatimonadota > Gemmatimonadetes > Longimicrobiales > RSA9 > DASUXU01. The sequence continues at coordinate 26,047 of JBBSJG010000012.1, read as the reverse complement.
CGACTTCGACTCCGCCGAATGGCGCTCGCTGTGGGAAGAGCTCGAGACGATCTTCCGCTTCTGGATCGAGAAGGGCGTGCGCATCTTCCGTGTAGACAATCCGCATACCAAGCCGTTCCCGTTCTGGGAATGGTGCATCACGCGCATCAAGCAGAAGTACCCGGACGTCCTGTTCCTCGCCGAGGCGTTCACCACGCCACGTCGGATGGAACGGCTGGGAAAGCTGGGGTTCAGCCAGTCCTACACGTACTTCTCGTGGCGCAACGACAAGGCGTCGCTGACGGAGTATATGGAGCAGCTGGTACAGACCGACGTTGCGGAGTACCTGCGTCCGAACTTCTGGCCGAACACACCGGACATCCTGACGGAGTATCTCCAGACGGGCGGCCGTCCCGCATTCATGAACCGCGTGATTCTCGCGTCGATGCTGTCCTCGAACTACGGTATCTATGGTCCGGCGTACGAGCTGCTGTCGCACCGGCCGGCGAAAGCTGGGAGCGAGGAGTACCTGGACTCCGAGAAGTACGAGATCCGGAGCTGGGACCTGGAGGATAACCATTCCATCGCGCGCCTGATCGCGCGGTTGAACGAGATCCGGAAGGAGAATGTGGCACTGCACACCAACCACACGCTGCGCTTCCACCGGGTTGCGGGCGGGGGGCGGGAGAGCGAGGGGCAGGAGAGCGAGCACATCATCGCGTTCAGCAAAGCGTCCGGTGGCGACCGGGTGCGGTCCCTGAATCCGCACGGCGATACGCTTGGCGAACCCGTGGTCGTGGATGCTCCCGGTTCAGACGCCAACAATGTGATTCTGGTAGTGGTGAACATGGATGTCGCGGCAACGCATCATGGCTGGGTGGCGGTCGATCTCGCCGCGCTCGGCATCGATCCGTCGAGGCCGTACATCTTGCACGACCTGTTGAGTGACGCGCGGTATGAATGGGCGGGTGCGTTGAACTACGTCGAGCTCAACCCGCACGCGGTACCTGCGCACGTATTTCGTATAACACAGCCGGAAACCCAGGCCCAGAGGATTGATGTCGACACAGAGTCTTGAACGGACCGTCGAGCGACAGGATAGTGTTGAGCGCGAACCGCTATGGTACAAGGACGCCATCATATACGAGGTGCACGTCCGTGCGTTCTATGACAGTTCCGGCGACGGCATGGGCGATTTCCGTGGGCTCACGGAGAAGCTCGACTACCTGAGTGATCTCGGCGTCACTGCCGTGTGGATTCTGCCATTCTACCCATCCCCATGGCGGGATGATGGCTACGATATCGCGGACTACGAGGAGATCCACGCCGCATACGGCACGATGCGTGACTTCCAGGAGTTCCTGCGCGAAGCGCATCGCCGTGACATCAAGGTGATCACGGAGCTCGTGATCAACCACACGTCGGACCAGCACCCATGGTTTCAGCGCGCGCGCAATGCGCCGAAAGATTCACCGGAGCGCGACTTCTACGTGTGGGGCGACGACCCGAAGTTGTACAGCGAAGCGCGCATCATCTTCAAGGATTTCGAGACGTCGAACTGGACGTGGGATCCCGTCGCGCAGCAGTACTTCTGGCACCGCTTCTACTCTCATCAGCCGGACCTGAACTTCGACAATCCGGCGGTTCACGAGGAACTGTTCCGGGTCATGGACGCCTGGTTCGAGATGGGCGTGGACGGCATGCGCCTCGATGCGATCCCGTATCTCTTCGAACGGCCCGGCACGAACTGCGAGAACCTGCCGGAGACGCACGTCTTCCTGAAGAAACTGCGCGCGCATCTCGACAGCAAGTTCGAAGGCCGCATGCTGCTCGCCGAGGCGAATCAGTGGCCGGAAGAGACAGTCCCGTACTTCGGTGACGGTGACGAGTGTCACATGGGGTTCCATTTCCCGGTGATGCCCCGCCTGTTCATGTCGATCTACATGGAGGACCGGTTCCCCATCATCGACATCCTCAAACAGACGCCAGCGATTCCGGAGAACGCGCAGTGGGCAACGTTCCTGCGCAATCATGACGAGCTCACGCTCGAAATGGTGACCGACGAAGAGCGCGACTATATGTACCGCATGTACGCGCACGATCCGCAGGCCCGCATCAATCTCGGCATCCGACGCCGGCTCGCACCCCTGCTGGGGAACAGCAGGCGCAAGATCGAGCTGATGAATTCCCTGCTGTTCTCCCTGCCCGGTACGCCTGTGCTCTATTACGGCGATGAGATCGGCATGGGCGACAACATCTACCTGGGCGATCGCAATGGTGTGCGCACGCCAATGCAGTGGGGCCCCGACCGCAATGCCGGATTCTCGAAGACAAACCCGCAGCGCTTGTACCTCCCGGCGATCGTCGACCCGGAGTATCACTACGAGACGGTGAATGTCGAGGCACAGCGTTCGAACCAGAGCTCGCTGTTGTGGTGGACCAAACGACTGATCGCATTGCGCAAGCGATTCCATGCATTCGGTCGTGGATCGATCCGTTTCCTCTATCCGGACAACCGCAAGGTGCTCGTATTCCTGCGTGAGTTCGAAGGCGAGCGCCTGCTGATCGTGGCGAACCTGTCCCGTTTCACGCAGTTCGCCAGTGTAGACCTGCGCGAGTTCCGGGACCAGGTCCCCGTCGAGCTCTTCGGCCTCACGTCGTTCCCGGCGATCACCGACCAGTCGTACTTCCTGACGCTCGGACCGCACGCCTTTTACTGGTTCCAGCTCCGCGCACCGTCGGCGGACTTTGATGCGACGGCGGACGACCCGCATCCGGTGCTCGACGCGACGCAGGGGTGGCAACCGCTCGTGGACCGTCCGACGCGTGCACTGCAGAGTGTTCTGCCGCGCTTTGTAACCCGTCAGCGCTGGTATCAGGGCAAGACACGCGGTGCGCGAGGAATGGGTGTCGTTGATGTCATCCCCGTAAGCGTGAACGGCGACGAGCACCGTGTCCTCATCGTGCGTTCCGATTACGTCGAGCACGCATCGGACGAGTATGTCCTGCCGGTCACTGCATCGACCGGTGCCGATGCGGAGACCCTGGCGGTCTCGGCCCGCTCCTTCGTGCTGGGTGCACTGCAGGCGGACGGACTCGACCAGGGAGTGCTGCACGACGCAGTGGCCAGCAGCAGCTTCCGTGATGCACTTCTCGACACCGTGCGAGGGCGCCTTCGCATCAACGGACAACGTGGCGACCTTGTCGGTGTTGCCTACCCCGGACTGCACCTGGTTCTCGACACGGATGCTGCGCTACCGTCACGCGCCTTGTCTGTCGAGCAGTCGAATACGTCGATGGTGTATGACGACAGGGTCATCCTGAAGTTGTACCGTCGCCTGGAGGAAGGCACGAGCCTCGACCTGGAGATCGGCCGGTTCCTCGGCGAGGCGGGATACACCGGCACCCCCGCAGTGCTGGGTGCAATCGAGTACGAGGTTGCCGGCCAGCCGTCGCGCACCGTCGCAATCGTGCAGTCGTATGTCGAGAATGAAGGCGACGCCTGGTCACTCGCGCTCGATGCCGTCGCGGACTTCATGGAGCGCGTCGAGCTCAGCATGGAGCTGCCGCCGGACGTCGATACGCGCACGGCCGCGCTGCTCGCCCTCGCGACGCAAGAGCCGTCTGAGTATGTGCGAGGCCTGATGGGGTTGTTCCTCGACAACATCGAGATGCTCGGGCAGCGAACGGGCGAGATGCACAATGCGCTCGCATCGAATCCCGCGAATCCCGCGTTCGCGCCCGAGCCGTTCACACTGTTCTACCAGCGATCGTTGTATCAGTCAATGCGCAACCAGGCAGGCAGGCTCATCAACGGCCTGAACGCGCGTATCGCGACGCTGCCGGAGCGTCTGCACGGCCATGCCCGTATGCTCATTGAGCGCGAGACACAGTTGATGGACCGGTTCAAGGAGGTCATCGACCACAAGGTCGGCGGAGCCAGGATCCGGACCCACGGCGACTTCCATCTCGGCCAGGTCATCTACACCGGCAAGGATTTCGTGATCACGGATTTCGAGGGTGAGCCGCTGCGGCCGCTCAGCGAACGCCGGATCAAGCGTTCCCCGCTGCGCGACGTGGCAGGTATGCTCCGGTCCCTGCACTATGCGTCGAATGCCAGTGCCATGCTGCAGCCGGATGCCACAGAGACACCCGCACAGATCGCTGCGCGGGATCGGGCCGCGAGGTTCTGGTATGTGGAGGCATCCGCGATGTTCCTGCGTGGTTACTTTTCGGCAACCGCTCAATCGCCATTCCTGCCGGTGGACGCGCGCGAGCTGCAGGAGCTCCTGGATGCGTTCCTGCTGGAGAAAGCGGTGTACGAACTCGAATACGAAATGGGCAATCGGCCGGCATGGGCCGAGATCCCCTTACATGGTCTGATGGACCTGCTTCAGGACACTGCATGAGCAAACAGGAGGACCGCGCGCTGGCGCAGCTGGCGCGCATGTACAATGTCGACACATCGTACGAAGACGTCGCGCAGCGGACACAGGAGGCATCGCAGGAAACGATGGTGCTTACGCTGCGTGCGCTCGGTGCGCCGTTGACGTCGGCAGCGGACGCGCCCAACGCGGTGAAGGAACGCAAGTCCGAACTGGCGGTGGATACCATGGAGCCCGTTGTCGTCGCATGGAGCGGTCGCCTGTTCACGGTGCCAATCCATCTCGCGAGCGCTGCAGCCAATCCTACGGTGCGTTTCACGATCCGATTCGAGACCGGCGAAATGCGCAGTGGTACGGTGCGGCCCGAGCCGCTGTCCGCCCGCAGCGCACAGCCCGGCGCGGCGACGCACCGCATCCGGATCGGACCGACCCTGCCACTCGGATACCACGACATCGAGATCGAGACAGCGGATCGAGTGCTCACGGCCAGGATCATCTCTTCGCCGCGCAAAGCGCACTCTCCGCTGCGTCAGGCGGACTGGGGCGTATTCATGCCGCTGCACGCAGTGCGAGGTGCGGACGATTGGGGCGTTGGCAGCTATACCGACCTCGACGAGCTGGCGAGATGGACTGCAGCCAGGGGTGGCTCGTTCGTGGGAACACTGCCACTCCTCGCGTCGTTCGTCGACGTGTGCTTCGAGCCGAGTCCATACGCACCTGTCAGTCGCATGTTCTGGAACGAGCTGTTCGTCGACGTGACCCGCGCGCCGGGATGGTCGCCTTCCATTGCACACGACCCGCGAGGCACCCACGCCGACCGCGACGCCTTCGTCGACTACCGAGAGGTGGGCCATCGCAAGCTGCAGGCGCTGCGCCAATCGGCCGAGCGCTACTTTGCTGCTGGCGATACGGCGGAGCTCGATCGCTACGTGAACGGGCACGAGCGAGTCCGCGACTATGCACGCTTCCGCGCTGTCCTCGACCGACGCCGTGAATCATGGCACGTGTGGCCCGAGCGTCTTCGAAACGGTGACCTCCACGATGGCGATTTCGCCGCTGAGGACGAACGATACCACCAGTACGCGCAATGGGTTGCGGACACGCAGATCGACACTGTCGCTGCAGCCTCACGGAAGGACTCCGCGTCGCTCTACCTCGATCTTCCGCTCGGCGTGTCCCCCGACGGCTACGACGCATGGCGCGAACGAGGTCAGTTCGCGGCGGACGTGAGCACCGGTGCACCTCCGGACGCGCTGTTCACGGGCGGTCAGGACTGGGGCTTCCGCCCGCCGCAACCGCACGTCCAGCGCATGGATGGGCATCGCTATTTCATCGACTCGCTGCGTCACCATCTTCGGCATGCCGGTATGCTCCGGCTCGATCATGTCATGGCGCTGCATCGGCTGTACTGGATTCCGGCCGGTCTCGACGCGCGACAGGGTGCATACGTCCGCTACCCAGCGGATGAGCTGTTCGCGATCATCACGCTCGAGTCGACCCGCCACAGCACCACGATTGTCGGCGAGGACCTCGGCACTGTACCGCGGGAAGTGCGTGAACAGATGGACAAGCGCGGCGTGCTCCGCATGTATGTCGTGCAGTATGAGTTGTCGAGTGACTCGGACGAGACAATCGCGGTCGTGCCGGAGGATGTCGTCGCCAGCGTGAATACACACGACATGCCGACTCTGCGCGGGTTCGTGAGCGGAAGTGAACTGCGGGACCAGCTCGACCTCGGTCTGGTGGACGAAGCGACGTGGCAGCAGGCCGTACAGACGAGGTCGCGCCTGGTGCAGCGCCTCGCACAACGATTCGACGACGCACAGAACTCGCACGATCTGATGCGCCGCGTTCTCGGATACCTCGCCGCGAGTCCCGCGCGCGCGATGCTCATCAACCTCGAGGACCTCTGGCTCGAACCGGCGCCGCAGAATGTGCCGGGCACCAACAAGGAACGACCGAACTGGCGACGGCGGTCGCGCTTTACACTCGACCAGATCACGGGCAGCCAGGACATTCGCGACATTCTCGCATCCATCGATCGCACCCGGGCAGCACGCGGCCGGGCCCAGGTAGAGGAGGGTTCGGCCAACAATGGTTGATTCAGGGAAACGGGCTTCGAGCCTGCTCACACGCGACGACGTGTATCTGTTCAACGAGGGCACACACAACCGTCTGTACGACGCTCTCGGCGCACACCCCCGCACCATCGGTGACACCGCAGGCTACAATTTCGCCGTCTGGGCCCCGAACGCGGACAGTGTTTCCGTGCTCGGCGATTTCAACGGCTGGTCGCCTGTTGCGCACCCGCTCGAGCGCATCGGCGATGCCGGCATCTGGGACGGATTCATTCCGGGTGTCGAGCAGGGCATGCGCTACAAGTTCCGGATTGTCGCGCAGGGCGGCGCATTCAAGGCGGACAAGACCGATCCGTTCGGCTTCATGCACGAAGTGTCACCCGCGACGGCGTCGGTCGCGTGGCACCTCGACTACGCGTGGAACGATGGGGACTGGATGCAGAAGCGGGGTGCGCGAGCGGCTCTGGATGCGCCGATCTCCGTGTATGAAGTGCATCTCGGGTCATGGCGACGCCGCAACGGCGAGTCTTTGACGTATCGCGAAGTGGCAGAGCCGCTCGCGGCGCATGTGAAGAAGCTCGGGTTCACGCACATCGAGCTGATGCCCATCATGGAGCACCCGTTCTATGGATCGTGGGGCTACCAGAGCACAGGGTACTTCGCGCCGACCAGCAGGCACGGCTCGCCGCAGGACTTCATGTACCTGATGGACTACCTGCATCAGCAGGATATCGGTGTGATCCTCGACTGGGTGCCGTCGCATTTCCCGGGCGATGCGCATGGCCTCTACGAGTTCGACGGCACGCATTTGTTTGAGCACGCGGACCCCAGGCAGGGTTTTCATCCCGACTGGAGCAGCTACATCTTCAACTACGGGCGCCACGAAGTGCGAAGCTTCCTGCTCAGCAGCGCACTCTTCTGGATGGACGTGTATCACGCGGATGCCCTGCGCGTCGACGCCGTCGCATCCATGCTGTATCTCGACTACTCACGGAAGCAGGGCGAGTGGATCCCCAACAAGTTCGGCGGCCGCGAGAACCTCGAAGCAATCGAGTTCCTCCGTCGCATGAACACGGACGTCTACGCGCTGCACCCGGACACGCAGACCATCGCGGAGGAATCGACCGCGTGGCCGATGGTGTCACGGCCGACATACGTCGGTGGCCTGGGCTTCGGTATGAAGTGGGACATGGGCTGGATGCACGATTCGCTGGACTACTTCTCCCGTGATCCCATCCACCGCAGGTACCACCACGGCAAGCTCACGTTCCGCGGCATCTATGCCTACACCGAAAACTTCCTCATGCCGCTGTCTCACGATGAGGTCGTGCACGGGAAGGGCTCGCTCATCAACAAGATGCCCGGCGACGAATGGCGCAAGTTCGCCAACCTCCGCATGCTCTACGGCTACATGTATACGCAGCCGGGCAAGAAGCTGCTGTTCATGGGCGCGGAGCTCGCACAATACCGCGAATGGAATCACGACGGCGAACTGGACTGGCACCTTCTTGACCTGCCACTGCACAGCGGGATGATGCAATGGGTGTCCGACCTGAACGCCTACTATCGCGATGAAGCAGCCGCGCACCGCTGCGATACCGACCCGGCCGGCTTTGAGTGGATCGACGCGGACGACGCACTGAACAGCGTGCTCTCGTATGTGCGTAAGGATCCCGAATCCGGGGACATGCTGGTTGTTGTTTGCAATTGCACGCCGCTCATGCGGGTGGATTACCAGGTCGGCGTTCCTGCGCCCGGGTTCTGGCGGGAGATCCTGAACAGTGACGCGGAGGTCTATGGCGGCAGTGGCGTCGGCAATTACGGTGGTGTCGAGTCCGACGACGTGCCGTTCCATGGGCGGGGCAATTCCGTGGCCCTCACACTGCCCCCGCTCGGCATGGTCGTGCTGAAGCACGATCCCTCAGCCGCGTGACTCGCCCCGTCATGACCGCGTCGATGGAGACTTCCTGGCAACCGCCCGGGCCGCTCGGCGCTCGGCTGGACGGCAGCACGTGCACGTTTCGTGTCTGGGCGCCCCTCGCCTCTCATGCTGAGATCCTGCTGCCCGAAACGGCGAGGACGGTCCCGATGACACGCGAAGCGCGCGGCTATTTCACGGCGACGCTCGATGATGTCGCGGATGGCACGCGCTATCAGTTCGTTCTGAATGACGGGCGACCGCTGCCCGACCCCGCCTCCCGCCGACAGCCTGACGGTGTCCATGGCGCTTCTGCCGTTGTGGACGACGCATTCGGCTGGACCGACATGAACTGGCGCCCGCCCGCGATGCGCGACGTCATTCTGTACGAGCTGCATGTCGGCACCTTCACAAACGCCGGCACGTTCGAGGGCGTCGCATCCCGGCTCGGCCGGCTGCGCGCTCTCGGTGTCAACATGATCGAGCTGCTTCCCATTGCGCAGTTCCCGGGCACCCGCAACTGGGGATACGACGGCGCATACCCGTTCGCCGTTCAGGAGAGCTACGGCGGCGCACGCGGACTCAAGCGTCTGGTCGATGCGGCCCACGCAGCGGGGATCGGCGTCGCACTCGATGTCGTCTACAATCACCTCGGCCCCGAAGGAAACTACATCGCCGCCTACGGCCCCTATTTCACGGACCGATACCAGACACCGTGGGGTGATGCTCTCAATTTCGATGGACCCATGAGCGATGAAGTGCGCGCGTACTTCATCCAGTGCGCGCTGCAGTGGGTGGATGAGTTCCACATCGACGCGCTCCGCTTCGACGCGATCCATGCGATCGTGGACGCATCGGCGTACCCGTTCCTGGCCGAATTGACGGACGCGTTGCGGCGCAGATCGGAGGCAACGGGTCGCACCACACACCTGATCGCCGAAAGCGACCTGTCTGATCCTCGCGTCATCAGGCCCACGTCGAACGGCGGCCTGGGCTTCGACGCGCAGTGGCTGGATGACTTTCACCACGCAGTGCACGTCGCGGTCACGGGCGAGACAACTGGTTACTATGCGGACTACGGTGGCCTCGCCGCGATCGCGAAGACACTACAGCAGGCATACATCTTTGCCGGCGACTACTCGCCGCATCGCGCGCGACGCCACGGGGCGGCGCTTCCGGCCGTGCAGCCCGACCAGTTCGTCGTGTTCGCACAGAACCACGACCAGGTCGGCAACCGCCTCGCCGGTGACCGCCTCAGCGCCAACCTCAGTTTCAGCGTGCTCAAGCTCATTGCCGCTTGCGTACTGCTTTCGCCGTATACGCCGCTGCTGTTCATGGGCGAGGAATACGGGGAGACATCGCCATTCCCCTATTTCGTCAGCCATGGCGACGAGGCACTGATTGAATCGGTGCGGAGCGGCCGGAAAGCGGAGTTCGCGTCCTTCGGGTGGACGACGGAGCCACCCGACCCGCAGAGCGAGGAGACGTTTGCGTCTGCCATCCTCGACGCTTCCATTGCGGAAACGGAGACCGGCCGGGCGCTGCTGCGGCTGCACACCGACCTGATCGAGGTCCGTCGCGACACGCCGGCCATCAAGGCGTTCGATGCCATCCGCGTCGACGTGCGCGAAGCGGATGGCATCGTGGCCGTCACCCGCCGCGCTGCTGGACGGGCCAGCCTGCTGTTGTTGAACTTCAGCGAACATTGTGCGTCGCACGAGCTTGACGCTGAATGGCGGATCGTGGTCGCAACGGACAACCCGCGATATGCAGCCGCCCAGCGCACCGCCGGTGCCGCTGCTGCCGCCACCTTGAACGGGACGATTACTGTCGCCCCATATTCTGCAATCCTGATGGATCTGGAGACCGCTTGAAAGACACACGATGGCTGTGCATTCACGGCCACTTCTACCAGCCGCCGCGCGAGAACCCATGGCTCGAGTCGATCGAGCAGCAGGACTCGGCATATCCCTATCACGACTGGAACGAGCGGATCACCGCGGAATGCTATGGACCAAATGCCGAAGCGCGCATTCTCGACGCGCGGGATCGGATCTTCCGCATCGTGAACAACTACGCAGCGATCAGTTACAACTTCGGGCCGACCATCCTGGCATGGCTGCAGGAACATTCGCCCGACACCTATGCATCCATTCTCGACGCCGACCGGATCAGCCGCGAGCGCTTTGGCGGCCACGGCTCAGCGCTCGCCCAGGCATATAACCACATGATCATGCCGCTCGCGAACGAGCGGGATCTCAAGACACAGGTTCGATGGGGCAAGCGTGACTTCGAGCATCGGTTCGGCCGCCCGCCTGATGGCATGTGGCTGCCCGAAACCGCCGTGGATACCGCTACACTGGAGGCGCTGGTCGATGCCGGTATCGTCTACACGGTGCTGGCACCGAATCAGGCTGATGCCATCCGCCGTATCGGTTCCACGGAATGGACCGACGTGCGCGGCGCGCGCATCGATACCACACGCGCATACAGATGTCCCCTTCCTTCCGGCCGATCGATCTCATTGCTGTTCTACGACGGACCGGTCTCGCGCGCCGTTGCATTCGAGGGTCTCCTGAAGAGCGGCGAGCTGCTGGCGAATCGGGTGCTCGGACTGCTGCGCGACGAGGGTCGGCCGATGCTGGCACACATCGCGACGGACGGCGAGACATACGGCCATCACCATCGGCATGGCGAAATGGCCCTCGCCTATGCCATGCACTATATCGAGCACAACGAGCTCGCGCGCATCACGAACTACGCGGAATTCCTCGAGCACGCGCCGCCCGAGATTGAAGTGCGAATCGCGGAAGCGACGTCGTGGAGCTGCGCACACGGTGTCGAGCGCTGGCGGAGCGATTGCGGCTGCCACACGGGCGGTGAGCCGGAATGGAATCAGCGGTGGCGAGGGCCGTTGCGGGATGCGCTGGACTGGCTCAGGGATGAAGTTGCGCCCGCATTCGAACGCGAGGCAGGCTTGCTGCTGAAGGATCCGTGGGCGGCGCGCGACGCATACATCGATGTCATCCTCGACCGCGAGTCCAATCTCGACACGTTCCTGGCAGAACACGCCCGCACGCACCTCGCCGCGGCCGACCGCGTACGCGTCCTGAAGCTGCTGGAGATGCAGCGCCACGCGATGTTCATGTTCACGAGTTGCGGATGGTTCTTCAATGAGGTGTCCGGCATCGAGACCGTCCAGGTCCTGCGCTACGCCGGTCGCGTCATCCAGCTCGCGGAGGAGGTTTTTGGCATCGCACTGGAACAGGAATTCTGCGCGCGGCTCGCGCTTGCGGAGAGCAATGACACCACGGTCGGTAGCGCGCGTACGCTGTACGAACGTGACGTCATGGGCTCGAAGGTCGACCTGATGATGGTGGCCGCTCATTACGCAGTGGATTCCGTATTCGACGGCGGTCTGCCCAGCACAACGCATTCCTACGACATCGACATCGAGGACCGCCTGCGACGCACGAGCGGCGACACCCAACTCATTGCGGCAAGGGCCCGAATCACATCCCGCCTTACGGAAGAATGGGAAATCGTGACGTTCGCGGTGCTGCACCTGGGCGGCCACAACCTGGCCGGCGGGATTCGGCCGTTCGGCGGCGACACTGCATACAGCGATCTGATGAAGCAGTTGGTTGAGTCGTATGAAGCGACGGACCTGTCCGCGGTGATGCGCCTGCTCGCGACCGACTTCCCTGCGTACCCGTTCTCCCTCAAGGCCCTGTTCACCGACCGCCAGCGCGAGGTGTTGTATCGCCTGCTGCAGTCGAGCGTACGAAAGGCTGAGGCTGCGTACCGCCGGGTCTACCAGGAGAACGCGCCGGTCACGCGATTCCTCGTCGCGCAGGGACTGCCGCTGCCCCGCGCATTCATGCTTGCCGCGGAGTTCGTGATCAACCACGATCTGCGGGCGGGCCTGGAGACTGATGACATCGACATCGCGGGTGTGACGTCTCTCGTCGACGACGCAGCCGCGCTCAAGGTCCCACTGGATCGGGAAGGACTGGCGTTCGCCCTCAAGCGCAGCCTCGAGCAGCTCGCCGATTCGCTGGCCGAGCGGCCCGACGACCTGGAGACCCTGGAATCCTTCGCGCGATCCGCGACACTCGCACGGTCCCTGCCGCTCAGCGTCGACCTGTGGAAAGTGCAGAACAAGTACTACAAGCTGATGCGCACGCACTACGCGTCGAACGACGCGCGCGCGCGGGCCGGCGCCGCGGACGCCGAACGGTGGGCCGAGCTGTTTACCGTCGTCGGCAACCAGCTCGGGCTTGCGGTATCATGAGAGTTCCGGTTGCAACGTACCGCGTCCAGATCCATGCGGACTTCACGCTGCGCGATGCACTCGACCTCGTTCCGTACCTCAGCTCGCTCGGCATCTCGCACCTCTACCTGTCGCCGGTGTTCGAAGCGTCGCCCGGCAGCACGCATGGGTACGACGTGGTCGATCCCACGCGTGTAAGCGCGGCCGTCGGCGGCATGCAGGCACTGCGCGAGCTCGCCGGCGCGGCCCAGGCGCATGGCATGGGCATTCTGCTGGACATCGTGCCCAACCACATGGCAGCCTCGGAGCTCAACCCCTGGTGGCGCGATGTCATGCGCCACGGTCGAGGCTCCCGCTATGCCTCGTTCTTTGACATCGCATGGGACGATGAACCTGTTGACCGACTACTGCTGCCCATCCTCGGTGATGACGTCGAATGCGTGGTCGAACGAGGAGAGCTCGGGCTGGTCGCCGAGGAACATGGTCCTGCGATCCGCTATTTCGAGCGCACGTTCCCCGTCGCGGTGGGCAGTATCACCGAGCAGCTGGCAAAGGACGCGCAGGGCGATGACGCCGCGATGCGCGCGGCAGCCATGCATGCAATTCTGAACGCACAGCACTATCAGCTCGTGCACTGGCGGCGAGCGTATACCGAGATCGGATACCGCAGATTCTTCGATATCACGAGCCTCGCGGGTGTCCGGGTCGAGGATCCCGATGTCTTCAACGCAACCCACGAACTGGTGCGCCAGCTTGTGACCGACAATGTGATCGATTCATTGCGCATCGATCACATCGACGGTCTCGTCGACCCCGTCGGCTACCTCGACCGCCTGCGCGCTCAGGTGCAGGCCGATGGACCTGTCTACACGGTGGTTGAAAAGATCCTCGAGACCGGAGAACCGTTGCCGGACTGGCCCGTCGAAGGGACGACCGGCTACGACTTCCTGAACGATGTCTGTGGTCTGTTCATCGATCCAGTAGGACTGCCGCTGCTTCTCGCGCAGTATCACCGCATGACAGGCTCCGAAGAAACCTTCGAGGATGTGGCTGCCGAGAAGAAGCGGTTCATCATCCCATGGCTGTTCGCGGCCGAGATGCGTCGACTCGTTCGAATGCTGCGCCCGATCGCCAACCGGATGTACGCCGCGGCGCAGCAGGAACCGCCGGGTGATGGATGCCCTGACGATGGCGTGCTTCACACCGCGCTGTCCGGCATTACCGCGGCACTGCCGGTGTATCGCACATACATCTCCGATACGGAAATCTCGCGCAACGATTTCCGTTTCCTCGACCAGGCCCTCCAGGACGCACACGACCGGGAGCACGACCGGGCATACGACCAGGAACACGATACAGACGCCGCGACGGTTCTGCAGGCGATCGACATGATTGGCCGCATCATTGTGCTCGACGTGCCGGAGGACATCCGCGACCAGGCATTGCAGTTCGTGCACGTCTGGCAGCAGCTCAGTGGACCCGTGATGGCGAAGGGTGTCGAGGACACTGCGCTTTACACGTTCACGGCACTCACGTCGGCCAATGAGGTGGGGAGCGCACCCGGCCAGCCGGTCGTGTCGGTGGGTGAGTTTCACGAGCGGATGCGCAGTCGCGCCGCTGCGATGCCGCACACCATGAATGCGACGTCGACGCACGATACGAAGCGCGGCGAGGATGTGCGCATGCGCATCAACGCGCTCACGGAGGTGGCAACGGAATGGACTGCGCTGCTGCGCAGCTGGGTACAGCGCAGCGAAGTGTTCAAGGAGGAGGCGCAGGAGGATGCGGGCGTCGCGGTAGACGAGGACGTAGCCGTGCCGGACGCGAAGGAGGAGATTCTGCTGTACCAGACACTCGTGGGTGCATGGCCGGCCGAGCAGCGCGCGCCCGACGACGATACGACGCTCCCGTCCTTCACGGACCGCGTGCAACAGTATATGAAGAAGGCGGTGCGCGAGGCGAAGGACAATAGCAGCTGGGCGAGGCCGGACGAGGACTACGAGACCGCGCTGGACAGTTTCATCGAGAGGCTGCTGCGCGCGCCGTCCCGTCCGAAGCTTCGCGCCGACATCAATCGATTTGCCGACCGTCTGGCATGGCATGGCATGCTTGCTTCACTGGCGCAGACGCTGATCAAGATCACCTCGCCCGGTGTGCCGGATTTCTATCAGGGATCTGAGCTCTGGTCGCTTGTGATGGTGGATCCGGACAACCGCGGCAATATCGATTTCACGCAGCGCGCAGAACTGCTCGCACAGATCGGCCCCACCCTCGATGCGCCGTCGCCTGACGCCGTGCAGGCACTTTTCACCGGCTGGCGTGACGCACGTATCAAACTCTACATCACTGCGCAGGCGCTCCGCTTCCGTCGCGCACACTCGCCCCTGTTTCGCGATGGTGAATATGTGCCCGTCACGGTGACCGGTGAGCACGCCGACCGTGTCGTTGCGTACGCGAGGCGGCTCGGAGACGCGTGGTGTCTCGTCGCCGTGCCGCGCATTACGCAACCCATCGCACCGCCCGAAACCCCACCGGTCGGGGATGTCTGGGGTGACACGTCGCTCGTACTCGGAGATGAAATGCCGAGCGCATGGCACAATGTGATGACCGGCGAGGAAACAGAGTCCGAGCGGGTCGCCGATTTCCTGCGGAGTGTACCGTTCGGCCTGTTCGCGCCCGCCGGAGGCACCAACCGCTAGGCGCGGCCGCCACCAACCGCTAGGCGCGGCCGCCCGCGTGGACGGCGACGATTCCACCCGTCAGAGGTTTCCACGTAACGGCCGAGAACCCCGCCGCCTCCATCTTCGCCTTGAGCTCGTCCGGCTCCGGAAAGGCGAGCACGCTCGCAGGCAGATAGCTGTACGCACTGCCATGCTTCGACACGAGCCGGCCGACCAGCGGCAGGACGTGCCGGAAATAGCCGAGGTACGCGCCGCGGAACGGCTGCCACTGCGGTGTCGTGAATTCCAGGATCACAAGCCGGCCACCTGGCCGCACAACCCGCGCGAACTCGCGCAGGCACGCATCCAGGTCCGCCACGTTCCGCACTCCGAACGCCACCATCGCGCCATCCACCGACGCGTCCGGCAACGGCAGCGCGAGCGCATCGGCACACGCTGGCAGCACGCGCAGTCCGCCCAGCTTCGAAATGCCACCCGCGAGCATCGGGAAGGTGAAATCGAACCCCAGAACCGTCCCCTGAAATTCCGGCCGCTTCGCAAGCTCCACCGACATGTCCAGCGTGCCGGCGCAGGAATCGAGGACGACGGGACCCCGAGCAAATGTCCCCGCCGCCGGCGCATTTCGCAGCCGACCCTGCAGCAGACCATCCACCGCAACACGGCGCCACGCCTTGTCCCGGTTCATCGAAAGGAGGTGGTTCAGGAGGTCGTATCGGCCGGCAATCGCACTGAACATGCGCCGGACTTCCACCGCCTTCGTCTCCGGCGTGGGCAGCATCGGAGCCTGCGGCGCTTTATCCATATCGCGGAAATGCTTTCGTGGTCGTAAATTAGCCGGCACTGAAAAAGCGCCGGAAAGTAGCCGGCCCCAACGCCGCGAGCAAGCTGAAACCTGGACCCGTCCGTTGTCGTACGAGACCATGTGGCCACCACTGCATACGATCTCAGGCGGGTCTGGAACAGTAGCGCTCCGGCAAGGCATCTCGTTCCTGCCACCTTACCATTGGATTACGCCAGCCTGACCGACCAGCAGGTCGTCGAGCTCGCCCGCAAGGGGCGCGAGCCGGCGTATCGTGAACTCATCGGGCGCTATCAGCGTCCGGTGTTTTCGCTCATCTACCGCATGGTCCGCGACCGCGAAAAGTCCGAAGACCTCACGCAGGAGACCTTCATCAAGGTGCTCAATGCGATCGAGCGATACGACCCGGCCTTCAAATTCAGCTCATGGATCTTCAAGATCGCACACAACACGTCGCTCGATCACCTCCGCAAGAAGGAGCCGGAGACCCTCTCCCTCGAAGGGTCCCCGCACGCGCGCACCGATGCGGAGATCGAGGCCAGTACCATCACGCCCGCAAGTGGCGGTCTGAATCCCGAGCAGTACACGTCGAACCGCGAGCTTGGCTCGGAAATCGACCAGGCGATCGGTCGCCTCCGGCCGGAGTACAGGACTGCCATCGTCCTCTGCCATATCGAGGGGCGGCCCTATGAAGAAATCGCAGAAATCATGGATGTCCCGCTGGGTACTGTAAAGACGTACATCCACCGAGCGCGCAACGATCTGAAGAAGCAGCTGGAGCATTTGAGGACATGAAACCCACAGCACTGAACCATCGTAAGGTGGACCATGAGTGAACTGAAGCATCTCAGCGTGGACGAGCTCCAGGCCTTCGTAGAGGGCGGGCTCGTGGAAGGCGACCGGGTGGTGATCGAATCCCACCTGGTTGCCTGTTCGCGCTGTACAGCGGAGGTCGGCGAATGGCGCTCGCTGTTTGCAACCCTGTCGTCGATGCCGCTGTTCGATCCGGCGACGGGGTTTGCCGAACGTGTGATCGCAGGTCTGCACACATCGCATGCGACGGCATTGTCGTGGCACGCGCGTGCGGGCCAGCTGGCGGCGCGTATCTCGCCGAAGACGACGCGCGGCTGGGCGCTGGCCGCGGCGTTCCTCGCACTTCCGCTCGTATCGGGCGGTCTGTTTCTGACGTGGCTGATGTCGCATGCATACGTGACACCGCGGACACTGCTGGCATTTGCAACGGACCGTGGAGCGCATGCGCTGCAGGGTCTGGGCAGCGGCACGCTGTCCTGGCTGCTGAAGACGGATGCTGCCGCATGGGCGGTCAACATGTCCGGCGAAGTTGTGCACCAGGTCGGCCTGTCCGGCGTCGGTGCGCTGCTCGCTGGTGTCGCAATCGCAACAACACTTTCGATCTGGGTCCTTTACAAGAACCTGTTCCGCTCACCACCGCGGGAAGCATCTTATGTATCGTTTTCATTCTGACCGTCTGATTCGTGTGCTGCCGCTACTGGTTGCGGCTGGCGTGTCCTTCCTCACGATGCCCGCGTCCGCACAGAGCGTGCAGAAGTCGAAGGTAGAGATCCTGACGCAGCAGATCTCGACATCGCGTTCGGTTGCGTCCCTGCGCGTAGAGCTCAGTGACGGCCGTACTGTCGATGTCGCGATCCGCGGCGGCCAGGCCTACCTGAATGGCGACGTTGTCGGCGGCGCACCGCGCGGCGGCGACCTCGATCGTTCGTTCCGCGATCTGCTGGAGTCGATTTCGGACTCGCCATCCCATGTGACGCCGTCCTTGATGACGGACTGGTCACCGAGTCATTCGAATGCAGCCGCGACGCGGTTGGATCGTGCGCTCGAGGACATGATGCGCGGCATCACACCTGCCTCGCCTGCGTTGAATGGGGATGGAGTGCCGATGGCGCCGGCATCGCCGGACGCGCCGCTCGCGCCGGACGCCGCGATTTCTGCCGATGGCGTTCCCGCCGTCGACAGTGTCGACCGTCTGAATGAGCGGATCAACGAGCTGCAGAGCATGGTGGACGATCTGCAGGAGGATGAAGGCAGTCTGAGTGTGGACGTGACGGGTGGCCGCAACCGGTGGGAGCAGGGGCCGTTCCACTACCTGATGCGCGGTCTTGCCGACGTGTTCTCCGTACTCGTGATCTATGTGATCCTGTTCGCCATCGCCGTGGGTGTGATTGCCTTCGGCGGCCGCAAGTACGTGGAGGGTGTCGCCGACACCGCGCGTCACATGACCATGCGGTCGTGGCTCGTCGGTCTCGCGGCGACGTTCCTGGTGGTGCCGGCGTTCGTGCTGGGGATCATTGCACTGACGATCTCGATTGTGGGCATTCCCGCGCTGCTCGCGTGGGTGCCGCTGTTCCCGCTCGCGGTTGTCCTGTCGCTCGCACTCGGCTACCTCGCAGTGGCGCACGCGGCCGGCGAGAGTCTGGCGGAACGCCGCTTCTACGTGAACGACTGGTTCCAGCGGGGCAACTCGTACTACTTCCTGATCAGCGGTCTCGGCATCCTGCTCGGCTTGTTCTTCGCGGCCAGTGTTGTCGAGATGGCCGGTCCGTGGTTCGGATTCATCCGCGGCCTGCTGATCTTCCTCGGCGTGGTATTGACCTGGGCAGCGTTCACCATCGGGTTCGGCGCGGTGCTGGTGTCACGCGCGGGCACGCGTCCGCTCGGCAAGGCGCCTGCCATGAGCGAGTTCGTGGATGAAGAGGCGGGCGTATGAGCGTGCGCATGTACGCGGCAGCACTGGCGCTTACCGGCGCTACGATGCTCGCGGCGATGCCGGTCGCCGCGCAGGACTGGCAGAACCTGTCACAGTCGCGGAAGTTCGGGAACGAATCCGCACTGAAGGTGGACATCGAGTATGGCGCGGGCCGGCTGAGCGTCACGCCGGGCACCGACGCACAGCTGTACCGAGCGGACCTGCGGTATGATGCGGAAGTATTCAAGCGACCGAAGATGTCGTACGCGAACGGCTCGCTGCAGGTCGGTCTGAACGACGGCAGTGTGAAGGGCCGCAACATGAAGGCGGGTCGTCTGAACCTGGAGCTGGGGACGCGGGTACCGTTGGACATCGCGCTCAAGTTCGGTGCAGCCGAGGCGCAGCTCGACCTGGGCGGCCTGATGGTGAAGCGGGTGTCGATCAAGACGGGTGCAAGCCAGACGAGCCTGCGCGTGTCGAAACCAAACCGCGTGGTCTGCGATGAGTTGTCCGTGGAAGTCGGTGCTGCGAAGTTCGAGGCAGTCGGCCTCGGTAATCTCAACCTGCAGCACCTGAAGCTGTCGGGCGGTGTCGGCGAAGTGATTCTCGATTTCAGTGGCGTAGCGAAGCAGGACATGACTGCAGACATCGAGATGGGCCTGGGCTCGCTCGTCCTGCGCGTACCGCGGGGCACGGGACTCAAGGTGACGAAAGATGGATTGCTCGCATCATTCGACAGTCAGGGTATGGTGAAGCGAGGCGATGCGTTTTATTCCGAGAACTGGAAAACCGCGCAGCGACATGTCACGGTGAAGATCGACGCCGCGTTCGGATCGATCGCCGTCGAGTGGCTCGATCAGTAAGACATTGAAAGGAATGGCCCGATGATTTCAGCAATTCTGACGTTTCTCGTGATGGGTGTGATCGCGATCGCGGTCGCCGGTGTGGTGCTCGCAGTGGTCGGCGCGGCGCTCGGCCTTGCAATCGGGATCGGTTTCTTCCTGCTGTTCAAGGTTCTGCCGCTGCTGCTGGTCGGCTATGTCGTGATGAAGCTGATCGCGCCGAAGTCGAGCAAGCCTCAGCTGTCGGAGGCCGACCGGAAGTGGCTGGAAAGCTGAACTGATCAGTCGGTCGTGGCGTTTGCGTGATGAACGGTCACGCGGGCGCCTCGCCCGATACCCGCCTCTGCCGCGGCGTTCCCGTCGCGCATCGCAATTTCCAATACCTTCGCCGATCCCACGTACGCCAGCATCTCGCCCGACTCAACCTCGGCATAGGTTTTCCCTGCCGCCGCGACGATATCCCCTGCGCGCACCGTGATGCTGTCGCTCTCATGCATCTGGATCCATGCGCCAGGAATATTGGTGATGAGATTGCCGAACCGATCGACGTGGACGACTTCACCGATCATCTCGTGATCCGTGCGCATCGCCTGGGGCAGTTCGAGCCGGACCGTGCCGAGCGCGCGAGGCCCGAGCTGCTCCGTCGCGATCCCTCGCGCGAGGTGCGCAGCGGCAGGTGCGAACACGTCCCGGCCATGGAACGTGTAGGACACCTCGCCGAGACGGAACTCCGGCGAACGCACTTCGACAATCTCGCTGTCGACGTCGAGCACGCGCGTGAGAACGCCATTGTCAGGTGCCACGAAGATCTGACCGCCCGCCCTCGCCGCGATGGCGCGACGCCCGGAGCCGACACCAGGGTCGATCACCGCTACATGGATGGTCCCCGGCGGATACAACGTCGCGAAATTTGCGAGCGCCCACGCAGCGCCCTCCACGTCACCGGGCGCAATGTCATGGCTGGCATCATCGACGATCGCATCCGGTGCGATGCTGGCAATGACGCCGCGCATTGCAGCGGCGAAACCGTCGCGCGTGCCGAAATCCGTGAGCAGTGTAATGCGACGGATGGTGGACCCGATCGTACTCAAGTCGCCGGGACCGGCTGACCGCTCTCGACGGCCTCCATGACACGCTCCGCAATCGCGACGAATGCCTGTGCAGCGGGTGTCGTCGCGGTGGCGATCATCGTGGGAGTACCAGCGTCGCCAGCCTGACGCACGCGAGGGTCGAGCGGGATCGAACCGAGGAACGGGATATTCATCGTCGTGGCGAGCTGCTCGCCGCCGCCATGGCCGAACACATCGATTTCGCCGTCGCAATGCGGGCAGTTGAAGCCGCTCATGTTCTCGACAACGCCAAGGATGCGGGTGCGCACGCGCTCGAACATGCGGACAGCACGGCGGACGTCGCCAGTAGACACTTCCTGTGGTGTGGTCACCATGACAGCGCCATCGAGGTTGACGATCTGCACGAGCGACAGCTGCGCGTCACCAGTGCCCGGCGGCATGTCGACGATGAGATAGTCCAGCTCACCCCACTCGACCTGCTCCAGGAACTGCTTCAGGATGCCGGAGACCAGCGGGCCACGCATGATTGCGGGTTGCTCTTCGTCCAGCAGGAAGCCGATGCTCATGAGCTTCACCCCATGCGCATCGAGCGGGATGATCTTCTCTGAACCCTTGTCGCCGCTCACCTTCGGCTTGCGCTTCTCGCCGAACATCATCGGGATGTCGGGGCCATAGATGTCGGCGTCCAAAAGACCGACGCGCTTGCCTTTGGCGACCAGTGCAGCCGCAAGGTTGGCCGCGACAGTCGACTTGCCGACGCCGCCCTTGCCCGAGCTCACGGCGACGACGTGGCGGATCCCGTCGATGGTCGCGCCGTCCGGCGTCGGGGCCGGTACCGATCCTGGCTTCAGCGTCTTCGTGTGTGCGTGCGCGTGCCCCGACGATGCCGCGGGCTGCGTCGCCTGGGCGGGCGCGGCCGGCAGCTTCACGTCGATCTTCACCTTCGCCACGCCTTCCACCTTCTCGACCGCGCCCCGCGCATCGCGCACGAGTGAGCCGGGATCCTCAGGGCGCAGCACGAACTGGAAGCGCACAAGCCCTTCGGCGTCGACCTCGAGGCCCTGGATATGGCCGCCGCTGAGCATGTCGCTCCCCGTGGCCGCGTTCTGGACCAATGCAAGCGCAGCGCGGACGCGCGCGAGAAGGTCGGTACCGTCGTTTGCCATAGCTGGTCGGGTCCTTTCAAGAAAAAAACGGTCGGCACCCACGGGGCGCCGACCGAGTCAAGCCGGGTTGCTGCGACTGCAGGTGATTCCTCCGGGCGCGTCCGCGCGACGGAAGAGCCCCAGCCACATCAGAGAGCGTGGATCCCCTTCACTTCGGGCATCGCCATGATGATGCGACGTTCGATCCCCTGCTTCAGCGTCAGCATCGAGACCGGACACGACCCGCACGCACCCATCAGCCGGAGGTGCACGATCCCCTCCTCTTCATCGAAATCGATGAACTCCACGTCGCCGCCGTCGGACCGGAGGGCGGGGCGGATGCCGTCGAGCACCGACTCGATGCGGGCATGCGTTTCGGGCATGGCGTTTTCATGGGTATTCATTGGTGGAAGATAAGGATAACCGTGGCCTTTGGCCACTGGCGGACCGCGG
The DNA here is from genome assembly GCA_038257485.1 of Longimicrobiales bacterium. GTDB lineage: Bacteria > Gemmatimonadota > Gemmatimonadetes > Longimicrobiales > RSA9 > DASUXU01. The sequence continues at coordinate 3,699 of JBBSJG010000012.1, read as the reverse complement.
GGCCTTGCCCGCTGGCGGACCGCGGGCGTTGCCCGCTGGCGGACCGCGGGGCGTTGCCCGCTGGCGGACCGTGGCCTTTGGCCACTGGCGGACCGCGGCCTGCGGCCGCTGGCGGAATGTGGCCGGTGGGCGAAGCGGTCAGGTGCGGCTGCGGACCATGGTGGTGAGGAGGGCGGAGATTTGGTCGAGGGTGGAGTGTTGGTGGGCGAGGAATTCGGCGCGGTTGGGGTTGCCGACTTCGAGGACGTCCAGAATGGCGGCGCACTCCCACGCTGACCGGCGGGCCATGCGGTAGAAGCGCGCCTTCTCGGGTGAACTGTATTCGCCGGCGCCTTCGGCGATGTTCAGCATGATCGAACTCGCAGCACGAATGAGCTGGTCCGCGACCGAGCGTTCCGGCCACGCAGTGCGTCGCACCGCTGGCAGCACTTCGGCGTAAAACTCGCGCGCCAGTTTGTACGCCTGCATGCGCTGAAAGACGAATCCAGATCCCATGCAGAAAACTGGAGCCCCTCGCCCTCCCCACCCATAGCGAAACGCGCCATAATGCGGAAACGCACGAAAGGCGAACAGCACCCATCGCCATTCGCCTTTCGCCAGCGGGCGAAGCCCGCGGTCCGCCAGTGCCGCCAGGCCACGGTCCGCCAGTGGGCCAAGCCCACCACGGTCCGCCAGCGGGCGCAGCCCGCGGTCTCAAGCCAGCTTCTTCGTCACGCTCTTGCCCTGTGTAAACAGCAGCAGGTAATCCGGGCCGCCGGCTTTGGAGTCGGTGCCGCTCATGTTGAAGCCGCCGAAGGGTTGGACGCCGACGAGGGCGCCGGTGCACTTCCGATTCAGGTAGAGGTTGCCGACGTGGAAGTCCTCCGTCGCACGTTCGAGCCGTTCCTCGTCCTTCGTGAAAACCGCACCGGTCAGGCCGTACTCGGTGTTGTTGGCGATGGCGAGCGCGTCCTCGAAGTCCTTCGCCTTGATGAATGCGAGCACGGGTCCGAAGATCTCTTCCTGCGAGAGGCGGGCATCGGGCTTGATGTCGCCGAAGATCGTCGGCGGAATGAAGTAGCCGTTGCTTTCGTCGCCTGTTTCGCCGCCGGCGAGCAGCGTGCCTTCCTGCTTCCCGATGGCGATGTACTCGCTGATCTTGCGGAACGCCTTGGGATCGATGACGGCACCCATGAACGTCTCGGGCTTCGACGGGTCGCCCATGCTGAGCTGCTTCGTGCGCGCGACGACTTTCTCGACGACCGCGTCATACACGTCTTCGACGATGATGGCGCGGGAGCATGCGGAGCACTTCTGCCCCTGGAATCCGAATGCTGCTGCTACAATCGCTTCCGCTGCTTTCTCGATATCGGCGGTCTCGTCCACGACGATGGAATCCTTGCCGCCCATCTCGAGGATCGTGCGCTTGAGCCAGATCTGACCGTCGTGCACCTTCGCGGCGCGCTCGTAGATGCGCAGGCCGACCTGCTTCGAGCCGGTGAATGCGATGAACCGCGTGCGGGGGTGGTCGACAATGATGTCGCCGATCTCGGAGCCGGGGCCGGGCAGGAAATTCACAACGCCGCGCGGCAGGCCGATCTCCTCGATCAGCATCTTCGTGAACACGGCGGCAATGACTGGCGACGTCGACGCGGGCTTGAGCACGACGGTGTTGCCGGTGACAACCGCGGCCATCGTCATGCCGCCCATGATTGCACCCGGGAAGTTCCACGGCGGAATGATCGCACCGACGCCGAGCGGGATGTAGCGCAACTCGTTCTTCTCGCCCGGATAGGGCACAACGGGCTGCGGTCCACCGATGCGGATCGCTTCGCGCGCGTAGTACTCCGCGAAGTCGATGAGCTCGGCGATGTCGCCGTCGGCTTCAGCCCAGCTCTTGCTCACTTCATACACGAGATACGCGCACAGCTCGAACTTCCGCTCGCGCATGAGGTCCGCCATGCGGAAGATGTAGTCCGCGCGCTCCTCGACCGGCACCTTCCGCCACGACTCGAATGTGCGATCCGCGACTTCAATGGCTTCGACAGCCTGAGCCGCCGTCGCCTGCACGATGTTTCCGATGATCTCGCCGGGCTTTGCGGGATTGACCGACGCCTCGATCGGTCCATCCTCGATCACGCGGTCACCGATCATCAGGGGATAACGCGTGCCGAATATTGCGCGCACCTTGTCCAGTGCAGCTTCCATTGCGGCCTTGTTCGCCGGATCCTTGAAATCCGTGAACGGCTCATTGGTGAACTCGGAACGCTTCGTATCTACGGCAGTCGCCATGGTTGTCGCCTCGGGTCGAGCAAGATTGTTGTGTACTGGCAGCATCAGGGCCATGGGGGCCGGCTGCGTCAATCAGCGCATTGTGTACCCCGCATGGCCAAAAGTGCGCCACCGGGCGAGCGTCGCTAGCGGGTCAGGCTGGCGACGATCTGGATGCCGTGGTCCCGGCCATTCTCAATGAACACTTTGTTGGCATTGTTGCCGGCAGACAGGACCCCGGCGATGAACACGCCTGGGACATTTGTCTCCATGGTGTCGGGATTATGGATTGGCTTGCCGGTGTCTGCATCGAATGTGACGCCGATGGAGCGGAGCAGTAGCCCATCGGGCGTGTAGCCGGTCATGGCGAGGACGAAGTCATTGGCGACGTCGGTCGCGGCGCCCGTCGCAGTGTTCTCGATGCGCGCGCTCGATGGCGTCACGGCAGCGAGCCTGCTATCGAAGTGTGCGGCGACCTGGCCGCTGCGGATGCGTGCATCGATGTCGGGCCGCACCCACGGCTTCACATTGGGGTCGAGCTCCGGTCCGAAGTGCACGATGGTGACACGGGCGCCCCAGTGTGCGAGTTCGATGGCTGCATCGACGGCGGAGTTGCCGCCGCCGACAACGATACAGTCGGTGTCGTAGAACACGTGACCTTCGCGATAGCTGTGCATCATTTTCGGCAGCGTCTCGCCGGGGATGCTCAGCATGTTCGGTGAATCGAAGTAACCGGTTGCGACGACGATATTGCGTGCGTCGTAGGTGTGGTGATTGCCGTCGGCGGCGACACTGTCCACGCGAAATGCGTGCTTCCCGCCCGAGACCGCCGTAACCGATTCGTACTGTCGCACGTCGAGTTCGAATTCGCGCGCGAGTCGCTGGTAATAGCGGATCGCTTCGCGTCGCGTGGGTTTGTCACCAACAATGACGAACGGGACATCGCCGATCTCGAGGCGAGCCGGCGTACTGAAGAACGTCATGTGCGTCGGATATCCCGAGATGGATGATACCACGCACCCTTTCTCGATGAGCACGGCGCGCAGGCCCGCGCGGCGTGCGGCAATGCCCGCGCCGAGGCCGCATGGGCCTGCACCAATGACTGCGATGTCGAACGGTTCGTCGGTCATTGCGCGGGTCGCAGACGTAAGGTGTGCGCAACGCGCGCGGTGGACGTCTTGCCGAGAGGCACCGGGACGAGTCCGCCGTCCAGCCACATGGCCCACTGGTCGCGATAGTTGTCCGCGAACGGCAGGCCGGACTGCCCGCCGGGCAGGATGAACCCGCCCGTGCGATCGACATCGGCCATGTCCACGACATGACGCTGGCTGGCACCGACCGAGGCGAGGAAGACGTCGCCGTCGGCGAGTGTGCTCCAGTGCGAGACGTTGACGGTCGTCATCGACCCGCTGGCCGGAACGCCGCCGATGTTCAGCTTGAGCACCCGCT
>JBBSJG010000011.1:0-31209 GCA_038257485.1 Longimicrobiales bacterium | reverse complement strand
CGGCAATGAATACATCCGTGCACAGACCTGCCTCCAACCTTTTCCGCAGGAGCTCACATGAACGAACAGGCCGATGTGCTGGATGCAACACGCAGGACCTTCGCCGAACAGCGGCGCCTCGCCGAACGTGCAATCGCGCAGCTCAACGACGACCAGCTCTTCACGCGACTGCACAACGACGCCAACAGTATCGGCGCGCTCATGAAGCATGTCGGCGGCAACCTGCACTCGCGCTGGAGTGACTTCCTCGACACCGATGGCGAGAAGCCCGACCGTCATCGCGACGAGGAATTCGAACCGGATTCCGATTCCGCCGAAACCATCCGCGCGACGTGGGACCGCGGATGGGCGACACTCGAAGCGACCCTGGCCGCTCTCGCGAATGACGACCTCGGGCGTACCATCACCATCCGCAGCGAGCCGCTCCCGGTCACCCTCGCGGTCCAGCGCAGCCTCGCCCACACGGCCCAGCACGTCGGCCAGATCATCATGCTCGCCCGCATCCTCAAGGGCGACGACTGGGCCACCCTCAGTATTCCGCGCGGCGGTTCGGCCGCCTTCACGGCGGAACTGCAGCAGAAAGTCGCGACGCCGCCCGCGTGACCTCGCGGAGCCGCTTGCGTGATCCTGAGTGGTGGTTTAGACTAGTTGAGAATGAATCTCAATCATGACGCCGAGCTCCGCCTCGGACAGATTCCGCTCCGGCAGACCGTGCAGCTCGTTCGCATCGATCTGCCGGCCCACGAGATGGAGCCGCTGCTCGAGCGGGGCATCCTGCCCGGCTGTGAGCTGTGCCCCGTGCGCTTTTCGCCGTGGGGTGACCCCGTGCTCCTGGTGGATGGTGCCTTGATCGCCCTGCGACGTGAAATTGCCGGCTGTCTCTGCGTCAAGCATCTCTCGGCTGACGCCGCATAGGCGGTTGCAGCCTTGTCGGTCCCCACAGCACACTGCGAACCCACCGGTCTTGATCCAGCCCTGATCGAAGGCGGCCCGAACGGCCGACCGCCGCTCGTCGCCCTGATCGGTCCGCCCAACTCGGGCAAGTCGACCCTTTTCAACCAGCTGACAGGTCTCCGCCAGAAAGTCGCCAATTACCCTGGCGTCACGGTAGAGAAGCACCTCGGACGCGCGCGCCTGCCCGGCCATCGCGAGGTCCTGATCGTGGACCTGCCCGGTGTCAACGGTTTCTCCGCGAGGACGCTGGACGAGCGGGTCACCCGTGACGTGCTGGAGGGCCGGGCGGAAGGCATGCCGACGCCTGACGCGCTGCTGCTGATCGTGGACTCGACGCGGCTGGAAACGCAGTTGATGCTGGTCGAGCCCGTACTCGCGCTCAGTGTACCGACGTTGCTCGTGCTCAATATGACGGACGAGCTCGAGCGCCGGGGCGGCAGCATCGACGAACAGAAGCTGGCGACGGAGCTCGGCGTGGAGGTCATCCGCGCCAATGCCCGCGCCGGCATCGGCGTCGATCGTGTGCGCGCGTTCCTCGAAGGTGTGGCCTCCCGCGGTGCTGCGGCGCCGTCGGCCTTGAAGCGCGCGACGAATGTGCCGCACATGGAAGACCCGGCCGTCGAGCATCCGGCGACGGGGGACCTGGCGGAGGACTTTGCGGAGGTTCGCCATGCGCCGGCGCCGCCGCCGAACATTCATGAGACGCGCGCTGCATCGCGTCGCATCGAGCTGCCGGTGGTGGATGTATTCGTCAATCGACGTGGCCGTGTGCGGGTGGTCAGCCAGAAGGCGGCGTTCCGGCCGCCACTCCCGTCGAAGCTGACGGAACGTCTCGACTCGATCTTCCTGCACCGCGTGTGGGGGCCGATCCTGTTCGTTGTGGTGGTCGCGCTCGTGTTCCAGGCCATCTTCGCCGGCGCCACGCCGATGATCGACCTGCTCGACAGCGCGGTCTCTACATCAGGCGAGTGGTTCAAGACGATGATGCCGGACCGTTGGTATCGTTCGCTGCTTGTCGACGGCGTGTGGATGGGTGTCGGTTCGGTCGTTGTCTTCCTGCCGCAGATCCTGATTCTGTTCCTGTTCCTGGGCGTCCTCGAGGACTCCGGCTACATGGCGAGGGCGGCGGTCATCGCCGACCGTTCGATGTATCGGCTTGGACTGCAGGGGCGCGCATTCCTGCCGCTGCTTTCCGCCTACGCATGCGCAGTCCCCGCCATCCTCGCCGCGCGCACCATCGAAGACGAGCGCGACCGACTGGCGACGATCTTCGTCGCGCCGTTCATGACCTGCTCCGCGCGACTGCCCGTCTACGCGCTGCTGATCAAGGCGTTCGTGCCCGAGAAGCGACTCCTCGGACCGTTCCTCGGGACGCAGGCTGCGACACTGCTCGGCCTCTACATCCTCGGCGCACTGGCTGCGATCTTCACGGCGTTCGTCCTCAAGCGCACGTTGCTCAAGGGGCGTGGCGCGTCGTTCATGATGGAGCTGCCGCCCTATCGCCTGCCCACGCTGCGGTCGCTCGGCCTGCGACTCTACGACCGGTCCAAGATTTTCCTGCAGCGCGCGGGCAGCATCATTCTGCTCGTGACGCTGATCCTGTGGGGTCTGCTCCAGTTCCCCCGTCAGAACGGGGCACCACCGGCGATCGACGAGAGCGCGCTCGGCCGTATCGGTCACGTCATTGAGCCCGCAATCGCACCGCTCGGGTTCGACTGGCAGATCGGCATCGGCCTGATCTCGTCGCTCGCCGCGCGCGAGGTGATTGTCGGCACCCTGGGCACCATCTATGGCGTCGAGAATGCGGGCGAGGACAGTGTAGGCCTGCAGGCTCGGTTGAAGGAGCACCTGGATTTTGGCGGAGCGGTCGCACTCCTCGTATTCTTTGCATTCGCGCTGCAGTGCACATCGACGATCGCGGTGATGCACCGCGAAACGGGCGGTTGGAAATGGCCCGCACTGCAGTGGTCCTACATGCTGGGGCTGGCGTTCATCGGCGCATACATCGCGAATCGGGTGCTGTAGCCGACTGCTTCCGGCTGCGTTCCGGGCCTCCAACTTTCGAGGGCGTGACATGAAGAGCGTGAATCCTGCGACGGGCAGAGAGGTCGCGACCTTCCTTGCGCACTCGGCCGAAGAGGTCGGATCCCGCCTGGCCCGTGCCGAACATGCTTACACTCTGCACCGCTGTACGACATTCGAGGAGCGCGCCGGCAAACTTCGCCGCGCAGCCGACATCCTCGAAGACGAGAAGGCGCGCTGGGGCGAGGTCATCACCACCGAGATGGGCAAGCCGATCTCCGCCGCGATTGCAGAAGTCGAGAAGTGTGCGACGGCATGTCGCTACTACGCGGAGCACGGCGCATCCCACCTCGCCGACGAACCGCGCGACACGGGCGCATCGCGCGCATTCATCCGATACCAGCCGATCGGTCCCGTCCTCGCGATCATGCCCTGGAACTTCCCGTTCTGGCAGGTCTTCCGCTTCGCTGCACCCGCGCTCATGGCCGGCAATGTCGGTCTGCTCAAGCATGCGTCCAATGTGCCGCAGTGCGCACTCGCCATCGAGGACATTCTGCGTCGCGCTGGGTTCGACGGCGACGAGTTCCAAACGCTGCTCGTCGATTCCGACCGCGTCGAGAGCCTCATCGCCGACGCGCGCGTCCGCGCGGTGACCCTCACCGGCAGCGAAGCCGCGGGCAGCGCCGTGGCGAGCGCCGCGGGCCGTCGCATCAAGAAGTCCGTGCTGGAGCTCGGCGGCAGCGATCCGTTCATCGTCATGCCCAGCGCCAACATCGACCTCGCGATCGAGACCGCGGTCCGCGCACGGACGATCAACAACGGGCAGTCCTGCATCGCCGCAAAACGGTTCATTCTCCACGAACGCATCGCCGACCGTTTCATCGACGGCTTCGTTGCGGGTATGAAGGCACTCGTCATCGGCGACCCGATGGATCCGCTCACGCAGATCGGACCGCTCGCTACAGAGAAGATCCTGACGGACCTCGAGCGACAGGTGAACGAAAGCGTGCGCGCCGGCGCACAGCTGCGCACCGGCGGTCGGCGGGTCGCGCGCGACGGCTGGTTCTACGAGCCGACCGTGCTCACCGATATCCCGGAGTTCGCGCCTGCCTATCGCGAAGAGCTCTTCGGACCCGTTGCCTCCGTCTTCCGCGCGCATGACATCGACGAAGCCATCGCAATCGCCAATGACAGCGCGTTCGGCCTCGGCAGTTCTGCATGGACCACCGATGACGAAGAACAACGCACCTTCATCGACGAGATCGAAGCCGGACTGGTTTTCATCAACGCCATGGTGGTATCGGATCCACGGCTGCCGTTCGGCGGGATCAAGCGGTCCGGGTATGGGCGGGAGCTGGATGTGGTGGGGATCCGGGAATTTGTGAACGTGAAGGCCGTTTCCCTGACGGACCACCCTTCCGCAATTTCATAAACACCCATCCAGACATGCACGGCGGCATTTTATCCACAGTGGCGGGAAATCACCGATACCCTGCTTGGCGACATATTGAAGAAAGCTGCAATCGCGACGCCCCTGTGACCGGCCATTGCGCATTCGCGAATAATGCCGTCACGGATCTGGTTCAAGAGACGACTGCCGAGCCTCCCTCCGCGAAGGGATCGCAGCTGAAGTCCGGGATGCTGAGCCTGCAGCATGTTCAATGCGATGTCGCGAAGGTCGGTCCTCTGAAGCGTCAGTGTAGGACGCTCAACGACGGTCGCAAAATTTGCTGAAAAGAATGCATCGCCACTCATTGTGTCCGGCGGCGGCGCCGATCGAACGTCGCCAGCTGCGTCCGCCTTGTCACAGAGCAACCGATAGTTGATGTAGCCCGCATAGTCGGCGCGCCACGTCTCCACACGGATGGATTCGCGACTTGCGAATAACTCCAGCGCGGGCTGCACAATGGATGCAATCGGATCACCGTCCCGCTGCGCGCCCGTATACAGGTGGTGCGAGGTCGAATCCGCGTGCGACGGATCACTGCACATACCCGCCCGCACCGGATTCAAATGCGTGTATATGATCGCGTCGCGCAGATGGGACGCACTCAGGCACGGATGAGTCCGGAATCGCCGCTGGAACACGTGCCCTTCAACCCGATGTTCGCGCTGAATAAGCAGTGCGATGCGACGCAGCGCAGGCTGCAGCAAACGAAACAATGGATCCTCCCGCTGCCGCACGATCAGATGCAGATGGTTCTCCATCAACGCATGAGCAAGGATCTCCGTGTCCGACCGAGAAGCACTTTCTGCTAGAATATCCAGCATGCGACGGCGTGTGGGCGCGTCGAACAGGGGGACGCGACCAGTGAGCCTCGTAGTCACGTGAAAGGCCAGCCCTGGGCAATACGGTCGGCGGTATCTTGACATGATGCACGATGCCACAAGGAATGGGGCACTTCCATGGCTGGATGGGTCGTTACGAACAGGTGGAAGGGTGGTCCGCCGTTAATCCCACCAGCCGTGCAGGTACCACTTGTCCCGGCACGCATCACGATACAACCACACCAGTGTCCCTTCCGTCGTCACCGCCCTGTAGTACTCCCGCGCATAGGACTGATCCCACTGACCACCGGAGAGGCGGTCCGGGCCTGCCGCATGCAGCAATGAATGCCACTCATCGTCGCGATAGCGGACCGGCACTTCGTGGTCACGGCGTCGCACCGTCTCCACCAGGATCGGTTTGGCCTGCTGCAGCAACTGCAGCGTCAGCTCTCCTGCCTTCAAGGCACGCGACGCGGTATCCCGCTCCTGCACGAGCGCTGACAATGTGCCGACTGTCGAGGCCTCGTATGTGACACGCGATTCCATCAGCGGATGTTGCGACAGGACGGGCCGCACGACGGCGTCCTCGTGCTGCTCAAGCAGACGTGTAACCGCGTCCTCGACGGCGCTCGCTGTTGCAAAGCCGCTGTCGAACAGATCCCCCTGCACGGCTGCAGCTGCCTGCGACGCACGCACCTCGAGATGCACGCCGGCAACCGAGTCTGCGACAGTCAGTCGTTCGAGCAGCGAACGCAGCATCCGCAGCCACACCGCGCGGTCGGCCGTCGCACGTGCTGGCTTGAGCTCCCGCTGCCAGCGCGTCCCGTCCGCCAGAGGCAGTGTGATCAGCATGCTGCGCGCATGCGTGCCTCGCTCCACCAGCGCATCGCAGATCGTGCCCAGAAGCGCGTTGCCGGTGAACAGCAGACGCTCCGGGTCCGTCACGACATAGTCGATGAAGTCGATCGAGGCTTGTGGCGATTCCGCGGGCTGCGGTCGGAACAGACGCCGATCGTCCTCCCCCCGCGCCAGCCGCCACAGCCCGACGCATGCAGCACCGAACCGAACCTCCACGGCTTCGCGCGGCAGGTCCGCCAGCTCTTCGCATCCGCTCACACCCACCCCTTCCAGCATCGACAGCAGACCCGCATCCGGATCCAGGGCAGACAGTGCGAAACTGGCAACGAACGAACGGTCCGTTCCGGCGGGCACCACGCGCATGTGGCCGGTCTCACTCGACCACGCAGCCAGTTGCGCAGCCACCGGCACCGCCGCACAGCCGCCGCGGCACGCCACACCCGCCCGCGCGACCGCGTCCCGGAGCCGCGCATACAAAGCCAACGCATCCAGACCGCGCACGTCCACCCACACGCGGGCACCTGCCTCCACGGCCAGACGGGGCACCAGCTCCGTAATGATGGCGACGGCGGGATCGCTGGGTTGGTCGAGCATGAGGCAAAGCACCATACACCGAACATAAACCGAATATCGGCGCCCGGCAAGCAGGCTGAAACGGACGTCTACGTATTGTCCTTGTTACGACGCCGCCATCGTGCACCAGCCGGCGCACCACGCCGGTCGACCAGGGCCTGTTCCGGACCGAGACGCTGGGGATAAATCTCCAGCGGAAGCTCGAAGCGGGCCTGGCCACTCCATCCCAGCGAGCTCGCCGACAGCTCGATCTCGACAGATTCCGGTTCTACCGGCTCACCAAACGGATTGCTGCGCCAACGATACCCGTCCGGCCGGATCCGTGTCTGAATCCGCATATGAGCGACTGTGGCATCGGTGCCCATCATGACGAATCCGCTGCCCCCTGCCCTTGCTGCCCGACCCAGCCGCACCGCAGCGGCTGCAGCCTGTCTGCCTGCGCCACTGACCACGACCAGGGCAAAGCCTCCGCATCGCAGCAATTCTTCTGTACAGACGACGGTTTCGACGTCGCTCGACGGTCTCACCAACAGCACCCCATCCGACCGGCTATCGAGTCCGGATCCGCCGCCGTTCACCCAGGCGGCGCGTTCTCCCCTCTCGATCGCGGCACGGCAGGCCGCCCGCAGGACCGCCGTCGAACCACCACCCGGCCTCCACAGTGTCACGCGGCCGCGGGCGAGGCCTTTCGACGGGAGGATCAAATCGACCTGGACGATCCCGGTCCCGACCGCAGCGGCCAGGCCGCGTGCGACGGGGAGCGCGTCAGGGAACCGCTGCTCAAGATCGTGTCGAAGTTGCGCGAGTACATGCATGAGTGTCCGGACGAAAGCTAAGCCGAACAAAACCCGAAAACAAGCAGCGACTCTGGCGACCTCCTCTGGACCGCACTATTAAGATCTCATGCCGGCCATGACTGGCTCAACGAAACGGAAGAGGCGGGCGTCATTACCAATGTGAAGCAAGGGGACGACGTTTTCCTGGTTCAGCGTTCTCTTGCTGGCGACGCGGATGCTTACAGCGAGCTTGTCCGTCGGCACCTGAGTGGCGCGTATGCGGTCGCGCTGTCGGAGTTGGGCGATACGCGGGATGCGGAGGATGCCGCGCAGGACAGCTTCATTCAGGCGCTGGAGCGCCTGGAGGAGTGTCGTGACCCGTCGAAGTTCGGTGCTTGGGTTCGCACGATTGCGCGCAACCGTGCGCGTTCGCTGGGCCGACGCAAACGGGTCCGTCAGGCTGAGCCGCTGGAAACGGCGTATGAAGCGGCGAGCGCATCGGACCCATCGAAGGACATGGAGCGATCGGAGTTGCGCGCCAATCTGGAGCGGGCGCTGTCGACATTGAAGCCGGTGCAGCGGCAGGTGATCGTGCTGCACGACCTTGAAGGAATGAAGCACGGTGAGATCGCATTCGATCTCGGGATACCGGAAGGCACCGTGAGATCGCATTTACATTTTGCACGCCGAGCGCTCCGTGAGCTGCTCGGAGGTCTGTACCGGAGTGGAGAGCACGATGACCGAGCCCATTGATTTCACACCCCTGCGTCTGAGCGACCATCGCCGCGATGTCATCGTTGCGAGTGTGCTGCTGCAGAGCGGTCACGAGTTGACGCGCCGGGCGAACGGATCGAGTCCGATCCTGTTACTCGGGATGTGGGCGCGTCCTGCGCTTGCAGCGGCAGCGGTACTGGCAGCGGTCTGCGGAACGCTGCTGGCGAGCTCGACAACGAACACCAATAGAATGACGGATGTTGCCCTGACGCCAGGCGCGGGGATCGCGGAAGCGCTGGGTGTATCGACAACAACGACAGCACTCCTGGCGACAAACAGCACACCATCGCTGAGTTCCATGCTTGCAGTTGATGAGGAGGCGCAATGATTGGTCAGAGCAAGACTCGCCTGCTGGGCGTAGCAGTCCTGATTGCCATGTTCGCGGCGGGCGGCCTCACGGGTGCTGTCCTGCAGCGCTCGGCGACGGCAGACAGCGACAGTAACCCCGCGCGTCCCTCGCCGCCGCAACAGCGCGGCCCGAACCTGTTCGAGAAGCTGCAGCTGACGGAAACGCAGCACCAGCAGGTGTGCACGATCATGAAACGCAAGGCGGCGCAGATGCGTCCGCATGAGCAGGCGTTCCAGGCGGCGTGGAAGGAACACGAGCCGGCCATGAAGGCGATCATCAGCGCGACGAACGCCGAGATGGACTCGGTCCTGACGCCGGAACAGCGCGCGATGAAGGACACGTTCCGTGAGGAGCGTCAGAAGTATTATCGTGAGCGTGCCGAGAGGATGAAGCAGTCGACGAAGCCGGGTGAGGGCGGCCCTCATCGGGAAGGCGAGCGAAGCGGCAGGAGTGGGCCGGGCAATCCGCTGGGCGTGTCGTGCCCGGGACTGAACGACTCACGCGGATCCAAGCCGTGGGGCGGCGACTCGTCCGGCAGGAAGAAGCCGGCCGGTACGGAAACCATGCGTACGCCTGTTGCGCCGACGATCGAGCCCGCCAACTCGCCGCGGGATGCAATGGCATAGGATCGCCGCCACCGGAATGGGGGCACCTCAATCCGGATACGCAAAGACGGCCCGGCGGAAACGCCGGGCCGTCTATACATGGGACCTTCCCAGTTGCGCGGCCGGCCATGCACCGGCGGCTATGCGCTGACTGTCTCGCGGACTTTCTTCGCCTGGTCGATGACTTTCTGCGTCGCCGTCGCGGGCACTTCCTCGTAGCCGTGCAGCTTCCGTCTGTGCACTGCGCGACCCTGCGTGAGTGACCGCAATGCCGTCGCATACTTGTACAACTCGGCCTGCGGCACGAGCGCCTTGATGTGTGTCTTCTGGCCGTCCTGTTCCATGCCGAGGATGCGGCCGCGGCGATGATTGAGGTCTCCCATGACATCACCCATGTAGGCCTCGGGCGTGATGACTTCGATTTCGAGGATCGGTTCGAGCAGAACGGGCTGCGCCTGTTCCGACGCTTTCTGGAACGCCATTGATCCTGCAATCTGAAATGCGACGTCGCTCGAGTCGACCGAGTGATACGATCCGAAGAAGCACTCCGCTTCGATGTCGACGACGGGATAACCGGCGATGATTCCCTTCTTCAGCGATTCCTGGATCCCCTTATCGACGGAGGGGATGAATTTGCCGGGAATGACGCCGCCGGTGATGCCATCCGTGAAGACATACCCGGCCCCGCGGGGGAGCGGTTTGATACGGACGTGGCAATCGCCGAACTGGCCATGACCGCCCGTCTGTTTCTTGTACTTCCCCTGCGCCTCGGCCGCTTTGCGGATCGTCTCGCGATAGGGGATGCGTGGTTCTTCCGTAACGACTTCGACGTGATACTTCCGACGCAGTCGTTCCATCTGCACCTCGAGGTGCAACTCGCCGAGACCCTTGATGATCGTCTGATGCAACTCTGCATCGTAGTACGAACTGAATGTGGGATCCTCTTCGTGGAGTTTGTGCAGTGCGTTCCCGATCTTGTCCTCATCGGAACGGCTCGCCGCGCGCACGGCGAGATGCATATCTGCTTCGGGGAAATTGATGCTCTGCAGGACGACAGGGCGATCCTGCGCAGTGAGAGTTTCGTTTGTGTGCGTGTTGCGCAGCTTCGCAACGACGCCGATGTCACCAGCATGCAACTTCGTCACTTCGAGTCGTTCCTTCCCCTGCGGTATCGAGAGGTGTGCGATCTTCTCGCTCGACTCGTGCGCTGGATTCCAGACTTCCTGCCCGTTCGCAATGCTGCCGCTGAAGATGCGGAAGAAGCTGAGCTCTCCCACGTGCGGTTCTGTCGCGGTCTTGAACACGAGGGCCGCGAGTGGTCCGTTGTCGTCGCCCTTGAGCTCGACGACCTGGTCCAGGCCCGGGCGCTGCGCCAGCTCATGCGGTGCTTCCGCAGGTGCAGGCACGATCTCGACGAGCGCTTCGAGCAACGCACGTACACCCCACGTCTTCTCGGCCGCACCGCAGAAAATCGGGAAGAGCTGGCCGCCGAGCATGGCGACCTTCAACGCGCTCAGTGCCTCGCCCGCCGTGATCTCGCCACCTTCGAGATACCGCTCCAGCAAGGCATCATTCGTGGTCGCGATCGCCTCGAACAGTTCGGTGCGCAACGTCGTCGCGCGATCGGCAATGTCGGCCGGCACATCAGTTTCCTCATACTCACCGGTGCTGGTGCCGGCCTTGAACATGTGGGCCTTGCCGGTGAAGAGATTTACGATACCGCGGAAGTTTGCGCCCTCGCCAATCGGCAGCTCGGCCGGCAACGCGTTCGGCGTCATGTGACGCTTTACTTCTTCGCAGTTCTTGTCGAAATCCGCATTGTCCTTGTCGAGCATCGAAATGAAAAAAAGTCTGGGAATTCCGCGCGCCTCGCAGTATTCCCAGACTTTTTCTGTCCCGACTTCGACTCCCGTCGTGGCGCCGAGTACAACCACGGCGCCATCGGCAACTCTCGTGGCCGCGATACTCTCCCCTGTGAAGTCAAGGTATCCCGGGGTGTCGAGCAGATTGACCTTGATGCCATCCCAGTCGGCAAATCCGATCGATGTCTGGATCGATATGCCGTGTGCGATCTCTTCCTCCGCATACATCGTATGCGCAGTTCCATCCTTTACATTGCCATGACGACGGGTTGTTCCCGTGGAAAAGCACAACGCGTCGATGAGCGTCGTCTTCCCTGATCCGCCGTGACCGAGCACGACGACATTGCGTATATGGGTGGAGGGGTATTCCCTGACGGTCGGCATAATGGCATACCTCCGAAGGCTGTGTGGAAAAACGGGCGGATTGCCAGATTAGATGGTGGCCGCCGACCCGTCAATCCCTTCCGACACGTTTTATTTCCGCTTGTCAGTTCTGGCGATGCCGCCGGCTCGCCTCATCAAGCAACTTCCGCTCGGCATTGGTCAGACTGTTCATTCCGTGTGTACTGATCTTGTCCAACACTTCGTCGAGTTCTGTCAACAACTGTTCCTCGCGACCCATCCCCGGACCGCTTCCGGACGCGCGTGTAACCGTCGGGCGCATGTGACCGACCGCACCCGGCGGCTCGGCCGCAACGCTGCCGCCGCTGTCACCGCCAACGCCGCCGCCACCCGGGGACACATTCATGCGACTGCGGGTCACCATCCGCCGGGCGCGCATGAAGAGGCCGCCGCCGCGGTGATCGAGTTTGAGGTAGATGAAGCCGGCGACAACGCCACCGACGTGGGCGAGATGGGCAACACCGTCGGCGCGGCCCATGATTCCGCTGTACAGGGACATCAGGAAGAAAACGCCGACCAGGTATTTCGCCGGGACCGGGAAGATGCCCCAGATGTAGATGGGTGCATCGGGCCAGTTCATGGCGAATGCGAGCATGATCCCATAAATCGCGGCGGATGCGCCGATGATGGGCGAATGCACGAACAGGAATGACAGTGCGGCGCCGCCGAGCCCGCAGATGATGTAGTACTTGACGAATTCGGCGGATCCCCAGCGAGCCTCGAGCGGGGGCCCGAAGAAGAACAGGCCGATCATGTTGAAGAGCAGGTGCATGAAGTTGCCGTGCGCGAACATGTACGTGAACACGGTCCACGGCGTACGCATGACATTGTCGGGCACGAACGTGATCCAGCGGTCGAACCCCGGCACGGTGTTCTGCAGCAGGAATACAGCCACATTGGCGATGATGAGGCGCTGCACCCACGGGGTGAGGCCGCCACCGATTCCGAACGACATCGTATTGCGATAGGCCATTAGCTGATCAAACCCGCTGCGGTGGTGCGTGTTCCTCGATGGCGAGGCGGCAGAGCTGCTCGCAGAGGTCAGGAAACGGGAGACCGGCCGCGGCAGCGCCCTTCGGGAACAGGCTGGCTGCGGTCAGGCCGGGCAATGTGTTGGCTTCGAGACACCAGAACTCGCCGTCCGGGTCCAACCGAAAGTCGATGCGGCTGAAGCCGCGCAGTTTGAGGGCGCGGTGCGCCTTGAGCGCGAGCATCTGGACCTCGACGGTCTGCGGCCCCGTCAGGTCTGCCGGAAATACTTCTTCCGCGCCGCCTGCCTGGTACTTCGCCTCGTAGTCGAAGATCTCGTTCTTGGTGAAGATCTCACCGACGGGCAGCACATCGTCGCCGAGCACGGGCACTGTCAGTTCGCGGCCGGGGATGAAGCGCTCGATCATGACCTCGTCGTCGAAGCGGTATGCTTCTGCGACGGCGGCCTCCAGGTCCTCGGGCTTCTTGACGATGGTGAGGCCAACGGTCGATCCCTGCTTGCTCGGTTTGACAACAGCGGGCCAGCCGACGTGGGCTTCGACGTCCTCGACAGTGACAGGGGCCATGAGCCATTCGGCGGTCCGCACGCCTGCGACCTCCATGAGTCGCTTCGATATATCCTTGTCCATCGCCATTGCACTGCCGAGCATCCCGCTTCCGGTATACGGAATGCCAGTGAGCTCGAGCAGTGCCTGGAGTGTACCGTCTTCACCGGCGCCGCCATGCAGCGCGAGGAAGATCACGTCGACATTCTGCATCTCGGGCGCGCGCAGGATGCTCGTCGCATCGCCGGTGCGCAGCACATCGAGCTGCTCTGCCCCGGGCGGCGCCAGGCGCACATCGGCCGCGAGCAATGTCTCCTCGGCGGCGGCATCGAGAACGCCGACCGCCGTATCGATCGGCACGACGTCATGTCCCTTGGAGCGCAGAGCGCGCACGACCTGTGAACCGCTGGCAATGGACACGTCGCGCTCTTCGCTCGTGCCGCCGAACATGACTGCAATCTTCATGGCGTCCTCATCAATGACTGGCTCTTGAATGGCATCTGTGCGTGTGCCTGCGTTCTATGCAACAACTCAGCCATTTCCGGCCAGGTAGCGGACCACGTCATAGCGGGTGATGATGCCTGCCAGGGCGCCATTCGTACGCACCAGGACGGCGGGATTCTGGCGGGTCAGCATACGGCCGACTGCCGCCATGGACTCGCGTGCATCGATCTCGGGGAACGGCGCGTCCATCAGGCCGTCCACCGTCGCACTGAGCACGTTCGGGTCTTCGATCACCCGGGACATGAGGTTCGACTCGGAAACGGAGCCGATGCACGCGTCGCCGTCGCATACGGGCAAGTGTGAAATGTCGTACTCCGTGATGAGTGCGAGCGCTTCACGCGCTGTGGTGCCTCGCTCGACATTGATGAATGCAGGCGCCGACGCATCCTTGCGTCCAACGAGGTCGCGCGCGGTCATGCGCTCAGGCTCGATGAGACGGTTCTCCGTCATCCACTCTTCATTGTACATCTTCGACAGGTAGCGCTCGCCGGTGTCTGGCAGCACACAGACGATGAACGCATTCGGATCGTCGACGCTCGCTGCGATCTGCGCCGCGACGTGTACAATGAGACCGGCCGACCCGCCGACGAAGAGGCCTTCCTCGCGCGTGAGGCGTCGCCCCATGTGGAATGCGTCCCGGTCGCTCACGGTGTGGAACTCGTCGATCACCTTGAAATCGAGTGTCGACGGCAGCTTGTCATTGCCGATGCCCTCGATCTTGTACGGCGCGCCCTCGCCCTTCACGCCGGTCTCGTGGTAGCCCTTGAAGATCGAGCCCGGCGGATCGCCTGCGATGATGCGGATTTCGGGGTTGCGCTCCTTGAGGTAACGGCCGACGCCGCTGATCGTACCGCCGGTTCCGGCTGCTGCAACGAAGTGCGTGATGCGGCCTTCCGTCTGCGCCCAGATCTCCGGGCCCGTCACGCGGTAGTGCGTTTCCGTATTGACGGGATTGTAGAACTGGTTGGCCAGCATCGCGCCCGGCGTTTCACTTACGATGCGCTTCGCCGTCATCACGTAGTTGTCGGGATGATCGGCGGCGACCGCCGTGGGTGTGATGATGACATCGGCGCCGAATGCCTTCAACAGACGCACCTTCTCCTGGCTCATCTTGTCCGGCATCGTGAAGATGCACTTGTAGCCCTTCAATGCGGCTGCGATCGCGAGACCCACGCCGGTGTTGCCGCTCGTGCCTTCGACAATGGTGCCGCCCGGCTTGAGGGTGCCACTGCGTTCTGCATCCTCGATCATGGCGAGACCGATGCGATCCTTTACCGACCCACCAGGATTGAAGAACTCTGCCTTGGCATACACCGGACTGCGTGCGCCACCCGTGACACGGTTGAGACGGATCAGCGGCGTCCAGCCGATCGTATCGAGCACACTGTCATACGGCCGCGCATTACGCGGCGGGATCATCTCGCTCATTGCAGGCTGTCCGGAGAAACGGGAACGCCGACGGTGGCCGTGGAATCGAGGGCGAAGCGAATCGGCATGCGGGTCCACATCGCGACGTATTTTTCACCACGCCGGCCGGGCGTGAAACGCAGCTTGCGCGCTCCCGCCGTGGCCGCGGAGTCGAATTCGGCATGCCCGCTGGGGCGGTCGATCCGCGTGCTGTCCACGTCGCCTCGCTCGTTGACGTGCAACAGCAGCACGGTCTCGCCTTCGACCCGGCTGTCCCACATCGAAAGCGGATAGCGGACCGGATTGGCTTCCGCCATCGCGACCGGCTGTGTGACGGTCTGATCCTTCGGCTCGCAGGCAGTGAGCGCGGCCAGTGCGCCCAGCACCGCGAGCACGGCTATGGCACGCTGCGCCGTCCGGCTTCGATTCATGCAACCCCTGTCAATCCAGTACGGAAGATAAACAATATGGGCAATATCGGCGTGCGGGGTGCCGGGGCGCTACCCGCCGGGCGCGCGGCCGGGCGCTCGCCGCCGGGTGCGCGGCCGGGCGCGCGCCGCTACTCGACCTGACCCCGCAACTCGGCGAGGAGGTTGAGGGCCTGGATGGGGGTGAGCGCATCCACGTCCGTGCGTCGCAGGCGGACGATGACGGGGTGGTCCGGCGGGGCGAAGAGCGAGAGCTGATCGCGGGCCGCGGTCGCGGGTGCATGTGCGCCGTGGCGGCCGAGGCCCTCGCCCCCGCCGGTGTGAGCGCCCTCGAGGTCGGCCAGGATCTCGCGTGCGCGGGTGACGACTGCAGGCGGCAGGCCGGCGAGGCGTCCCACTTCGATGCCGTATGAACGGCTGGCGCCGCCGGGGCGAAGGGTGTGGAGGAAGACGATGTCGTCGGCGACCTCGCGCACTGCCACATGGAAGTTGACGACACCGGGGAGCTGATCGGAGAGCTGCGTCAGTTCGTGGTAGTGCGTAGCGAACACCGTCTTCGCGCCGGTGTCCTGATGGATATGCTCGGTCACGCCCCACGCGATGCTGACGCCGTCGTACGTTGCAGTGCCGCGTCCGATCTCATCGAGGAGGATGAGCGAATGCGCGGTCGCGTTGTGAAGGATGGCGGCGGTCTCGTGCATCTCGACCATGAACGTGGACTGCCCGCGCACGAGGTTGTCGGATGCGCCAACGCGCGTGAAGATCCGGTCGCACACTGGCAACTGCGCAGCGCGCGCCGGGACGAATGCGCCGATCTGCGCGAGCAGCTGAATCAATCCGATCTGACGCAGGAGCGTCGATTTGCCGCCCATGTTCGGCCCCGTGACGATCATGACCCGCGCGTCGCTGTCGAGTATCACATCGTTCGGAATGAACGCTTCACGCGGCATCATCGTCTCCACAACGGGATGGCGGCCGGCGGTGATCTCGATGCGGAAGCCGTCGTGCATCTCCGGCCGTACGTAGTCTCGCCTCTCGGCGAGCTGCGCGAAGCCGAGCAGCACATCCAGGGTGGCGATCGTTGCCGCAGTGCGTTGGATGCGCGCGAGCTCCGCAGCCACCTCGCCACGCAGTGCGGCGAACAGCGAGACCTCGAGCGACAGGGTGCGTTCTTCAGCGTCGAGCGCGCGCTCTTCCCATTCCTTCAGTTCGGGTGTGACATATCGCTCGGCATTCGCGAGTGTCTGCTTGCGCTCGTAGTCAGCCGGCACGCGCGCGCTGTTCGCATGGGTGATCTCGAGGTAGTAGCCGAACACCTTGTTGAAGCCGACCTTGAGCGACGCGATGCCCGTGCGTTCGCGCTCGCGTGTCTGGAGTCGTGCAATGTAGTCGGTCGCGCCATCACGCAATGCGCGCAATTCGTCGAGCTCGGTGTTCCAGCCGGCGCGGATCGCGCCACCTTCCGCCAACGTTGCGGGTGGTACATCGGCGATTGCGGCATCGATGCGCGCGGCGAGATCGTCGAGTGGGTCAAGGTCGCCGTGTACCTGTGCGAGCAGCGGTGAGACAGCGCGGGCGAGGCGTTGCTGGACGACGGGAACGTTCTGAAGTGAAGTCGCGAGTGCGCGCAGCTCGCGCGGGGACACGCGGCCGGCCGCGACCTTGCCTGCGAGGCGCTCGAGGTCACGCACGTCGGCCAGCGAGCCGCGGACATCACGTCGCATTCCTGTTTCCGTAAGCAGTTCTGCGACGGCGTCGTGGCGGGCGCGGATCGCGGTTATATCAAGCAGTGGCCGCAGGATCCATCTACGCAGTGCCCGCGCGCCCATCGGTGTCAGCGTTTCATCAATGGCGGCGAGCAATGTTGCAGCATTCGCCCTGCTGTTGCTGTCGATGCGCAATGGCTCGACGAGCTCGAGGTTGCGGCGGGTCATCTCGTCGAGCGGCATGGCATCGCGCTCGCGCTCGAAGCGAGGCGGCCGCAGAGCTAGCAGCGCGACGGGCTGCACCTCGCCCAGATATCCGAGCAGTGCACCCAGCACACCGACCAGGGCATCCTCACCGGACTGGAAGCCGAACCCCTCGATGCCGTGCACAGCGTAGCGGCGCCGCAACTCGTCTGCGCCGAACTCGCGATCGAACAGCCAGGCCGGCCGATACGTCCGGCTCGCACGCGCGGCGCCCGGGATGTCGCGGCCTTCCCAGGTCGTCGGGAGGAGGATCTCGGCGGGCTCCCAGCGCGCGAGTTCCGCCTCGAGCGCATCCGCGTCGATCATGGCGCCGATCAACTCGCCGGTCGAAACGTCCGCTGCGGCGATCGCGATCCGACCGTTGTCTTCAGTCAGCGCGAGCAGGAAGTTGTTGCGACGTTCGGTGAGCAGCGTGTCGCTCAGCACAGCGCCCGGTGTGACAGTCTCGGTCACTTCGCGCCGGACGAGTCCCTTCGCTTCCGCGGGATCTTCGACCTGCTCGCAGATCGCGACACGGCGACCGAGCCGAATGAGCTTCTCGATATAGTCGTCGCGCGAGCGGGCGGGGACGCCGGCCAGCGGTACGTGGACGGCAGCGCCATTGTTGCGCGCGGTGAGGGTCAACCCGAGAAGGCGAGCGCCTTCCTCCGCATCCTCGTAGAACATCTCATAGAAGTCACCGACCCGCATGAAGATGAGCGCATCCGGATGGCGCGACTTGGCGTCGCGCCATTGCTGCATCAGGGGTGTGTCTTCGGGCTTCGACATAACCCGCAGGATAGCCGATTCACGGGGGTCGTGCAACGCGGGCGCGGCGGCAGACGAGCGCCGGCCCGCGGACCGGCGTAGCTGCGCCATGCACCCGCCGTGCGTTACATTGTGGCATGCAAATACTCCGTTCTTCGACGCGCGTGATTCGTGCGCTGCTCTGGGCGCTGGCACCGCTGACGGCTTCGGTAGCGGCCGCGGCCGCGCAGCAGCCTCTGCAACTGGACACACTCCGGGTGTCCGTCAGCTCTCGACTGCCCGCCGGGGGACTGACCCGCGCGATCGACGTGATCGATCGCGCCATGATCGACCGCCTCCCGACGCGCTCCGTTGCAGACGCGATTGCGCGGGCGATCGGGGCTGACCTGATGGCGCGATCACCCGCGCAGGCTGACCTTTCACTGCGTGGGTCGACATCGGAACAGGTGCTGATCCTGATCGATGGTGTGCCGGTCAATGATACGCAGACCGGTCACTTCCATCTTGACCAGGCGGTGCCGCTCGACCAGGTCGAGCGCATCGAGGTGCTGCGCGGCGCGGGATCTTCTCTCTATGGCACCAGCGCAATGGGTGGCATCGTCAACATCGTCACGCGATCGGCGGGCGCTCGCTCGGTGGCTCGTTTCGAGACCGGATCATTCAACACACTCGTCGCATCAGGGATGTACGCCGTCCCCATCAAGGAGATTGCGCCGTTCACGGTCACGGCTGAGCACGCGCGTTCGGACGGCCACCGCGCGGGTACCGACTACGAATCGACAATCGTGCGCGCGTCCCTCGCCGCACCTGCGGGCGGCGGTACGCTTCGCGTGGATGCAGGCTCAGCGGATCGCGCGTTTGGCGCGTCCCAATTCTACGCACCCTTCCCGAATGCATTCGAAGAAACGCGCGTGCTGACCGCTGGTGCATCCTACGACCGCGCATTCGGCAGAGTCCGGATCGAGCCTCGCGCGACCATCCGCCGGCATCACGACGATTTCGTGCTGAAGCGTGACACGCCGTCGTTCTATCACAACACGCACAAGACGACGGATGCGGGTGGCGGCGTCACCGTGCGCATGCCGGTCAGCGGCATACAGACTGCGTTTGGCGGCGAGACGTTCCGCTCGTCGATCGTGAGCACCAACCTGCGCAACCACGACGAAACGCGCGCAGCAGTGTTCGGTGAGGCCGTCGCGGGCGCCGGTCGTGCCGTGATGGCGACGGCGGGCCTGCGCGCCGACCATAGCTCGACGTTCGGCGATTTCATGTCGCCGACCCTGGCCGCCGCCGGGCGGCTGGGCGAACGCATCCGGGTGCGCGCATCGGCGGGTCGGGCGTTCCGGTCTCCGACCTGGACGGACCGGTACTACTCCGATCCTGCGAACCTGGGCGACTCGACGCTGCGCGTGGAGCGTGCCTGGTCGTACGAGGCCGGTGTGGTCCTGGTGCCCGCGGAGCGATGGACCGTCGACCTGACGGGATACATGCGTGACGTATCCAATGCCATCGACTGGGTGAAGCCAGTCGGCGCGCCCGCGGGAACGCGCTGGCAGATCGTGAACCTGCAGGAGGCGACGTTCCGCGGCACTGAGCTCAGGTTGACCCGAGCGGACCTGTATGGCGTGGACTTTACGGCCCGTGGAACACTGCTTTCGGTCGAGGCCGAGGAGGCCGAAGGTCTCACCTCGAAGTACGCGCTGCGGCCACTTACGCAGACCGGGTCTCTCGAGGTCGCGGCGCCACTCCCATATGGCCTCGAACTGGGCGTGATCGGGTCGCACCAGCGACGCCGGGGCGAGAAGGCGTACCACCTTCTGGACGCCCGGCTGGGGTGGACATGGCGGGAATGGACGGTTTTCGCGAGCGGTACCAATCTGGGCGACCAGTCGTATATGGACATATCGGCGGTCCGCGCAGCGGGCCGGGCGCTGGGTCTCGGACTGCGCTGGAATGCCTCGCATTGAGACCCGGGTGATAAACCCGTAGATTGAAGGCTGGACCGATCCGGGGCCCGGGGGCGGCGTCCGCCGCGCGGGCCATGCGCGCAATTTCGATGGGGAAAATCGTGTCTCCCAACGTGTTCGATACGTACAACGCGGCCTATGTGCAGGCCATGTTCGATCAGTACCTCCAGAACCCGGGTTCTGTGGATGCGGCGTGGCGTCAACTGTTCGAGACCGAACGCGGTACCGCAGGCCTGATGGGTGGCGGATCGCCCTCCTCGAACGGCGCAGCGGCCGAAATGCCGTCGCAATCGACTCCCTCAAAACAGCCGGCCACGTCAGCGAAACCGGATTCCTCCCAACCCGCCCCGGCGTTGGAACAGCTGCGTGCTGCACGCGCGGCGGGCGAACTGGTTGATGCATATCGCCTGCACGGCCATCGTGCGGCAACGGTTGATCCGATGGGTTCCACGCCCGCCGGTCACCCCGCGCTGGATCCTGCATTCCACGGCGTTTCCGCGGAAACGCTGAAGCAGATCCCGATCGAGGTGATGGACGGTCTGTCTGCAGCCGGCAAGACGGTTGCGGACGCGATCGAATTCATGAAGCGGACGTATACGGGTACGATCGGTTATGAGTACGAGCATCTCGAGGATCCGGAACCGCGCGAATGGCTGCGCGAGCAGATCGAGTCGGGTGTCCACCGTCAGGAACTCAGTGTGGATGAGCGGAAGCGCCTGCTTCAGCGTCTCACCGAGGTCGAGTCGTTCGAGCAGTTCCTGCACAAGAGCTATCTTGGTGCGAAGCGGTTCTCGATCGAAGGTCTGGACGTGATGGTGCCGATGCTCGACGTCGCAATCGAGCGCGCTGCGGCAGACGGCGCGCAGGAGATCGCCATCGGCATGGCGCACCGCGGCCGTCTCAACGTCCTCGCGCACGTCGTCGGCATGCCATATGTCGACCTGCTGTCGAAGTTCGAGGGACATCATCCGGCGATGGCGGGCACCGGCGATGTGAAGTACCACATCGGTGCGGAGGGCTCGTACGCGACGCGTTCGGGCGAGCCGCTGAATGTGTTCCTGGCGCCGAACCCGAGCCATCTCGAGTTCGTGCATCCGGTCGTCGAAGGGATGACGCGTGCGAAGCAGTCGGACCGTGACGGCCGCGCGCTCAAGCGGGACGAGGATGCAGTGGTTCCCATCATCATCCATGGCGACGCCGCATTCGCCGGCCAGGGTGTTGTGCCGGAGACACTGAACATGGCGCAGCTGCGCGGCTATGCGACGGGCGGCACACTGCACATCATCTCGAACAACCAGGTCGGCTTCACGACGACGCCGAGCGAAGGTCGTTCCACGGACTACTCGAGCGACGTCGCACGCGGCTACGACGTGCCGGTCTTCCATGTGAATGCGGACGACCCGGAAGCATGCCTGGTGGTGG
This sequence comes from Longimicrobiales bacterium, assembly GCA_038257485.1. Taxonomy (GTDB): domain Bacteria; phylum Gemmatimonadota; class Gemmatimonadetes; order Longimicrobiales; family RSA9; genus DASUXU01. Next base: position 9,786 of record JBBSJG010000011.1, on the reverse strand, counting down.
CGCGTCTGGCGATGGCGTATCGCGCGCAGTTCCATGGCGACGTCGTCATCGATCTCATCGGGTATCGCCGATTCGGTCACAACGAAGCGGATGAGCCGGCGTATACGCAGCCAACGATGTACAACTTCATCACCGAGCATCACACCGTGCGCAAGCTGTTCGGCGACAGCCTGACGGCAGCGGGCGTCATTGCGGCGGGTGAGACGGAGAACCTCTGGCAACAGGCGTACGACAATCTTGTCGCTGACCAGTCGAAGGCGAAGGAACCGCTGGAAGATCATGGCGGGCACGACGAGATCGAGGGTGCCGGCGAGGAGCAGATCGACACGAAGGTGTCGTCGTCTCTGATTGCATCGATCGACAGGCAGACGCATACGTGGCCGTCGGACTTCCATGTGCTGCCGAAGCTGGCGAGGCAGATGGAGAAGCGGGCGAAGATTGTTCCGGAGAACGGCAGCATCGACTGGGCGCACGCGGAAGCGCTGGCATTCGGGTCGCTGCTCACGGACGGCGCATTTATCCGGATGACGGGTCAGGACGTGCAGCGAGGAACGTTCAGCCATCGCCACCTGGTGCTGCACGACTCGAAGAACAACAGCGAGTACGTGCCGCTCGCGAACCTGGAAGAGGCGAAGGCGCCGATCGAAGTATGGAACAGTCCGCTTTCGGAACTCGCCGTCATGGGGTTCGAATACGGCTACAGCGTCGCGGCGACAGAGGGTCTGGTGATCTGGGAAGGCCAGTTCGGCGATTTCGCGAATGGTGCGCAGATCATCATAGACCAGTTCATATCGGCGGGTCGCGCGAAGTGGGGCCAGGAATCGAGGCTCGTGCTGCTGCTGCCGCACGGCTACGAGGGACAGGGACCAGAGCACTCGAGTGCGCGCTTCGAGCGGTTCCTGCAGATGTGTGCGGAGAACAACATGCGGGTCGCGAACTGCACAACGCCCGCCAACTACTTCCACCTGCTTCGTCGGCAGGCACTGCATCCATCGCGCCGTCCGCTCATCGTGATGACGCCGAAGAGCCTGTTGCGTCATCCACGCGCGACATCGCCTGTGGCAGACCTCTCAACCGGCGGGTTCCAGCCGGTCATCGATGACGCATCGATCAAGGATGCGAAGGCCGTGCAGCGCGTCGTGCTGACGACGGGCAAGATCCACTACGACCTGGCGGCCGCACGCGAACAGGCGGGCGACACGACCACGGCGCTCGTACGCGTCGAAATGCTCTACCCCTTCCCGACCGCGGAGCTGCAGGCCGTGTTCGCGAAGTATGCGGGGGCAAAGGACATCGTCTGGACGCAGGAAGAGCCGCGCAACATGGGCGCGTGGCCGTTCATGGAGAATCGCCTGCGTGACCTGCTCGACGGCAAGGGTGTCCGTTATGCCGGTCGCGTGGTCCGGGCCAGCCCGGCCGAAGGCTATCTCAATGTCCACGAGGACGAGCAGAAGCGGATCGTGGCCGATGCATTGCGCGTTTCGACCGCCAAGGCAGCCAATGATACAGACACCCCAGCGGCAGCGGCGCCGAAGTCAGCCGCCAAGCCGACGAAGTCACGGAAGTAGCAGGCGGTACAGCAATTGCCCGGGCTGCCATCCGGTGCAGTACGGGGCAACCCTCATTACAAGGAGCGGCGATGTCGTCCTTCAGTATCTATCTCATTGGATTCATCATCGTCATCATCGGTTTGGCGATCGCGGCAGTGCTACTCGGGCTGCCGGCCTTGTGGATCGGCGTCGGCGTGATCGTGCTGATCGGACTCGCCGTCCTGACGGGCGTGTCGCGCACGAAGCGGCCCGATCCGCCGAGCACATAGGCGGAAAACCTCGATCGATTGCGATGGCGAGAATGACGGCGCTTGGCGGAATGCCGGGCGCCGTCGTATTGTAGGGTCTCCTTCCCCGTGTTCGTACACCTTCCAGATCGGAGCAGGCCATGTGGCTTATCCTGGTTCTCGTCGCATTTGCAGCCGTTGTCTTCGTCATGTACAACGGCCTGATCAAGCTGAAGGTGCAGGCGGAGAGTGCGTGGGCCGACATCGATGTGCAGTTGAAGCGGCGGCATGACCTGATCCCCAACCTGGTCGAGACCGTCAAGGGATATGCGACGCACGAGAAGGGCGCGCTCGAGGCTGTCATCAATGCGCGCGCGCGCGCACTCGGCGCCAATGGTGCAGCCGCGAAGGGAGACGCCGAGAACGAACTGGCGGGCGCTGTGCGCGGACTGTTTGCTCTCGCCGAGAGCTATCCAGAGCTGCGCGCATCGGAGAATTTTGCGCAGCTGCAAACTGCGCTCGTCGGCATCGAGGATGCCATCCAGAATGCCCGCCGGTACTACAACGCAGTGGTGCGCGACCTGAACACGAAGATTCAGCAGTTCCCCGGCAACATGCTCGCAAATGCATTCGGCATCCGTCAGCAGGAATTTTTCGAGGCGGACGGTGCGGAGCGAGAGGTCCCGAAGGTCGGCTTCTGATCGTGTCATTCCTTCGACGCGTATGCGCTGCCGTCGCCGTCTGTGGTGTCATTGCCACCGCGCTGGCGCCCGTGCCTGCACCCGCGTCGGCGCAGGACAGGTCACTGCGTATCACGTCCTTCGATGCCGACCTCACGGTAATGACATCCGGCACGCTGGCTGTAACGGAACGCATCACTGCGGAGTTCACGGGCAGCTGGAACGGTCTGTATCGATCGATCCCGGTGCGTTACAGCATGGATTCGGGTGAAGACTATACGGTTCGCCTGGATGTGACGAGCGTGAAGGACGAGCGAGGTAACGACCTGCGCACCGAGACGGAACGCGAGGGTGCGTATCTCAAGATCAAGGCGTGGATCCCCGGTGCAACAGATGCGACGCACACGCTCATCCTCAGCTACACCGTCGACAAGGCACTGCGTTTTTTCGATGAACACGACGAGCTGTACTGGAATGTCACGGGCAACGCGTGGGAGTATCCGCTCGAGTCGGTGACGACGCGCATCTTTCTGCCGACGGGCGCGAGCGGCCGTCGCACCACCGCATTCACCGGTGTGACCGGCGCGCGGGGCGGCGCCGCCGCAGTCGACACGACGACGGGCATCACGACCGTGCGGACAACTGCACCACTGGGTCTGCGCGAAGGGCTTACAGTCGTGCACGGATGGGACCCGGGCCTGGTGAATCGGCCGTCCAGCGCCGACCGTGCGCTGTCGGCATTCCTGAGCAACGCCGTGCTCGCGATTCCTCTGATCGTTCTGCTCCTCATGCTCTCTCTCTGGCGACGGCATGGCCGCGATCCCGCCCTGGGATCGATCGCTCCGCGCTATGATCCACCCGCCGGGATGTCGCCCGCGGAAGCGGGCACACTCATCGACCTCAGCGTCGACACGCGTGACATTGCAGCGACGCTCGTCGATCTCGCTGTGCGCGGGCACCTGCGCATTCACCAGCTGGAATCGAGTGGCTTCCTCGGGATCAAGTCCACCGAATATCGGTTCGACCGGATCACAACGTCCGTGGAATGGGCACCGCTGAAGGCGCATGAACGGCAGATGCTCGAGGGACTGTTCCCCGCGGACGAGGACGCCGTCACGGTCGCCAGCCTGAAGGACTCGTTCTACAAGACCGTCGCAGAAATGCAATCCTCGCTGTCGTCCACGCTCACGCGTGACGGTCACTACCGGAGGCACCCTTCGGTGACGCGCGTTGCGTTCGTCGCAGCGGGCGTGGTGGTCGGTTTCGGGCTCGGGTCTACCGCCGGGTGGCTCGAGACGTCATGGGGCGTTTCTGTAGACATGGTGATGATCGCCGCGCTAGGCTCCGCGCTCATCATTGCCGCATTCGGATGGTTCATGCCTGCGCGTACCATTCGCGGCACGAATGCCCTGCGGGATGTGCTCGGCTTCGAAGAGTTCCTGGGACGGGTCGAGGGGGAGCGGATGAAGCGAGTGATTGATCGGCCCGAGCTCTTCGAGAAGTACCTGCCCTATGCGATTTCGTTCAATGTGGCGGATGCCTGGGCGAGCGCGTTTGCCGGTATCATTACAACCGCCCCGGGCTGGTATTCCGGGCCACACGGCTCGGTCTTCCACACGCATGCCTTCATGTCCGATATGGATCGCATGACGACGTCCGCAACGGCTGCCATGACCAGTGCACCGCGCAGCAGCGGCGGGTCCGGCTTCAGTGGCGGCTCGTCCGGGGGCGGCTTCGGCGGCGGCGGCGGCGGCGGGTTCTGACGTCCGGCTTGCAACCTGCGTGGGGTTGAAACAGTTTTAGACGTCGCGTCCGCGCACCCGGTGCGCGTCGCCTGAAGAACTCAATGCTGGAGCAGCGCGTGGAACAGCTGGTGGTGATCACACATCCGGAGCCGGTCCAGCTCGAGGCGAGGCCGATGGACACGGTACCTGCGCCCGACGGGAGCACGGCGTTGGGCTATTACCACCGCGGCAACATTCTGGCGAGGGGCGTGGTATCGGACGACGCGCTGGAGGCGATCGAGGGATTGCTGGAGACGCCGGTGTCGGTTGCCCTGGCTGCGACGGAAGACGAGGAAGGCAATATCGACGCGCGCATCTGCCTGGTACTTCCTGTAGATCCCGACGATGCGAAGCCTCCTGGAGACGACGAGGAGCCGAGCGAGCCGTGGAGAGCGAGTGTGCCCCAGCCGCCGCAGATCGGTGGGTCCTGGGACGAGCCCGCGGAGGATGCACAGCCGAAGCTCGCACTGCTGCCGATCGGCAATGCCGTCCGCGGTGTACGCGATCGTCACCACATGGATGATGTTGCAGGTGACGTGCGCGAGATGCTGGACAACCTGCTCACCGGGCGGGGCCGCGACGCTGTCTCCAAGGCGATCGACGATCTCCTGAACAGTCTCTGACCTCCGAAGAAGAACGGTTTCGACACATCTTCGCTCGCGCACACGCATCGCATGCGTCGTGTGCGGCGGACGAGTGGCTGTCGAATCCATGCACGACCGCCAATGGCAGCGTTGCACGGCCGCTGGTGTGGAGCCGTCGCAATGGGCCGTGGCATCGCGTGGACACGCTGTTTGTCGGTGCTGCCCCCGGCAACGCCGGCGGCAAGGGCAAGGGCGACCAGGGCGCGCATGGCACACGCATCCCATTCGGTGGCGACCTCGCCGGCGCGAACCTCGATGCACTGATCGGCAGCATCGGCATCAACCGCAACCAGACCTTCCTCGTCGCAGCGCTCAATCAGCTGCCCGACGCGGGCGGTGGTGAACCGACGATGACGGAGATCCTGAAACCCGTCGGCGGCTACGCGAACAGCATTGCGCTGCTGCGGGACACCGTTGTTGCAACGGGTCCACGTCTCATCGTCGCACTGGGGCTGGTGGGGTTGCGTGCGACGGCGGCAGCACTCGTCACACCTGACATCGCGAAGCCGGTGCAGCCCACGATCCGGCAGCTCGAGAAGTTCGGATTCCGGCGCGGCCACGCGCTGCCGTGGCCGGCCGCAGCACTCCCGTTCGCAACCGCATTCGCCGCGGCCTGGCATGATGCGTGGAGCGACTCCCCGCGGTTTGCGGTCTTGCCGTTGATGCACCCGAGCGGCCAGAACATGAGCCCGTATGCGCGCGAAGAGACCGCCTTCCACACGCGCATGCTCGATGCGCGCGAGGCGCTACAACGCGCGGCCGCCGAATGGCTCGGATGCCATGTACCGGATGTCCGCGCACCCGCGCCGTCAACCGGCATCTATGCACTGCCGGAGTGGCGCGAACGCATCGCCCCGCGGCATGACGACCTCGATGCCCGGTGGCGCGCCCGCGGCATATGAGCGCCACGCCCAATTCGGCGGGAATGCCGAAAACCCTGAAATGACTGTTGCTGAAAAGGTTACCGGTCATTACAGTGAAGACCATGGTCTACTACGCACGAATTCCGCTCCGCGTCCTGATTCCGACTGTCCTCGTTCGCCTGGCGACGGAGGATGGTGAGGTCGCGTTTCGCGCGCGCTGGAAGGAGAACCCGCTGAACCTGCAGCGGCTCATTCTCTTCAGGATGCGGCATGGCAAGATGCTGTGGTTTGAGGACGAGTCGGGTCACGACCTCTGTTTCAGGCCCGAGCGTGTCACAGCAGCACTCGTCGACGGTCGTTGACACGATGTGGGCGTTGATGCTCCAGGTCGTTGAAGGTTCTGCAACACCGGAAGTGAAGGACCATATCTATTCATTCCTCGACACACCCGCGCCGTACAGTCCGTTCAGCGAGTATCTCGCGATCATGTTCCTGCTCTGGCTACTGGCGAGGACGGGCCGGAAGAAGGAGACATTCGAGAAGCAGGCGCAGGAAGTGCTCGAGGAAAAGTACGCTTCAGGCGAGATCAACAAGAAGACCTACGACAAGTTCCGCCAGGACGCGTCACTCCGCCCGAAGCGCTAGCGAGCACCGACCGCGCTCGTTGCTACCCCCCGCTCGTCACCCGCCACAAACGCACCGGCGCATCCTCGATCCCTTTCAGCATCGCGTCGAACTGCGTCGATTCGAGTGAAAGCGAAGCCGCCAGTTCCGCGAGTTCACCGTCCCGGAACGCCGCATCCGAGATCACGATATCCCCGCCGTGTGCCAGTTCGCCGAGTCGGGCTGCAATGTTGACGGTCGACCCGAAGTAGTCGAGCGTGTCGTTCAGTGTGACGGCGAGGCAGGGTCCGTAGTGAAGGCCGGCCTTCACCTGGACCGCCTGAACGCCATCCGGCGCCTCTCCGAGCAGTTCTGCCGCGCGCATGACTGCGCGAACGCCCGCGGCAGGCGTCTCGAAGACTGCCATGACGGAATCCCCCATGGTCTTGACGAGCACGCCATTCTCGCGGATGACAGCGGCGCGCAGCGTGTCGAAGTGTTCGCGGATGCGTGCGAATGCGACTGCATCGCCGATCTCGCGATAGAGTTTGGTGGATCCGCGCACATCCGTGAACAGGACTGCCACGCTGCCGACGGCGAGGTGCTGTCCCGCGCGCAGGGTTTCGCGCGCGAAGAGATCGCGAAAGTCCTGCAGTCGGAACGCCTCGGACGCGGTGACCGCGTCATCGGCCCATGCCCGCCGCTCGAGGATCAGCAGCTCGTCGACGTCGCCCTCGTTCGTCATTGTGAGGTTGGTACGTTTTCCGATGAACGCATCGGTATCGGGCCATGCGCCGCTCGGGATCTCCAGGTGTGACATGCCGGGCTCGTCACTGGAGACGATGACGATCTGACCGCCCGTACGGTCCTGACTGCGCAGGCGGTATTCGCCCGGGTCCAGGCGGATCGGCACAATCCGGCTGGTTGCGGGCTCCATCAGCTGCTGCACCACGATGTGCGGCGTCACCATGGGGCCGCCGATGCAGTAGGAATGGATGTCGAGCACGCGGATCGCGCGCGACGGCCTGAACGTGAGTTCGACAGAACGCTCGAACTCGTCGGCATCGATACTCGCGTGACAGCATTCGCAGTAGACATGCGTCTGCAGCTCGCTCAGTGTGTCCGCCGTCGCCTTGGCGCCGCGGCACAGCGGGCAGACGACATCCCACTGCAGGGAGAGCATGCCCGTGCGCGTGGCATGCAGCAGTCCGCGCAGCACACTGCGTCGCGGGATCTGCCACAGGTCTGCGAGCGAATACGGGCGAATGCGCGCGAGCGATGCGTCATCGCCATTCTCGATCAGTGTAACCAGCCCCTGAACGATGTCCGGATTGACGTCGGCCTTCAGTTCGAGCGCGGCACGGTCGAGACGCTCACGCCCGCCACCTACCAGTTGCGCCGGCTTCTGCATCAGCAGTGGCAATGACGAAGCGAATCGCACGCTACGCGGGTCATTGGCCGCCTGCCGTGCATAGTACTCGAAGAGTCGGCGGAACCGCACGCGATTGATGATGCCGATGACGAGGTGCATCATCGGACGTGTCAACCTGTTCAGGGGGAACGCGTCGATGTGGTAGTGTACGCGAGTGCCGTACTCGGTCGGCTGGAGCCTGACGTTCACGCGCATCTCGCGCAGTGGTCCGGCTACATACCGTCGAATGACACTGAAGTTGTGCGGACGTACCCACTGGAAGGGTTCTTCATCCCATTCGAGCAGGATGCCGGCGAGGCGCAGCTTGAGCCGTCGCCGCCCATTGCGGATCGTGCAGAATCCTGCCGTCTCACCTTCGACGGGCGGGAGGTCGGCATCGCGATTGAAACGGTCGGTATCCGCGACCCGCGGCCACAGCGCTTCGGGTGTAACCGGTAGGTCCCACTGCCATCGGTACTCAAGCGGCCGATCGCGGTCTGGACTCAGCGAACGCCTGTAGCCGCGGGCGGCACGGTTTGCAGATATGCCCACATCGCGCGGATCTCGTCATCCGTCATTTGCGCCGGCGATCCAGCCCCGATTCCCACGCGTCTCAGCCATTTACGCATCTGTCCTGCTCCTTCACGCGAACGTTTCCACGGCTGCGGCTCGCGGCCCGGCACCAAATGGTGATCCGCGGCGGCGCTCAAGTCAAGGACGATGGGGCGTTCGCGGACCTAGAATCGCCACTCCAGCCCGACAAGCGGGAGAACAGGCAGATCACCGAGCGGTTCAGCGGAGTTGCTGTCGCGATCGAACCGGCAGAAGAGCGCGTCCCGGCTCTACCGCAACCGAAGGCCTGCCGAAGTAGGACATTTCTATTTCATTGGGTCACCCTTCATCATTGCAGGGGCAAAACGCCGCATATAGTTTGCTGACGAAGGAACTTTACCTGACGAGCCGCCCCACCCAGGTTCATCGAGGCCTTTTGATCCCAGGCATTCTACTTCTGACTGTTGTCCCGTTGCTCGCCACCAGCGACACTGTTTTTCGTCGCGGCGATGTCGATCGAAACAGTTCGGTCAATGCGCGCGACGCGCTTCTCACTCTCAGCCATGTGGTGAGCCGTCCGCTGCCCCCGGGCCTTAGTCCGCAGCCTGATGCGGACGCGAACTGTGACGGGGCGGTCACAGCCGGCGACGCACTGATTATCCTCAGCAATATCGTCCGCCTTGATGTCAGCGCGTTCTGTGTCGGGAATATTGTCACCACAGCGGTCATCCCGCCGACGGGAGGGTTGATCGCGAGCCCGGATGGCGGAACAGTCACGGTGGCATCTGGACCCATTCCGCTCGCCGTGCGGCTTGAAGCACTGCCCGCAGCGCCGACCGACTCCGGCATGTCCTACAGATTCACGATTTTAGCGTCCGGGAGCCCTTCCGGTGTCCGGTCCAACTCGATTCGGTCGGCCTCCGACGAGCCCTGGAGCCGAAACCTTACCATGGACTTCCCGGTTGGCATCGGCAACGCAGGGTCTACGGTTGCGATGCTCTCTTCCGACGGCAAGAGCTTCGCGTACGAACTGGTTGATATTGCAGCGAGCAGTGTTGGACTGGCCGCGCGGGTTACCCTGCAAGGGACAGGCGCATTGGCACAAGCCGGCGCACACCTGGCACAGGTGACGTTCCGCGCCGTCCGCGACGCGCACATTGGCTGCGGCGATCCGGCGCTGGATGTGGCTAATGAGATTCGGGGTCCGCAGCCGTTCATCTACATACACGGCTGGCAGTGGACGCAAGAAGGCCTGCAGGCTTGTGTCTTCCAAGGACCGGAAGGTGGGGTGGAGCTTTTTGATGCATTGCGTAATTCCCATGTCGGAGGCATGCTCCACTACTACCGATTCACATATCCCACTTACAACCACATCGACGTCGCGGCGCAGGCGCTTGCCAGCAGGATCAACACCATGTTCGGTGGCCGGCAGGACGTAATTATCGTCGCTCACAGCATGGGCGGCCTGGTTG
>JBBSJG010000010.1:0-31972 GCA_038257485.1 Longimicrobiales bacterium | reverse complement strand
TTCCGCAAGCTCTCTGCATGGCTGTTGATGCATGGATGGCTGGAACCGCGGCCGGTCACGACGGGCGTTCTCGTTTGGATCGCGGTGTTTCACGTGCTGGGGCCGAACCCTGCAGTGGTTGCTGTCGGCGGCGTTTTGCTCGCGGTGATCGCAGGCCTCATCGTGACGCACCTGCGCGCGGGCGCCATTGCGTCCACGCGGCCGCGAGACAGGCGAACGGTCACGTGGCTCAGACACGGAGCAGTGAGCGGGCTTGTCCTGTTGCTGCTGTCGGCGGCGAGCTCGTTCCTGCTGACCGGGCCAGCCGCGTTCGCGGGCGTCGTCCTGCTCGGTGTGGCGCCCGCCGTCGTCATTCTCTGCTGCGTTGTCGCTGTCCTGTAAGTCAGACGATGCGTTCCGCGACGAGTGACGCGATCGCCATGATGGCCGCCTGCGGATTGACGCCGGGCGCTGTGGGAAACAGCGACCCGTCCGCCACATAGATCCCGCGCGCACCGTGCACCTCCGCGTTCTCGTTGCAGCCGCTGCTGTCGGCGCGATCCCCCATCCTGCACGTGCCGTTGACGTGCGCGGAAAAGAGCGCGAGGCGGTTGGGTGCGAGTGATGCATCGGCGAGTGCCGCGACGTCGCGCTCTGTGCGGATGACGCGTGCGGGTGTGTGGAGTGTAGCGACCTCGCGTGCACCGGCGGCGAGGTGCAGGCGCGCAGCGGCCTCGATGCCGAGCGCCAGCTGCTTCCTGTCGAGTGCACTGACGCGGTAGTCGATATGCGTGCGGCCGTAGCGGCCGGTCCGCACGCGACCACTGGAATGACCCACGGACCTGCCGTCCCGTACGAGGACAATGAGTGCGGCGGTCTGCGGAAACGCGAGCATCGCGTCGCGGTGTGCGCTGCCGAACCCGCCCACTGCGACCGCGGCAAGCGCAGGCAGGAGGGGAGGGCATTCGACCCAGAAGCCGTAGCCGTCGTCGCCATACATGAACTCGCTCAGCAGCGATGACTGCGGCACACCCGCTGCGCCATACATCACCCGGTCGTAGCGTCCGCAAAGGGCGGTTGTGGGATGCAGTCGTAGATAGTTGCCAACGGCACGGCTGCCCAGGCCGGAGCGCTGCAGCAGGGTCGGTGTGCCGATCGCGCCTGCCGCCAGGACCACGTTCTCAGCGTCGACTTCGAATGTACCCGCGCTCTGACCGGTCTCGCGGTCGAGACGCGTGACATGCACTCGCTTGCGGTCCGCCGCGATCGCGACGCGGTCCGCGCGCGCATCCGGAATGATCACGGCGCCTGCAGCGGCCGCGCGTGGCAGATACACTACGCCCGCACTGCGCTTGGCTCCGTGACTACAGCCCAGCCCGCACGTACCGGCGCGGACACAGCCCCGCGCATTGATGCGGGCGGTCTCCGCCTTCCAACCGAGTGCGGCAGCGCCGTCGAGGATGATGCGGTTGCTCGCGGAGTGCGCGTCTTCCGGGAGAAAGCCCGCGCCGACTTCCGCTTCCACCCGCTCGAGGGCAGGAACGAGCGAGCGCGGCCCAAGCATGGCCGCGCCATGCCCGGTCTCCCACTCGTCCATCACCCACGCCTGCGGTCGCAGCATCAGCATCCAGTTGACGGTAGTGCCGCCGCCGATGCAGCGACCCTGCAATAAGCCGACGGACCCGTCGTTCGTCGTGCGCGCACCGGCATCCGCATAGAGGCGCGGTGTCATCTCGCGCTCTCGGTCGGTGAAGTCCGCGGTGTCGTAGTGGCCACCTTCCTCCAGCAGCACGACGGACCGGCCGGCCTCGGCGAGCCTCGCCGCCATCACCGCGCCGCCGGCGCCGGAACCGATGACACAGACGTCGCAGCGCAGGACCGTATCGTTCGGCGGGGCCGTCTGCGACGGCCACCGGTCGGCGTGCGCAGCGGTGAGGACTGCGGCAGACGCGATGACGTCCCCGGTCGCCTCAGGCAGTGGCCCCTCCCAGGGAACGACTGCCGCCCGGCCGCGCAACGGACCCGCGTACCCGATGGCAGGCAGCACTTCCGGGATGGAGTAGTACGTCGAAACGATCAGCCTTCGCCAAGCCTGGTAGATCGTACGCAGTGTGGGGATCGCGCTGTTCCCCCACGCGCGCAAACGTCGTTCCTGTGCGGCCGTGTCGACGCGGCTGAACCGAACCGGCCGTCCCGCCGTGGCAAGTCCGCTGGCCGGATGATCCATTATGCGTAGCGCGAGACGCAAATCGACCTGCACCGCGCGAGGCAGTGTTGCAATGCGCGCTTCCACGGCGGCCGCCAACTCGACCGCCGGTGCAGTGCCGTCGTATGCAGCAGGCACGATGCAGCGGCAGAGCGCATCGATAGCGATCCGGTCACGCTCGTCATTCGTCATGATTTCGCAAGATACAGGAGGGACGGCCCTGCGCCAACGGAGTCCCGTTGTAGTGCGCGGACTACGAAACGTATGAGCGTTGCTCCGAAGTGCTCAAGGCCGCGCGTTCATGAAACCGGCGTGCGTTTCCGACGCTTCGCCAGCCATGCGGGCACACGCAGTGCGAGCAGGACGGCAACGATGGCCGCGAACACGAGGGGATCGAACGTGTTGTGCTTCGCTGAGCGTTTCCAGAAGAAGTGAAGTACCGCGAGCGGTGCCGCGATGTAGACGAGGCTGTGCAGTGTGACCCACTTCTTACCGAGACGGCGAATCGAGCCTTTTGTCGACGTAAGGGCGAGCAGGAGCAGAATCACGAACGACGCGAACCCGACCGTGATGTAGGGTCGCTTCACGATGTCCTCGATGATCGCGCCGAAGTCGAAGAACTGGTCGAGAACGAGATATGTCGAGAAGTGAAGCAGCGCATAGAAGAAGGCGAACAGTCCGAGCAGTCGTCTGAATTTGATCAGGTCGTTCAGCTTCGTAATGCGTCGCAGAGGTGTGATCGCGAGGGAAAGCGTCAGGAACGTGAGGGCCCAGAACCCGGTGCGGTGGGTAATGAACTCGATGGGGTTTGCGCCCAGGCCTCCCGTGTAACCACGCCACGCGAGCAGGCAAAGCGGTGTGAGCGAGAGCGCCCACACCGCAACTTTCAGGATTGTGATCCTGGTGGCAGTCACGACGCGTTCAGTCCCAGATCAGTAGTACTTCTTAAGATCCATGCCGGCATACATCGATGCGACCTGCGCGCTGTAGCCGTTGAACATCAACGTGTCCCGCTTGCGGAACTCGCCGATGCGACGTTCCTTCGCCTGACTCCACCGGGGATGGTCGACATTCGGATTGACATTCGAGTAGAACCCGTATTCACCCGGATTCGACTTGCTCCACGCAGTACGCGGCTCCTTCTCGACGAAGCGGATCTTGACGATCGATTTGGCGCCCTTGAACCCGTACTTCCACGGCACAACCAGACGCAGCGGCGCACCATTCTGATTCGGCAGGTCGCGCCCATAGAGACCCGTCGCGAGCAGCGTCAGTGAGTTCATCGCCTCATCCATCCGCAGACCCTCTGTATACGGCCAGTCGAGTATGTTCGTCTTCTGGTACGGCATCGTCGACGGATCGTACAATGTCACGAACTCGACATACTTCGCACGCGGATCGGGCTGCACGCGCGCGATCACGTCACGCAGCATGATGCCTCGCCACGGAATCACCATCGACCACGCTTCAACGCAGCGATGGCGGTATGTCCGGTCCTCCACGCGGTGCGGCTTCACGAAGTCCTCTAGCGCGTAGACCGCAGGCTTCTTCACCAGACCCTCGATCGCGACGGACCACGGCTTCGTACGCAGTGTGTGCGCGTTCTTCGCCGGGTCGTCCTTGCCCGTGCCGAACTCGTAGTAGTTGTTGTAGGTCGAGACGTCCGCAAACGGCGTAGGCTTGTCGCCCTGTGCGGATCCGGACGAATCATCGGCCGCCAGGCCACCTGCTTCGCCATCGGTGCCATCCCCAGCGCGGTCGCATGCGGAAAGCGCACCCGGCGCCACAATGGCACCGATCGCACCAGCCCCGCCGACGCGCAGGAACCGGCGGCGGTCCAGGTACATCTCTTCCGGCGTGATTTCCGACGAACGAATGTCGTCCGGCTTCCTGATGATCATGCGATCCTCGTTCCAGTGTCCGTGGAGTATACGTTATGAACCGCCTGGCGGATTGGTAAGTTCCATCGCCGCTTCCGGATCGCCGTTCGAATCGCCGTCCGGATCGTCTGTCGCGGCGGCGGTTCACCACATACAATATCCGCTCGGCCGTAGCGGCGTAATGGCCGCATCGTTCCGATCCTTACGAATCCGACAACAGCGAGTCTGATGAGAACCCAAGTCATGGGACCAGTTTTGGCACTGGCCGGAATGCTGGCCTCGAGCGCACTGACTGCGCAATCGACTCCGGTGCAGGGTGGTGCGCAACGGCCCGCATCCGATGCGGTTGCGACGCTGGGCACGGCGGTGATGAACAGCCTGGAATGGCGCCTGATCGGACCGGCGAACATGTCGGGTCGTGTGAGTGATGTCGTCGGGATCCCCGGACCGTCGCGGACGTTCTTCGTGGCGTCGGCGGCGGGCGGCATTTTCAAGACGACGAACAATGGCACCACGTTCCGTCCGGTGTTCGAGAATGAGCGCGTGGTCTCGATGGGTTCGATGGCGATCGCTCCGAGCGACACGCTGCAGGTGTGGGCTGGCACGGGCGAGCCGAACAGCCGCAATTCGATCTCGCCCGGTGGCGGCATCTACAAGTCGACGGATGGCGGTCTGAACTGGAAGCTGATGGGTCTGGAGAAGACGCAGACCATCGGTCGAGTGGTGGTGCATCCGACGAATCCGGACGTGGTGTACGTGGCAGCGCTGGGCGCGCCGTGGAACTCGAATCCGGAACGTGGTCTGTACAAGACAGAGGATGGCGGCCGTACGTGGAAGCTGTCGAAGTTCATCAGCGACAAGGCCGGCTTCGTGGATGTCGCGATGGACCCGCGCAATCCGAATGTGCTGTTTGCGGGAAGCTACGAGCGCTACCGGAACGCGTACTCCCTGAACAGCGGTGGCCCGGGCAGCGCACTGTGGAAGACAACGGACGCCGGCGCGACCTGGACGGAAGTGAAGGGCGGCGGTTTCCCGACGACGATGAAGGGTCGTATCGGGATTGCGATCGCGCTGTCGAATCCGGACGTCATGTACACGATGGTGGAGGCCGCGAAGGATGCAGATGGCAAGGTGCAGTCGGGCCTGTATCGTTCGGAGGATGCCGGTCGCACGTGGTCACACATGAATACGAACAATGTGCGGCCGTTCTACTATTCGCAGGTGCGGGCGGACACGAAGAACCCGAACCGCGTCTACTGGTCTTCGACACCGGTGAATTATTCCGATGACGGTGGCAAGACGGTGCGGACTGCGACAAACGGTCTGCACGTCGATCACCATGCGATGTGGATCGACCCGAATGATCCGAACCGCATCGTGGTGGGCAACGACGGTGGCGTGGCCATCACGTATGACCGCGGCGGCAACTACAACTTCCTGAACCAGCTCGCGCTGGGCCAGGCGTACGAAGTCAGCTTCGACATGGCCGCGCCATACAACGTGTGCGCCGGCTACCAGGACAACGGCACATGGTGTGGACCGAGCCGTCGTTCCCGCGGCGCGATCACGCATGCACACTGGTTCACGGCGGGCGGTGGCGACGGCTTCTATACGGCCATGGATCCGCGCGACCCGAACCTGATCTACTCGGAGTCGCAGGGTGGTGCCGCAAGCCGCCGCAACATTGCAACGGGCGAAACGCGAAGCTTCGGCAGGCCGAATTTCCTCACCGTTTACCGCCAGTGGGAAGATTCGATTGCGGTGGTGCAGGGCGACACGGACTCGCCGCTCTCGTCGGACCAGAAGCGCCGCATCGACGCGTTCCGCAGGAACCAGGTGCGCGACTCGGTCGATCTCAGCCTGCGGTACAACTGGAACTCGCCGTTGATCCTGTCGTCCCACAATCCCGATGTCGTGTATTTCGGCAGCAACCGTCTGCTCAAGTCGACCAACCGCGGCGACGTGTTGACACCGATCTCGCCCGACCTGTCGACGAAGGACACGATGCGGATCCGGATCAGCACGAAGACGACCGGCGGCATCACACTGGACGCGACGGGGGCGGAGACGTACAGCACGATCACGACGATCGCGGAGTCGCCGCTTGCGAAGGGCATGCTGCTGGTGGGCACGGATGATGGCAATGTCTGGGTCTCGCCGAACGACGGCGGTGTATGGACAGACCTGACATCGCGGTTCAAGGGCATGGTCCCGTCAAAGACGTATGTCGCCCGGATCGAACCGTCGTCCCACGATGCGAATACGTTCTGGGTCGCATTCGATGCACACCGTGACGGCGACTACAAGCCGTACCTGTTCGTCACGACGGATGGCGGTCGCAACTTCAAGTCGATCGCGAACAACCTGCCCAGTGACGGCGTCGACTTCCTGCACGTAGTGCGGCAGGACCTGGTGAACCCGGACCTGCTGTTCGTCGGGACGGACGTCGGCGTGTATGCGTCCATCGACCGCGGCGCGACATGGCAGAAATTCATGAACGGCCTGCCGACCGTACCGGTGCACGATCTCAAAATCCATCCGCGCGATCGTGAGCTCATTGCAGCGACGCACGGCCGCGCAATCAACATTGTCGACATCGCACCGCTGCAGCAGCTGCGGACGAACCTCATGGCGTCCACGGAGCCCATGCTGTTCGCACCGTCAACCGCGCTGCAGTACAACGACCGTCAGTCCGAAGGGCAGGACACGGGGCACCAGTATTTCTCGGCACCGGTTCCCGCGTTCGGTGCAGACATCGTGTTCTACAATCCCCGCCAGACACCGGGCGGACGGGTTGTGATCCTCGATTCGAAGGGTGACACCGTTCAGGCCATGACGGCACCGGCAGGGGCCGGTGTGCAGCGCGTGACGTGGAACCTGCGTCCGCGCGTGGTGCCGGCGGCGCGCGCGCCGCAGACACCGTCCGAGCGTCGGGACAGCCTGCACTCGGAGCGACGGATCGCGGCGGTATCGGACTCGCTGATCAAGGCCGGGACGGACACCGCCCTGGTCAATCGCGCAGTCGCGCAGCTGCGCGGCCAGGGCGCAGGTCAGAATTTCGGTCGCGCGGGCGGCGGCGGCGGTGGCGGCAACGTCGGGAGCCGCCGCGTGTTCGTGGACCGTCCAGGCGAGGGCCAGGGCCGTGCAGGTGGCGCCCAAGGTGGTCAGGGCGGTCAGGGCGGTCAGGGTGGCGAGGAGCTGCAGACGCTGATTACGGTGTACCGCAACGCCGGCGTGCGCTCGTTCGCGGGCGGCGGGCGTGGCGGGTTCGGTGGTGGTGGCGGCGCGGGCGCGACGTTCGTCGAGCCGGGCGAGTACACAGTGCAGCTGTTGCTGGACGGCAAGACCATGACGCAGAAGATCAAGGTTGAGCGGTCCAGCAGCTTCGTGATCCCCGCGTCGAGCGACTCTGAGTTCGAGCAGTAAGCGAAGTCGGCTGTAAGTACCTGGAGGGGCAGTCACCGCTGTGGTGGCTGCCCCTTTCTGCGCCGGTCGGTATGGTTCTCGCTATCGGTGTGGCGGGGTTGAGTACAAACCGGGACTGGGGAGGCGCGGATGCGCGGATATATGAAGAGGATGGCGGCGGCAGCGATCGCGGTCGTGAGTGTAGCGGGTATCGCGGGCTGTGCGACGAATCCGGTGACGGGGCAGCGGCAGATCTCGCTGATCTCACAGTCACAGGAGATCCAGATGGGGCAGCAGGGTTCGGCGGAGGTCGAGCAGTCGCTGGGTCTCGTAGAGAACAATGCGTTGCAGCAGTATGTGCAGCGAGTGGGTGGTTCCATTGCGGCGGTATCGGAGCGGCCGGAGCTGCCGTGGAAGTTCCGCGTTGTGAACGATCCGCAGCCGAATGCATTCGCACTGCCGGGCGGGTTCATCTACGTGACGCGCGGCCTGCTGCCGCTGATGCACAATGAAGCGGAGCTTGCGACGGTGCTCGGGCATGAGGCGGGGCATGTGACGGCGAAGCACTCGGTCACGCAGATGTCGCGGGCACAGCTCGCGCAGCTCGGTCTCGGTCTCGGCTCGATCCTGGTGCCCGCACTCCAGAAGTTCGGTGGTGCCGCGGGCGTCGGCATGCAGTTGCTGTTTCTGAAGTATGGGCGTGATGACGAACGCCAGGCGGACGACCTCGGTTTCAAGTATGCGCTTGCGAATCGCTATGACGTGCGCCAGATGGAAGACGTCTTCCAGGCGCTTGGCCGAACGCAGGAGGCTGCCGGCCAGAGCCCGCTGCCGACGTGGGAGTCAACACATCCCGGTACGGCAGAACGGATCGAAGCAGCGCGCGCGCGTGCTGCGGCACTGCCTGCGACGACGGGGGCATTGAATGCAGGCGAAGCGGAATACGCAGCGCGCATCGAAGGTCTGGTCTATGGCGAGAATCCGCGCGAAGGATTTTTTCGCAACTCGCTCTTCCTGCATCCGGACTCGAAGTTCCAGCTCCAGTTCCCGCAGGGGTGGAAGACGCAGAACACGACGCGGGCGGTGTTCTCGGGCAGTCCGCAACAGGATGCGATTCTGCAGATGACGATCGCGGCGGGGAGCCCGACGCAGGCCGCGCAGCAGTTCGCGTCCCAGCAGGGCATCACGGTCATGCAATCGGCGCAGCAGAACGTGAACGGCCTTCCGGCCGCGGTGGTGACGTTCGAGGCAGTGTCGGAGCAGGGTGCGATCCGTGGACTGGTCGGATTCGTGGCGCACGGCGGGTCGACGTACCAGATCCTCGGGTACTCGGCGGCGCAGCAGTTCGGGTCGTATCAGCGGCTGTTCGCGAATGTCGTTGCAAGCTTCAACCGTCTGACGGACCAGTCTGCGCTCAATGCGCAGCCGAACCGCATCAAAACGATCCGACTTGATCGTGCCATGACGCTCACCGCATTCAATCAGCGGTACCCGTCGACCATCCCGATGGCCGAGCTCGCGATCATCAACCAGGTCGAGGGCGCGAGCAGCACGATGCCTGCGGGCAGCTATGGCCGTCGCGTATCGGGCGGCACCGCGAAATAGCGGGAAAGAATACGACGGCGTGCGGGTGGCAGCAGAGGCCGCCCGCCCGCCGTCGCATTGCCTGCCGTTTGCCGTCCCACCCCGCGCGTCCCATGTTACGGCCTGTAGTAGTGCTGCGTATGAAGGCAGGAACCATGCGGGAAGACATCAAGTCGTTTTTTCAGAAGAACATGGCGGTGGATCCGCCGGCCGGCCCGACGAATGGCAATGGACGGGGCCGTGAGGGAGACGACGCGGAGCGGAAGCGCCTGCACGTGGCTGCGTGCGCACTCCTGCTCGAGCTGGCGCACGCGGATGACCAGTTCAGTGACGGCGAGCGCGGCCACATCGAGGCGGTACTGCAGCGTCATTTCGGGCTGGACAACGCCACGGCGTTGGAGCTGATGAAGCTGGCCGAGGAGGAGCGGTCGAACGCCATCGATCTGTACCAGTTCACGTCCCTGATCCGGAAGAGCTACGACCTCGGCCAGAAGACGCTGCTGGCGGAGATCATGTGGAGCCTGGTCCTGTCCGATGGTCAGATCGCGCACCACGAGGCTTACATGCTCCGGAAGATCGCCAATCTGCTCGACCTCGAGCCCGGCTATCTATCGGCGGCACGGAAGCGTGCGGCCGACGGCGGATAGCGGCCGATGGAACACGGCGCCTGAGCGCGTCGTATCATTACAGTCGACCGGTCATTCCGCCGCGCGCCCGCGCAGCGCCAGCCGGTCGGGTCCCTGGAGGTCCCCGATGCGATCCGCACTCCCCGTGGTCTTTGCTGCCGCCGCCCTGATTTCCGTGCTGCCCACGTCTGCATTCGCGCAGGACGGCTTTTTCTTCAAGGCGCCCGTAGTCTCGCTCGAGGTCCGCGTCGGCCGGACGGGACCTGCGGTCGGGGGCGGCATTTTCGATGATCTCACGAGCAACCTCACGCTGGAGCGCAAGGATTTCGCGGCGACCACGTTCGCGGCGGATGCGTCGTTCCGCGCGTCCGGTCGGATGGACGTTGTGATCGGCACGGGCTACGCAAAGAGCTCCGCGCTATCGGAATCGCGCGAATATGTGGACCAGGACGACCAGCCGATCGTGCAGACGACGCGTCTGTCGAAGCTGCCGGTCTCGGCCGGGGCCCGGTTCTATCCATTGTCGCGCGGCGAGGCGATCGGGCAGTACGCGTGGATCCCGCGGCCCTTCACGCCGTACGTCGGTGCAGGGGCAGGTCTCATGCACTACCGGCTCGAGCAGCAGGGCGACTTCGTGAACTACCAGGATTTGTCGATTTTCAATGACCGGCTGGAGTCCACGGGCAACACCGTCATGGCGTATGGCGAGGGCGGGGCATCATACTGGCTGAATCATCGTGTCGGCCTTTCGGCCGGCGCGCGCTACACCTTCGCGACGGCGGACATGCGTCGCGATTACGAAGGGTTCGACAACATCGACCTGAGCGGCTTTCAGGCCAGCGCAGGACTCGCAGTACGGTTTTGAGGAGAAGCGAACCATGAACATGCGCAGAATGTACGGTGCGTTCGGTGTCGTGATGGTGTGTGCGACGGCGGTGTCACTGTCGCCGTCATCGGCCTTCGCGTCGGCGCCGGGTCCTGTTGCCGGCGTTGTCATGCATGCGACGGCGGACGCACGCTGGAGTGCATGGCTGGGCTGCTGGCGTCCCGAGTCGATGGACGGTGTGGCGCCGCCGGCGCACGTGATCTGCGTGCTGCCTGGCGTTGACGCCGGCGTGTCGATTGCGACCATCGCCAATGGTCGCATCGTGTCAGAGCAGGTGGTGGTGGCGGATGGTTCACGTCGCGCGGTGAACGAGGGTGGCTGCAGTGGGTTCGAGTCGGCGACATGGTCGCAGGATGGACGTCGCGTCTTCATGAAGTCGGAACTGAACTGCGGCAGTGACATCAACCGCACGTCGAGCGGTGTGCTCGCCCTGGTATCGACCGCATCGTACGTGGACGTGCAGACCGTGGAGGTCGCGGGTGAGCGTGCGGCGCGTACAGTGCGCTACGTGGCCCTGCGCGAGTCGGACATCCCGTCTGTGGTCAAGAGCCGACTGGTCAGCGAACCGATCGCGCGCGAGACGGCGAGGCTGCGCGCATCGTCGCAGCTGGACGTGGAAGATGTCGTGGAGGCCACGCGTGTCGTGGGCAGCGCCGCCGTGGAAGGACTGCTGGTCGCGCGGCGTGCGGGCTTCGAACTGAATGCAGAGCGTCTGCGTGCGATGACGAACGCAGGTGTGCAGCCGTCGACAGTCGATGTGATGATCGCGCTCACGTATCCCGAACACTTCGAGGTAGCGGAAGAATCACCACGTGTGTATGCGGGAGCGACAGGTTGGGACGCGGATGAACGTGTGCGCGGGATTGACGACCGTTCTCGCAATGCCTGTTTCAGCAGGCTCTCCGCGTATCCTGCCGCGTATGACGGGTACCGGTACGATCCCTACGGCTACCGCTACTCGCGTTGCGGTTACAACTCGTTTTACTCGCCGTATGGCTACGACTCGTACGGCTGGGGCTACGGCGCCGGCCCGGTCGTGGTAGCACAGCCGAGCGAGCGCGCGGACGAGGTAAAGGGTGTCGCAGTGAAGGGGAAGGGCTACACACGCCGCGGCGATTCGGATGGCAATGGCACTACGGGGACTGCGCGTCCCCGTGCGGAGCCGACAACTCGCCCGACGTCTACCGGCGGGACCGGCTCGGTAAAGAGCGGCGACACCGGTGGCAGCAGTGGCAGCGGCAGCACGAGCACGAGCACGGGTCGCACGGCGAAGCCGCGCAACGGCGGCGGCAACTAGCCGCGGCCGGATGACCCGGCCGCCGCCGCGCGGTCGCCGTTAGAACTCGGAGGTCCAGCCTCCGACGAGCTTCCAGGTGCCGCCCGTCTCGAGAGGGCGGGCGGCGCCGATGCTTACGCTCCCGCCGAAGAACCGCATGCGCACATCGACACTCGCGCGCGTCCCGTCCGTGGTCCTCCAACCGAGCCTGTCGAGTGTGAGCTGCGTATCCGCATCTGCGTCCGTCCATCCCGCGTGGATGCCGATGGATGGCGAGGGCGCGAGAGCGGGCAGGAACAGGCTGCCGAGTCGCAGCGGCGAGCGCAGGAACGGCAGTGTGTACATGACCATGGTGCGTGCGATACCAGCGCGATCACCGGCGAATACATCTTCATCGTCGTAGCCCGGCAGAGTGCCCGAGTTCCGGAAGTCGAAGAGGGATTGAGCGGGTGCCGCGTCGGACATCAGGATGCCGCCGTCGAGCCGAGCCGCGAATGTGAATGCGCCGGCCGTGCGACGCAGCGATGCGCCTGCTTCAAAGCGCTGCCAGTCGAGATCGCCGGCCGCCCCCTCGTAGCGAAGGACCCACCCGAGTCCAGGCTGGAGTGAGAACGCACCCGCTGACGGATTGCGCTGGAGTTCAGCGCGACCGATCCAGTAGCTGCCTTCATCCGCGCGACCGATGAGCGAAAGAGAATCACCCGCACTGCTGATGTTGCGAAGCACATTGCGATCGGATGCGCGGCCTGCCTCTGCGCGCATCGTGAACCCCGTGTTCGACGGCCGTCTCGCGATGACGCTGGCAATGCGACGATCCACGAAATCGTAATTGTCGCCTGCAACGAGCGGTGCGATGCCCGGGTCCGCCTGCAGTGCGCTCTGGAAATCACCCGTATGCGCGAGCTGACGTTCGGCCGTCGCGCGATATTCCCATCCGCTGTTCCGGAGCGCGAACTCGGCGCCGCCGCGAGCGGTCTTTTCGGACCATGCGTAGCCGGCGTGTGCGCGGATGCGCGCACTATCCGCGAGACGATAGACGAGACCAGCACCGGTATAGACACCCTCTACGGGATTCACGCGCACCAGTTGCGACAGGTAGCGTGCGCCGAACGTGAGGCGTGCCTGCTGGCGAGGCTGGAGGGACGCGGGCGCATAGACATCGAAGTCGTGCGTGTCTGCGGTTTCCGACAGTTCGCCGATCGGCGTGACCCAGTCATTAAAGCGCGAGATGCTGCTCATGCTGCCAATGACGAGCTGGCCGTACGGAAACGAGTCGAGGGGTGCGACGCGGGTCGCTGCCGCAGGGTCGTTCGCGATCAGGTCGATGACGCGGGTCACGCCGCGGAATGCCGTACGGCCCTCGCCGATGCGCGACACCGCCTGTACTTCGAAGCGCTGCTCACGCGGCAGCCAGTATTCCTCGTCGTACTCTGCGTTCTCTAGCTTCACGTACAGCACGCCCTGCAGGAAATTGTTGAGGAACGAAGTACTCCGACCGGTCGCAATCAGGCGACCCTGCATGCGGACGATGTGAAAACGGTCGCTATCAACGTCGATGTCCCCCTCGAAAAGCAGGGTCGGCCGGGACGGCTCGTTCCGCGGTGTCACATGGACGCGGAGGATGGAGATGGTGCGGCCGGGAAGTCGGATGACGTCAACGGTGTCGCCACCGCTGAATGAATAGATGGCTTCACGGCCGGCTGCGAACGGGTGAAGGGTGCGGCGCCGCAGCAGCTGGCCGGACTCCGAGCGGACCGGGCCGGTCGTGCGGACCAGGTCCAGGCGGTCCGCGAACAGCGTCGGAATCATGAACGGGACTTCGAAGAAGCTCAGGCCGGAGAAGGAGGCGCCCAGGGTCTGCGCACGGTAGCCGACGATTTCCTGGCGCATCGCGCCGTCCGCCCGCCAGAATACGTCACTCGCCAGCTGTTCGAGCTGGAGCGGCGTTTCGCGGCCATCCGACTGCGACTGCACAAACGACAGCTCCGTCTCTATCCTCGCCCTGTACGACCGCAATGACGGCGGTGGGGCAGCGTTCCGGGCGGCCGACCGCTCCACTACCGCGCGGACGCGCGATGTTGCGTATACTGAATCCTGCACAGGCGCCGGCTGCACGCGGGGAGGCGCCTGCTGCATCAAAGCGACGGCGGCGATGGCTAGTGTGATCACGTCGTACTCGCTGAAGAAGGGTCCGCGGTCATGGGCAGATTGGGTGCCACGGCCGGAGAAAGCATGAAAGTTGCACCCGCGAGCGAAAAAGTCCTTGAACGGAGCACCTATGCGACGTGTCCACACCGCACTGGCGGTCATTGTCCTGACTGGCATTTTCGCCGCGTCACCACTGTCCGCGCAGGCTGGCAAGAAGAACATCCCCGCGGCGCTCCTGGGCGGCGTCGCCGGCGCAGGGTCAGGCGGATACATCGCCATCAGCGTCATCGTCGCGGAATCCCGTGCGGGCAAGTTCGTCGATTCGATCGATGACGTACTCGGCTGGCGCTCGGCACCCGTGCTGATCGGCGGCGTCACGGGCGTCGTGGTCGGCGCGACGGCACCCGACCGTCTGCTGCGTACGGTGGTCTACGGCAGCGTGGGCACGCTCGCGGGCACGGGCATCGGCGCAGTCGCCGGCAAGCTGATGTGGGACGGGCCCGAGGCGAAGTGGGCCGGCGGTGCAATCGGCGCCGGCATCGGCATGGCCATCGGCAGCTCGCTCGGCCTGTTTCTGCCCATGAAGAACAATGACGAGGATGGCACACCCGATGCCGCCGCGAACGCTGTCCGCATTCCTGTCTCCTTCACGATTCGGTTCTGATGCGTTTTCATTCTGCATTCTGTCTTGCAATGGCAGTGTCGGCGATGTCCGTGACGGCCGGGTGTACCGGTACACTGCCATCGCTTCCCGAATCGCGGATTCCCGAGCCCCGTCCGGCCGAACTCGAGACCGTGCTGTTCCTCATGGGCGACGCCGGCGAGGCGCACGCCGACACCGATCCCGTCCTGCGCGTGATGCAGGCGGACGTGGAGCGGTGGTCGAGCCTGATGCCGCGCGACTCCGCCATTGTCGTCCTGTTTCTCGGGGACAACGTCTATCCAGTAGGTGTGCGCGACGCGACCGACCCCGGTTTCCCGGAGGACTCGGCCAAGTTGCAGGCCCAGATCGACGTCGTGAACGGTGTGCAGGCGAAGGCGAAGGGTGTACGGGGCATCTTCATTCCCGGCAACCATGACTGGGGCCAGACGACGGGGTTGGAGGGCATCGTCCGACTGCGCAACCAGGACGCCATGCTGAAGCGTCGCAATGCGGAGGGGTCGCCCGTGTGGCTGCTGCCCGTGGCCGGAACGCCCGGGCCGCACATCCTCGACATCGGCTCGCGGCTGCGCATTCTGCTGATGGACACTGCGTGGTGGCTGATTGCAGGCAAGGATACGTCGAAGCAGACCGTGTTCCGCGAGACCAAGCGTGCGGTAGACAATGCAGGCAGTCGGGATGTCCTGGTTGCCGCGCATCACCCGTTCCGGTCCGCCAGCTCACATGGCGGCCTGATGTCGTTCTGGCGGGGTGTGGGACTTCGGTATCTGCTCAACCGTTCGGGGGCGATCCTGCAGGACCTGAGCTCGCTGCCGTATCGCAGCTTGACGGAGGCACTCCTCGCGGCGTTCGCGGAGAATCCGCCGCTGATCTTCGCGGGTGGTCATGATCACAACTTGCAGGTGATCGACGGACGCGGCGGCCCCGAGCCGAAATATCACCTGGTGAGTGGGGCCGGCAGCAAGGAAGACAATGTCGGGTTCATCAAGGGCATGCGGTTCCGTCACGCAGCATCAGGCTACATGCGGGTCATGTTCTACCGCGATGGACGCGTCGATCTTTTCGTGATCGCGGCGCCCGGTGATCAAACGCCGAAATGCAGTGCACCGGACCCCGTCGCGAGAGAGAAGTGCATGGTCCTCACAGCAAACAAATTCACTGACGTATACTCGATGCGACTGAAGTAGATACATTGGGTCGATGACGACCCCGACTGAATCAGGCTACGCCCGCAGGCTCGGCACCTTCGACGGCACGATGCTCGTCATGGGCGGCATCATCGGCGCCGGCATTTTCCTCAATCCAGCCATTGTCGCGCAGCGTGCCGGCACCGCCGGTATGACCATCGGTGTGTGGGCGCTCGGCGGGCTCATCGCCCTCGCAGGCGCATTCTGCTTCGCCGAACTCGGTGCGAGGGCACCCCGCGCCGGAGGTGGATACGTCTACATCCGAGAGACCTTCGGCGCACTCCCGGCATTTCTCTACGGCTGGACACTGCTGCTCATGATCGCAACGGGTGCGATCGCGGCAGTTGCGCTGAGCTTCGCGCTGTACGCGACCGCACTGGTCGGTGCACCGTCGTCGATCAATACGCCACTCGCAATCGCAGCCATCGTTGTACTGACGCTCGTCAACTATGTCGGCGTGCGCCCGGGCGCATCCACGCAGAACGTGTTCACGCTGCTAAAGCTCGCTGCGCTCGTCATGCTGATCGGCATCGGCCTTGTATTCGCACCCGACGTCACTGCCGCAAACGCGCAGGCAATGCCGCAGACAAAGTCCATCGGAGTCGCCATCGGCATCGCACTCATTCCAGTGCTGTTCTCGTATGGCGGATGGCAGCAGACGAACTTTGTAGCGGAAGAGATGAAGGATCCCGAACGCACGCTCCCGCGATCACTCATCCTCGGCGTGATCGGCGTGTTCGTGGTGTATGTACTCGCGAACATCGTGTATCTGCGACACCTCGGCGTGTCTGGACTCGCGGCAAGCACAGCGCCGGCTGCCGACGTCATGCGCGCCACAGTCGGTGACCTCGGTGCAACCGTGATCGCCGCCGGCATCACATTCTCGACATTCGGATTTCTCAACCTCGTCATCATGACGACGCCCCGCGTCTACCAGGCGATGGCAGCGGATGGCGTATTCTTCCCCGCCGTCGCTGCATTACATCCGAAGTACCGTACGCCCTCGCTCGCGCTGGTCATCCAGGCCGTCTGGGCCGTGGTGCTCACGCTGAGCGGCTCTTACGGCCAGCTGCTGGATTATGCGACCTTCGGCGACTGGATCTTCTTCGGCCTCGCGGCCGCCTCGCTCTTCGTGTACCGCTCCCGTGATCGAACGAATACGGGCGCCGGTATTGCAGCAACGGGGTTCCGTACGCCCGGGTACCCGTTGGTCCCTGCGTTCTTCGTGCTGGGTGCGCTGTACGTGGTGGTGAGTTCGATTGTGTCCAACCCCGTGAATGCCGGGATCGGGACCGTTCTGATTACTCTGGGCGTACCCGCATACTGGTGGTTCCGGCGTAGTTCGGTCGGTCGAACTTCGTGACGTGTTCGTCACAGAGGGCGGGGGGGCTAGCGTACTGGGAAAGGGCATGCCATTCTGTAGGGATAGGTGTGCAAAAGTTGGGGACCGCCCCGCGGGGCGGGTCAGCCGTCACCGTGCAGGACGTGTCCGTGGAACAACGGCCCGGTAGGTGCAGAATAAAGGGTACGTGTTCGCGTAGACGGGATTTGTGCAGGGTATGGCAACTTTGTCGTCTATACAGATACACGTAGCACCTGACGGGAGATCGGCGAGTCAACGCTGATGCCCCGCCCGGAGTCATTCTAACAGGGGAGGAGATCCTGTGGAAAAGCAAACGAAGACACCGGAACCCGGTGTCGGCGCACCGCCGCCGATGTTCGGGACACTGCTCGCAAGCAAGCCGAAGTCTGGCTCGGGCGGGATTGTATCGACAGTGACGTCGATCGGCATCCACGCGGTGCTGCTTGTAGGGCTCGTGTATGCGACCGCGCGCGCGGCGACGATCGTTCCTGACGAAGATGCGCCTACGCTGATCCAGCTGATGCCGGAAGAGGCGCCGCCGCCGCCGCCGCCGCCGCCGCCGCCGCCGGAGCTCGACGTACCTCCGCCGACGAATGCTGCGGAGCCGGTTGCGAAGGGCTTCCAGACGCTGGCGGTTCCGGACATCGTGCCTCCGGACATCCCGCCGCCGCAGGTTGGCGTAACGATTCGCGAAGAGGACTTCAGCGCCAAGGGCGTCGAGGGTGGTCTCGCGAGTGGCAAAGTGGGCGGCAAGGTGACCAACGACCTGATTGCAGCGCCGGTGTTCACGCCGATGACAGTGCAGCCGAAGCTGCTGAACGGGCCGGACGTGGAGCGTCAGATCGCCAAGGTCTATCCGCCGCTGCTGCGTGATGCGGGTA
Organism: Longimicrobiales bacterium; assembly: GCA_038257485.1. Lineage (GTDB taxonomy): Bacteria > Gemmatimonadota > Gemmatimonadetes > Longimicrobiales > RSA9 > DASUXU01. The sequence continues at coordinate 13,890 of JBBSJG010000010.1, read as the reverse complement.
TTGGCGGCAAGACCAAGGTGTGGTTCTTCATCGACGAGACAGGCAGGGCTGTGAAGTGGTTGGTCAACACGCCGAGCGGCTATGATGCGCTCGACGCGGCGGCGCTCAAGGTCGCACCGGTGCTGCGGTTCACGCCGGCGATGAATCAGGACAAGAAGGTGCCGGTCTGGGTGGCGATCGACATCGTCTTCAAGGTCAATTAGGCAGTACGGTCGGCGAGAGCCGGCAGGGATCGCGAGCAAAGCTCCACTTGGGGAGCTGTTCCAGTAACGAATAATGAAAGGCTAGTGCAATGACGTTGACGGAACTGTACGGTCACATGGGCTGGTTCGCCAAGGGCATCGTTTTCACGCTTGTCCTCATGTCCATCTTCACACTCACGATCGCCGTGCGTAAGCTCATCGACATGGCGCGGTCTCGCTCCGCAACCGTGAAGTTCTCCGGCCCGTTCTCGAAGGCACTGGCGGATGAGGATTTTGCTGCGGCAGAGACACTGGTCGAGAAGAGCCAGAAGAGCCACCTGGCGGGCGCGTTCCGTCGCGTGTTCCCGAGCATCAAGTTCCACTCGCAGGACTATGCACTGTCGGCGGCCGAGATCGCATCGGTTCAGCGTCTGATCGAGCTCAACACGATCGAGCAGGTCGCGCGGTTCCGTAAGGGACTGGGCGTCATGGCGACGGTCGGCTCAACGGCACCGTTCGTCGGGCTTCTCGGCACGACGATGGGCGTGGTCAAGACCTTCCAGGGCATGGGCGAAGGCATCGGCGCGGGCGGCATGAGCGCGATCACGGCAGGTATCGCAGAAGCACTGATCACGACCGCCATCGGTCTCGGCGTCGCCATCCCGGCCGTGTGGCTCTACAACTACTTCATCAACCGTATCGACTACGTCTCGATGGAGATCACATATGCATCGAAGGAGTTCATCGATTTCCTCCTTCGCTATGAAGCAAAACTGCAGGCGGGTCAGGGCGGCAACGTGCTCGAGTTCGAGCGCCAGAACTCCCTGAAGCAGCCGTAAGCGAGGTCAATCATGGCAATGTCATCAAGCCAGGAAGCCGATGCGGTGATGGGCGATATCAACATGACGCCGATGGTGGACGTCCTGCTGGTGCTGCTCATCATCTTCATGATCGTCACGCCTGCACTCATGAAGGGATTCAATGCACAGCTCCCGACCGCATTGAATCTCAAGGAGCGCAAGGATGACCCTCAGAACACGGTTCTCGGCATCGACAACAAGGGCGATTACTTCCTGAACAAGACACCGATCACGAAGGAAGCGCTGCCGGCCGCGTTGGAGGCCGAAATGGCAAAGCAGGATTCGCTTGACGCCCCGAAGATCATGTTTGTAAAGGCGGACCGTAAGCTCCAGTGGGCGAAGGTCAATGAAGCCTTGATCATCGCGCGTGAAGCGAACGTTCCGATGGCCGCGATCATTTCCGATCCGGTGGCCGACCCGAACGCCAAGCCGGGGAGTTAGTTATGGGCGTTTCAATGGGGAGCACCGGCAAGGGCAGCGTCGCCGACATCAACATGACCCCGATGATCGACGTGCTCCTCGTGCTGCTGGTCATCTTCATCATCGCACAGCCGATGCTGCAGAAGACCATCGACATGCAGGTTCCGAAGAAGGAAAAGGCGACGGCGAACAACGCACCGCTCATCGTTCTCGAGATCTTCGAGAACGGCGGGTATGCACTGAACACGAAGCCTCTTACCCGCGACAATGTCGAAGAAGAGCTGCGCAAAGTGTTCTCAGTACGCGACGACCGTCTCCTCTTCATAAAGCCGGAAATCACTGTGGTGTTCGAGGACGTCATCTTTGCGATGGACAGAGCAAAGGGTGCTGGTGTAACGGTCATCGGCACAGTACTCAGTGACTGATAAGGGCCGCACGAATACAGTCGGTGCAGCAGACGGAACGAGCGGGGTGGGCCGAAAGTCCGCCACGCTCGTTCTTGCATTCATGGCGGTTGGCGTTGTGTACGGCGACATCGGCACGAGTCCGCTGTACGCATTCAAGCAGTCGTTCGGTCCGGCCTACGGCCTGGGCCTGACACCCGCGAATGTACTGGGCATTCTATCGCTCATCTTCTGGTCATTGATCATCGTTGTATCGATCAAATACCTGAGTTTCGTGGTTCGTGCCGACAATCGGGGTGAAGGCGGGATGCTGGCGCTGATGGCGCTGGTCGTGCCGAACCTTCAGAACCGGAAGATGGTGCCGGTCGTGACGATGCTCGCGTTGTTCGGTGCGTCCCTGCTATACGGCGACGGCATGATCACGCCTGCGATCTCGGTTTTGAGCGCCACGGAAGGATTGCACGAAGTATCCAGCAGATTCGATCCGTTTGTTATTCCACTGGCGATCGGCATCCTGGTCGGTCTCTTCATCATGCAAAGCCGCGGCACTCACTCGATCGGCAAGATCTTCGCGCCGATCATGATAACGTGGTTCATCACGATTGCATTTCTTGGTGTCCTGCAGATCCTTCGCGAGCCGTATGTGCTGAAGGCCCTGTGGCCTGGGGAAGCTGTGAGCTTTTTCGTGCGCAACGAGTCCAGGGGCTTTTTCGTTCTTGGCGCCGTTTTCCTCGCGATTACGGGGGCCGAAGCGCTGTATGCGGACATGGGCCACTTCGGCCGCCGGCCGATCCGACTGGCATGGTTTGCGCTGGTCCTGCCGTGCCTCGTACTGAACTATTTTGGTCAGGGCGCGCTGCTGCTGCGTGACTCCGCCGCTGTTGCCTCGCCGTTCTTCCGCATGGCGCCGTCATGGGCACTGATCCCGCTGGTCATACTGTCGACAGCGGCAACGGTCATTGCTTCACAGGCGATCATTTCGGGTGCGTTCTCGCTTACGTGGCAGGCGATCCAGATGGGGTTCCTGCCCCGCCTCCACATCTCGCATACATCGGGCGAAGAGCGGGGTCAGGTGTACATCGGCGTCGTCAACTGGGTGCTGATGGTCGCGTGCATCTTATTGGTGCTGACGTTCCGGACGAGCGAACATCTGGCCATCATCTATGGTGTCGCCGTGACTACCGATATGGTGTTCACAACGCTGTTGATCACGGCTTGCGCCCGTACGAAATGGCAGTGGAGCCTCCCGCTCGTCCTGTCTGTCGGTGCGCTCCTGCTGGCCGTGGATATACCGTTCTGGTTCGCGAACCTTGCGAAGGTTCCGCAGGGCGGGTGGGTTCCGCTCGTGATCGCGTTCTGCATCTTCCTCCCGATGCTAGCCTGGAAGAAGGGTCGTGAGTTGCTGTCATCGATCATCGACCGTCGCATCCTCCCGGTCGAGGACGCGATCGCCATGATCGCGCAGAGCAAGGCGATTCGTGTGCCGGGTGTTGCAGTGTTCATGTCGCGGGACATGCGGGATACACCGCCCACGCTGCTGCACAACCTGAAGCACAACAAGGTGGTTCACGAGCGTGTGGTCCTGCTGACGATCCGAACGAGCGAGCGTCCGACGGTGCCGTCGCGCGAGCGACTGACGTCCCACGATCTCGGATCCGGATTCCTCCGCGTCGTAATCGAGTACGGGTTCACGGACCAGGTCGATGTGCCGTCCTCCTTGCGGTACTGCATGATGGACGGGAAGCCGCTGGACCTGGCGCGCACGACGTATTTCCTGGGCCGCGAGACATTGATCGTGCGACCGAACACGCCGATCTTAGAGGGCATCTGGAAGCATCTGTTCGTGATGATGAGCCGGAACGCGGAAAGCGCCATGACGTTCTTCCGCCTGCCGCCCCGCCGTGTGGTGGAGCTGGGCGCGCAGATCGAGATCTAGCCAACACCGATCCCCAGAGAAAAAATTGAAGCAATACGACCGCGCGTATTTCGACAAATGGTATCGCGCCCCTGGCGCCGTCGTGCGCCCGGAGGTGATGCGGAGAAAAGTGCGACTGGCGGTCGGCGTGGCGGAGTATATGCTGGGCCGCGAGATCAGGTCTGTGCTGGATATAGGTTGTGGTGAAACGCCGTGGCGTACCTTGCTGCGCCGCATGCGGCCGGGTGTGCACTATCTCGGTACGGATACGAGCGAGTACGTGGTCCAGCGATACGGGAAGACGCGGAACGTAAAGCTGGCGGGGATGGGTGAGCTCGACGGCTTGCGCCTGCGCAAGTCGTATGACCTGATTGTATGCGCTGACATGCTGGAGTATGTGTCGCGGCAGGACATGGCGTTCGGACTGTCGACGATTGCACGGGTGCTCGGCGGCGTCGCGTACCTCGAGGCATTCACGACGGTCGATGAGCTGGTGGGCGATCGCGAGGGGTGGCATCACCGATCGCCGGCAATGTATCGGAAGGCGTTCAAGACGGCCGGGCTGATCAGCTGCGGTTTGAATTGCTACATCAATGAAGCGGGTCTCGCGCGGATGAACGCGCTGGAAATCGCGGAACCGCTGCTGGACTAGATGACATGGGTGTGGGCATGACCGAACCAATGCCGCTCGAAGAGCGGTCGCATGAGACGCTGGACCCGGACGATTGGGAGCAGTTGCGTGCGACAGCGCATCGCATGGTGGATGACATGCTGGAGTACCATCGCGGTCTGGACGCGCAGCCGGTGTGGCAGCCGATGCCTTCTGCGGTGAAGAATGCGTTGCACGAGGCGTTCCCCGAGGAAGGCGCGGGTGATGCTGCCGCGTACGACAAGTTCGCGGAGCTGATCAAACCGTATCCGTTCGGAAATCTCCATCCCCGTGGATGGGGCTGGGTCAACGGCACAGGCAGTTCGTATCTCGCGCTTGCAGAGATGTGGAGCGCGGCAATGAATCCGAACGTGTGGGGCGGTGAGCACGCCGCGCCGTACGTTGAGGCGCAGGTGCTGGCGTGGGCAAAGGAATTGTTGTCGATGCCGCCGGATGCGTCAGGCGTGCTGGTGAGCGGCGCCAGTGTCGCGAACCTGGTGGGTCTCGCGGCAGCGAGAGAGTGGACAGCGCCCGGGGTGAGCGAGCGCGGTGTGCGCCAGCAGGGCGCGCAGCTCGTCGTCTACGCATCGGAACAGGCCCACAACTCGATCGACAAGGCAGTGGGCCTGCTGGGCCTGGGCTGGGACGCATTGCGCAGCATTCCCACGGACAGCGCGTATCGCATGGACACGGCCGCGCTTGAGCAGGCGATCATCAGTGACATCGCTGCGGGTGTGAAGCCGATGGCCGTAGTGGCGACTGCGGGAACGGTGAACACTGGCGCGGTCGACGACATCGCAGAGATCGCTGCGCTCTGTCGCAGGCACGGCGTATGGCTGCATGTCGATGGCGCGTTCGGTGCGCTGATTGCGTTGTCGCCGTCATTGCGAGGAATGCTCAACGGTGTCGAGCACGCGGACTCGATCGCGTTCGACCTGCACAAGTGGCTGTACGTCCCGATCGAGGCAGGGTGTGTGCTCGTGAGAGACGCCGTCGCACATAAAAAGCCGTTCTCGCCGCCGGCACCGTATCTCGCGTCATTCGACCGCGGGATTTCGACGGGCGCTCACTTTTTCGGCGGTCTTGGTCCCCAGTTGACGCGCAGCTTCCGCGCACTCAAGGTGTGGCTTGCATTGCAGTCGAATGGTACTGCCAAGTTCGGACGTCTCGTGGAGCAGAACGTGAGACAGGCGAGACTCCTTGTCCGACTCATCGAAGAGAGCGAGCGTCTCGAACTCGTGGCGCCTGCGCCGTTGAACGTCGTCTGCTTCCGATATGTGGCGCAGGGCGAAACGCCGTTGAACGAGATCAATCGCGAAATCCTGATGCGTCTGCAGGAGAGCGGGATCGCGATGCCGTCGAGCACGGAGCTGCGTGGGACATTTGCCTTGCGGGTGGCACTGACGAATCACCGCACGACCGAGGCCGACATCGCCAAACTCGTCGATGCCGTCGTCGCCATCGGCGATGAAGTGTGTCACATGTCGGGCGACAGCGGAAACGAGTAGGACACGAAGAACGAGAGCGCGCGGTTTCGGATCTCGAGTGTACCGTCATCGCTGTCGCTGATGTTGCGGAATCCGTGTGTATACCTTGCCTGCAGCGACAGGCGCCGCGTGGGTGATAGCGCGTAGTCGATGCCCGCGAGACCCGCCACACCGTAATCGACCTTGCTGCGATCGAACGTGGATGCGTTCGGCAGGTCGCACCCTACCTCTTCCTTGCTGTTCTCTTCGACGAACTGCACACGGCAGCGCATCTCCAGGCTCAATACGGGCCCTGCGCCAAGGAACGGCCGCACCTTGCGGTCGCGCATGGCGGTGACGATGCCGAGCAACGGGAACTCGATGTAATCGAGCAGCAGCCGTTCTTCGCTGAAGTCGTTCGGCCGCTTGGTCCCCTTGCTGATGATCAGGACCTCGGGTTGCACGGAGAACATGCCGGTGCCAAAGCGAAATCCGCCGCCCCCGCCCATCGCGGCCATGGGATCAGTCTCGAATGCGAGGCCATTCGTTTCGCGGGATGCGATGGTCGGGCCAACGCTGATGCTCATGACTGGCATCTGCGCATGGAGTGGCGCGATGGTCGTCGCAGCAGCCACAACCAGGATGAGCGAAGCGGCGGCCGCGCCGAGGCTGGTGGTCCAATGCATCCGCATTCTGAGCAATCCTTCCCTGAGGCGTAAGTGCGACGCGGCCAAATTAACAGCGAGTATCGGCCGATGGCGAGGTCACTGCCCGGGTGTGGCCGGGCCTTTCTGGTGTCTGACTCTGCGCGTGGGTTCCGCGTGGAGCGGGTCGTCCGGCCAGTAGTGCCGGGGGTAGCGCCCGCGCAGATCCTTCCGCACGTCGAAGTATGTACCAGCCCAGAAGCCGGCGAGATCCCTGGTCACCTGGACGGGCCGACGTGCGGGTGACAACAGGTGCAGGGTAATGGGCGTGGCGCCGCCGGCGATGCGGGGGGTGTCCGCCAGCCCGAACATCTCCTGAAGTCGGACGGCGAGGACTGGGGAGGACGGGTCCGTGTAGTCGATGGCGACGCGGGACCCGGTGGGGACGACGATGTGCGTGGGTGCGAATGCATCGAGTGACCGCTGCTGGTCCCATGAGAGTCGGGCGAGTACGGCGGCCGCGACATGGTCCGGTCGGATATCGGATAGACGGCGTGGCGACGTCAGGAACGGGAGCAGCCATTCATCGAGCGTTGCAAGCAGTGCCGGGTCGGATGAGTCAGGCCAGGCGTCGGGTTGGTGTGTTCGCGCAAATACGATGCGGAGACGGAGCGCGCGCGCGTCGTCCGTCCAGGGCAGTGCATCGATTCCCTTGCGTTCGATGGCATCGAGCAGCAAAGGCGCGTAGTCCGTGTCGTCGGTCAGTGTGATGCGGTTCTGCTCGAGCGTGATCGCACCGAGCGCTCGCGTTCGCACGGCGCGCACGGAGTCGGTGCTGTCATCCCACTCAATGACTGTCGCAGTGGTGATGTCGTCTGCGAAGTATGCCTCGATCTCCGAGCGCTCGAGGGGTGCGCCCATCTGGACACGTGCCTCGCGGCCGGTGTCATCGAGCGCTGCGATGGCGATGAACTCCGCATCGCCGAATGAACCGGCGACATCGCATGACGCGCCTCTTCCGTTGCGGAGCAGGTAGCGGCCGCTGCCGGCAGCGCGTCGTTGCGCGATCCGGTCCGGGTATGCGAATGCGAGCAGCAGCCCGGCATACTCCGAGGCGGTGGCAGCGGTTGGGCGTGTCACGGGGATGACGTCCGAGGTGGGGAGAGGATCGCCGCCGTCGGCGCGCGGCAGTCGCGCGCGCCATGATGCTGCTTCGCGTCGTACGCGGTCCAGTGTGGCTGCGTCGGCGCGCCCGTCGGCGCGCGTATCGGTGCGAGCGCGGCCGGTGCGGATGGCATCGACACGGGTGCGGAGGTCGGGGTCGCGGGCGTGTTCGGCGCGGAAGATGTCACGCTCGGAGAGGAGCGCGGCGACGTCGGCGGCGATGTCCTGGATGCCGAGTGTGCGGGCGCGCATCAGCATGTGCGCGAGGCGGGGGTGCAGTCCGATTTCTGCAAGAGCGCGGCCGTGCGGCGTGATGGCGCCGGCGTTGTCGATTGCATGCAGTGTGCGGAGCAGATCGCGTGCGTGCGCGAATGAAGGGCGGGGCGGCGCATCGAGCCACAGCAGTTCGGCTGGGTCGGTGACGCCCCAGGCGGCGAGTTCGAGGGCGAGTGGCGCGAGGTCGGTCTCGAGGATCTCCGGAGCGCGGTGTGGCACGAGACCGGCGTCGTCCGCGGCGGTCCAGACACGGTAGCAGATACCGGGCGCGGTGCGACCCGCGCGGCCCCGTCGTTGATCGGCGGAATCGCGGGTGACGCGCATCGTCTCCAGCCGACTCATCCCGGTGCGAGGTGAGAAGCGGGGCACGCGCATGAGCCCGCTGTCGACCACGACGCGCACGCCATCAATGGTGAGACTGGTTTCCGCGATGCTGGTGGCGAGTACGACCTTGCGCCGACCGGGTGGACTGGGGGCGAGGGCGCGGTCCTGCACGGCCTGGCTGAGCTGGCCGTACAGCGGATAGATGTCGGTCTCTGCGTCCGTCGCACCTCGCAGGGATGACTCGACTCGCCGGATCTCGGCGGCGCCCGGGAGGAACACGAGGACATCGCCGTCGTGTGCGTCGAGAGCGGAGGCCACGACGCGCGCGGTGGCGCTGTCGACGAAACCGTCGATGGGGCGGGCAAGGAATCGGGTCTCGACGGGCCATGCCCGGCCGTCGCTCACAATGACGGGCGCATGGTCGAGCAGTGTGGCGACGGCGTCCGCGTCGAGGGTGGCGGACATGACGAGAATGCGCAGGTCGGGGCGCAGCAGTGCGCGACTCTGGAGGGTGAGGGCGAGGCCGAGGTCAGCGTGCACACTGCGCTCGTGGAACTCGTCGAATATGACGATGCCGACGTTGTCGAGGGCGGGGTCGTGCTGGAGCATGCGGGTGAGGACGCCCTCGGTCACGACTTCGATACGGGTGTTATGAGAGACGCGGGTGTCGAGGCGCATGCGGTAACCGACGGTTCCCCCGACGGCGGTGCCGAGCGTGTGCGCCATGCGGGTCGCGGCTGCCCGTGCAGCGAGGCGCCGCGGCTCCAGCATGAGGATGCGCTTGCCGGCGATCCATTGCGCATCGAGGAGTGCAAGCGGTACGCGTGTCGTCTTGCCCGCGCCGGGTGGGGCGCACAGGACCGCACAGCCGACTGCGTCGAGTGCGTGGAGCAGTTGTGGCAACACACCATCGATCGGCAGTGGAACGGTCAAGATCGAGCTTCCTTCTGATGAGGTGGATGCATAACTTTACAGCATCTACTGCACGGAGCACACATGGCAGATACTGGTAAGACGATTGGATCGCTCGCGATCAAGGTTGGGATTGCGAGTGCGATCGGGTTTGGCGCGATTGCGACGGGTCTGTTCGTATCGCGGCGTGGCCGCCACCTGGTGAAGGAAGCGTGGCAGGGGCGGGAGCGGACGCGGCTGGAGGACCGGGTGCTGGACCTGCTCTGGGGCGACCCGGTGCTGGGTCGTCGTGAGATCGACGTGGACGAAGTGGACAGTGGCGTTGTAGCGATACTCGGTGAGGTGCGGACGGAGCAGGAGCGGCGGGTGGCGCTGGCGCTCGCGCGTGACGTGAAGGGCATCACCGAGGTGCAGGACCATCTGAAAGTTGTCCCCCGTGAGAGTCGTCGTGGCCGAGGTTGATGACATCGATGCGATCGAAGCGGCGGTTACGGGCGCGGGCGCGGAAATCGTGGTGCCCCGCAGGACGACGTTCTACGGTTCGACGGAGATATTCGTCCGCGAGCCGGCGGGCAATGTGGTGGGCTTCGCGCGGTTCGCAGCCGAGGCGCAGGGCTAGGTGATTCAGGACGATGGCGTCGCATTGACGCCATCACATCAGCCATGTCGGAACTGCGGCGACGAAACAGAGGGGAACTACTGCAGGACGTGCGGCCAGCGTAAGGCCGAGCACCGCGCGTCCGTGCGCGCGCTTCTGACGCAGGCCATCCAGGACCAGTTTTCCCTCACGACCGAGCTGCCGCGCACGTTGCGCGCGCTTTTCACGCGGCCGGGCTTTCTCACCCTCGAGTATTCTGCCGGCCGCATCGCCCGATACATCCCGCCGCTCCGCCTGTATCTCGTCACGAGCGTATTGTTCTTCCTGATCTTCTCGCTCCGCGCCGGTCCGCGCGCGGACAATTCGGCCGTTCCTGCGGACTCGGCACCGTCGGCACCGTCGGCCCCGCCCCCGACCGCGCCGACCGGTCCAGTCGTTTCGCCTGTGGACAGTGTGCGCGATATGGCAGGGGTATCGGAGGCGCAGCGATGCATGCGGCGGTCGGGCGGGATCAGGTTCTGCACACCCTCCCGATGGCTGAACGAGAAGCTGCGGCCGCGCACGGACGAGTTGAACAAGCTGCCGAAAGGCGAGACCGTGCGTCGTCTGCGCGAGTTCCTCGTTCAGCGTGCCGCGACGGTGGTCTTCCTGCTGCTGCCGATGTTCGCGCTCCTGCTGCAAGTCTTGTACTGGCGAACGCGCCGATTCTACGCCGAGCACTTTGTGTTTGCCCTGCACATGCACTCCTTCGCGCTGTCGGTCTTCGCATTGATTCTGGTGCTCAGAAGTGTCGTGACGCTGGGCTACCCGGCGCATGCACTGTTGCTGTGGGTCATCGGCTATTTGCTGTTCGCATTGAAGCGCGTGTACGGGCAGGGCTGGGTTCTCACGACCTTCAAGCTCATCGTCCTGTGCGGGGCGTACTCGGTGCTACTCGTGATCGGCCTCATGGTCGAAGTCGTCGTTGCGTTCCTGGTGATCTGAGACTGCATGAAGCGAAGTGTCCTGCATGCCTTACGCGTGCCCGCCGTCGCACTCACGATCGTAATGGCAACGGGGTGCGATCCGGGTTGCGGCACTCCGCCCGACTTGCCCGCATCGCGCGCGGTGCTGTTGCGACCGGACAGTGCGGCGTTCAGGGATATCCCGCCGGACACGTTCGTTGTGGAACTGTCGACGAGTGCAGGACCCGTGTCGATCGAAGTCGTGCGGGCGTGGTCCCCGATGGGTGCGTATCGGTTCTACAATCTAGTGCGCAACGGCTACTATGACGGTACGCGGTTCCATCGCGTGGTACCCGGTTTCGTTGCGCAGTTCGGCGCATCGACGTATCCCGTGGTGGAACGGAAGTGGGGGCGGCTGCGGATTCCGGGGGATCCGATCCGCGTGAGCAATACAGCGGGCACGGTCGCGTTTGCACAGACGGACAAGGATGGCAGGACGACGCAGCTGTTCATCAATCTTGCGGACAACCGCGCACTGGATGCGCAGTCGTTCCCGCCAATCGGCCGCGTGGTGTCGGGCATCGAGAATGTTGCGCGACTGAATGCCGAATACGGTGAGATGTCACCGGACGGCGATGGCCCTCGCTGGGGCTGCATGTACCGAGCGGGCAGTGGTTATCTGCAGCGCGACTTTCCTCGCCTCGATTCGGTGGTGCGCGCGCGTGTCATGGCGCCCGTAAGCCCGTGAGCAGGATGTGGATGTCCATCACATTGGTGCCGGTGGGGCCCGTAACGAGCAGGTCGGCGGCCGCGTCGAGGGCGGCATGGCTGTCATTGCGGCTGAGCGCGTCTGCGGGGTCGATCCCGCTGGCGAGGATGCGATGGACGGTGCCGCCATCGACAATTGCGCCTGCGGCATCGGTCACGCCGTCGACACCGTCGGTGCCGGCGGAGAGGAGTACGCAATCGGCAACACCATCGATCTTCAGGGCCGCGGCGAGTGCCAGCTCCTGGTTGCGTCCGCCCGTGCCGCTGCCGGCCACGATGACGGTGGTCTCACCACCCGCGATGACTGCGCTGCGACGTTCCTGTGCGTGCGTGTCGGCGAGGATCCCGCCCAGTCGTTGCCCTGCCTGGACGGCGTCGCCAGTAATCGCTTCACCGATGCGCACCGTGTCATAGCCGAGCCTGCGTGCGAACGACATGGCTGCGTCGAGCGCAGTCCCGTTGTGCGCGAGGATCTGGTGCCGCACGCGTTCGAACACGAGACCAGCGGGTTCCCGCGCAGCGGTCGAGTCCGTTTGTGCACGAGCGCGCAGGTGTTCCAGAACAGGCGCGGGCACGCGCGACTGCAGATTGAAGCGCTGGAGCACGTCGAGCGCGTCGGCGCGTGTAGTCGGATCGGCGACGAGCGGACCGGACGCAATTACGTCGAGGCGGTTGTCGACAACGTCCGACACGACCAGGCATACAATGCGTGTTGCTGCTGCGGCAATCGCCAGGCGACCGCCCTTGATGTCATCGATGTGCTTGCGCACGCAATTCACGTCATCGATAGACGCACCCGCCGCGAGCAGCAGGGACGTCGTGTCGCGGTAGTCGTCGAGCGAGATGCCGTGGGGCGGGGCGGCGAGCAGGGCGGAGGCGCCGCCGGACAGGAGCACGATCAGGACATGTGCGGCATCGGCGTTCGCAACGAGTTCGAGTACAGTGCGCGCGGCAGTGACGCTTGTTTCATCGGGCAGGGGGTGGCCCGCGTGAATGACACGCGTGTTCGGTGTGTCGGACGCATGGCTTGTATTGCCGTCGTGCAGCGGTGTGACCACGACGCACCGATGTACGCGATCACCGAGTGTCTCCATAGCGGCGGCCGCCATGCCGGGGGCAGCCTTGCCTGCCGCGACCACGATCGCGAGTTCGCCATGATGCAGTTCCGGTGCGTTGAGCAGGGCGGCGTGTACGAGTGGCGACGGGTCGGCGGCGTGTACTGCCGCGAGGAAGATCTTGCGGGCGTCGCGCCGCAGGGCAGACGTGTCGCTCATGCGAGGCGATCCATGCGAGCTGAATACGCCGTCGCCTGATACACGTCCGGGTTGACGACATCGGGTGCGTGCGAGCGATGCAGGTGTGCGAGTGCGTTGGTGGCGGCGATCGCAGCCATGCGATTGCGCGTGTCGAATGATGCACTGCCGATGTGTGGTACAATGAGGGCATTGGTGCACGCGGCGAGGCCGTCGGCCATGGCAGGCTCGTGCTCGAACACGTCGAGCGCTGCGCCTGCGATGATGTCATTGCGGAGTGCGTGGACGAGTGCCACTTCATCGATGATGTCGCCGCGTGCAACATTGATGATGTATGCAGTGCGCTTCATGCGCGCGAGTTGCGGCGCGCCGATCAGCGCGCGCGTCGCAGGGCTGGACGGTGCGTGGATGGATACGAAATCGGACTGCTCGAGCAATTCATCGAGGGCGACGAACGCAGTGCCGTCGTCCGCGACGCCGACATGGCCGGGCGAGAAAGCGATCACGCGCATGTCGAAGCCGGCAGCGCGGCGAGCGACAGCGCGGCCGATGCGACCGTAGCCGATGATGCCGAGCGTCTTCTGTCGACCATCCGCGCCGGGTCCCACATCAGCACCCATCATGAGTTCGGGCCCCCACAGGCGAAACTTTCCGTCACGCATGTATTGATCGGCCTCGACGATTCGGCGGGCAATGCCGAGGAGCAGGGCCCATGTGAGGTCGGCGGTGGTGTCGGTGAGTACGCCGGGTGTATTACTGACCGGTATGCCCATGGCGGACGCCGCGGAAATGTCGATGTTGTTATAGCCAACGGCCATATTGGCGACGCCGCGCAATCGGACGCCGGCGTTGAGGACAGCGGCATCAATGCGTTCGGTGAGCAGGCATAGCAGGACATCCGCGCGGGCGACTGCGTCGAGGATGGCTGCGTGGTCGACGGCCCGCTCGGCATCGGGTTGGACTACCTCGATGCGGCATCCGTCGGCCTCCAGGATGTCGCGGCCCGCCCGCGGGATGGTGCGTGTCAGTACGACGAGTGTCTCAGTCATAGGTTAGATTACAGCCCCATGGAATCTCCGCACAAACCCGCACTGATTGCCTCGCTCGCGGC
>JBBSJG010000009.1:0-32643 GCA_038257485.1 Longimicrobiales bacterium | reverse complement strand
GGATGAGCCAGATTGCAGTGTCCGTGGCGAGAGCGGCCGCCTTGATCTGGGTTGCAATGACGGTCGCCGTTCCCTTCGAATAGGTGTACGAAACGGTCGTCTGCGTGGTGGTCCCGGTTGCGATGTAGTTCTCCAGCCCGGCCTCTGCCACCGCAAAGGCCTCTGTCTGCGAGGATCCGCTGGTGACGATCGCGCGTTCTGCGGTCTGCCGCGTCATTGCGCCGACGAGACCCGCCGTCAGGAATCCGACGAGCAGGATGGCCATAGGGAGCGCGAACCCCTCGCGTCGCGACGAGAGTTGGATCGTGGCCATGTCAGTTTCTCCGGTTCTTGAAGAACACCGCGGTACGCAGGGGTACGCGCGTGTACGTGCCATTGGCATTGGGGCGCTCGCTGACGCCGTTCATCACGATCTCGACGCCCGTAATGAGACGTAGCGGTGACGGTGCGGCTGCCTGGGCGATTTCCGCGTCGCTCACGAAATAGTTGAAGCGGGCCGATGTGTCGAATGGGGCGACGATCTCCTCGTCGACACTGATCGCGGGCATGGCGCGATACAGACCCCGCCGGCCGGGCACTGCAGCGGAAGCCGCGAAGTGGTAGCGAATGGTCTGGTAAAGGAGGACCGGTGCACCGGCGGTCGGCGTCTGGGTCGTCGCGATCGTGCGAATGGTGCCACCGGAAATCACGGTGATGCCTGCCGTCGCGCATGCGGTTGACGTCGGAACCGCCGGGAGCGTGGTCGTGTTCGCCGTGTAATGATATGTGCCGTCTGTCTTGCGGTAGGCGAACCCGGCGACACGCGCCGAGTCATACATCATCTGATCGACCGGCAGCATCGACAATGTCAGCAGAGCGCCCGTCGCTGCGCACACGATGCCCATGGCGTATGGCGCGCGGATCGTGATCGAGGAAGCAGATGCCGCGACGACACCGCTGTCCCGCTCGACCATGCGGAGCTCGGACATCAGGATGTTGCTTGCACTGCGTGTCACGCCCCTTGCAAACTCCTGCTTCTGCTGCTGTTCGAGCAGTCTGGCCTGCGACACGAAGAGGCCCGTCATGGCTGCACCGATGACTGCCGTCAGGGACAGCGCCACGAGAAGCTCAACGAGCGAGAAGCCTTCGCGGGCCCGTGCCATCGCCCGCGTCATGGCGTGAATAGCGGGTTGGAGACGGCTTCCGCCACGCGGCGGAAGACGATAGTGTCGGAGATCGTGCCGATCTTGAGCGGTGTCACGATGATCGTGATTTCGCGATACCGGATCGCCTGTGTGACGGAGATGCAGCGGCGATACCGGAGCTGGCCGGTGGACAGCGTGTCACAGCCGGCAAGCGCGTTGATGCTCCCGTAGGGAATGGTCGCCATCCGGTTGGTTTCCTGAAGCGCAAACGCCTGCCGCCCCGTGCTGTTGGCGAGAACAATGGAGCGCTGGGCGGTAACCGTGGTCAATGCGCCGAGCGACATGACCACAACCGCGAGCATGACCATGGCTACAACCACCTCGACCAGGGAAAACCCCTCCCGCCGGTGGTCGACCGCCATCATGTCCACAGCTCTCTCCGATTCCACGTTGACCCCGTTCATGGTGTTGTGATCCTCACCTGGCCCGCGCGCGTCGCCGCGATCTGGCGCTTGCTCGCCGTCGTCGCATGCATAGTGATCGTGAGCGCCTTGCTCGACAACCCGATCGGGAAGACGACGATAGTGGTGTCCGAAGCCTGAAGCCGCGTCAGCCCCATATCCGATGTGCTGTTGTATACGGATGTCACATACATCGTGTCGCGCGCCAGGTTGCGCACGAAGAATGTCTTGTTCGCAGTATCTACCGAGATCCTCACGGGCGACCGGCGCTGCGCCGCCAGCGAAAAGGCACGCTGGATGTCGGCCGCCATGGATGCCGATGCCCGTTGCACCCGTGTCTGCGCCATGGACCTGCCAACGGCGGGTGCGACCGTCGCGACTACGATTCCTATGATCAGCAGCGAAACCAGCAGTTCGATAAGGGTGAACCCCCGCCGCCTCGCTTCAGCCATCCGTCCCATCGGCTCGACCATAAAGTGTGCTTTCATTGACGACCAGTCCTACGAAAAGTGTGCCCGCACCTAAGTCTTTGTCGCACCTGCCTTTCAATGCAAGGCCGGCGTTTCCGTCCGGTACATAGTAGCCTGTCAGGATAAAAATTGCGGTGCTAGAACAGGGGGATCCAGAGGCGGCCGCGAGGGAGGAATGGTCCGAGCAGGCTCGGGTTGGAGAAGACATGCAGGATTGCGCACCGGTCCAGCGCGATTACGGCGTCGAGCAGATCGGTTGGCCCACGCTCGACGAGGAGGGCACCGTCAATGCGCGCGCCGTCGGTCAGGGTAACCCCGCCACTCACCATGATGATGCCGCTGAAAGTACCGCCACGCATTGTGAAATTGCCATCGACTACGAGGATGCCGCTGGCGGTCGCGCCAACGAGGGTGGTATCTCGCGCGTACCGAACGGGGCCCGTTTGCGGGGTCGCGCGCAATGCGATGGCGGCAATCCTGTGTCGTGAAAGGGTTGCGATCCGATCCGCCGCGATCGAATCGGCTGGAACGATGGAAACCGGTCCGTCCACCACACCGGGCCCGGCGACAATGGATGCGTCGCTGGTGGCAGCGATGGCATTGTTGGCGGCGGCCGTGGTACAGGTGTCGGCGGCGCGTGCAATGCGCGCCCCGCCGCGTAACCGGACTACGCCGTCGGTGCGCAGCGCGGCAGTGATGTTCGAAGCGAGATCGGAGGGCTGCGCGGTTGCCACGATCATCCCGACGATCGCCAGTTCACGACGTGGAGACGTCGCCGTGCCCCGGATGAGAAAGAGATGGGGCCCGACGCGTTCAATGCGCGCGGAGGCCACGATTCCCGCGGAACGCTGGACGGCGGCAGCTGGAATTTCGGCTGATTGGTTGACCGCGAGCGAATCGAGGGTGCCACCCGGCCACGCGGTCACGGCGCGCGCAAGGGCAGACCTCGCCGCAAGGCGAAGGGCGACATCCCGGGCGGATGCGCGGGCGGCGTGGAACTCCTGGGTTGCGATGAAGTGCATCCCGACGGCGGTGACCTCAAGTGCGAGCAGGCAAAGCAGCGCGAGCAGAAGCATGACGCCGTCCCGGCGTGAAGCGATCACGATGCAGCCGGTCCGTTGGGCAGTACGACGGTGATGACTTCCGTCCGCGTTGCCGACAGGTGCATGGGTGGCCGCAGTTCGATGGTTAGCCGGAACGTCGCTGCGAACATCGAGCCGGACGGAATCAGAGCAATGCCGGAGCCCGCATCGCGCAGAAATTCCTCCGTCAGCGGTTGTCGGCCCTCGCCGCCCAAACGATATCGGAGCGCGCGTTGAGACAAGTAGTAGGTACCGGACTCGAAGATCAGCGCGACGGCAGCACGCGGCACTGCGCTCGCCGTGGACGTACGATATACCCGTTCACCCGGTTGCGTCGCGCAATGCGCATCGTCCGCTGCCCAGGTCAGTGGGCGCACGACAATCTCGCCGGCATCGCCGACGAGAAGGAGGGAATCCTTCGTCGCATCCGGCGCTCGAATGCCGCGCAGCCGGAGCCAGGCGACTGTTCCCTGCACGTCACACACGACACCGGTCGACCGCACCCACCGCCCTGCAATGGAATCGGCAGCCGCGACACGAACGTCTGTTGCCGGGTCGGCGTACCGGAGCTCCGCGGGAAGTACGTGCAGCGTGAAGCGGGCGGCGGCATTGTGCGCGATGCGTTGCGCGACGGCCCGCGCGAGTCGCCCCTGCGTGATGAGTGCCGTGCAAAGCGCCGCGCCGACCAGAACGGATAGCGCGAGCACGACGAGTCCTTCGGCAAGCAGATACCCCGGCCGGACCTGTGGCGTCAGTCGCATGGGGCCGGCTCACATGGCAGCCGCGGGAGCGGAACGGCCAACGTAATTGCGGCGGACGCAACCGTGTCATGGGGTGGATCGCGCATCACAACGACGACAGTCAGCTCGCCGTCCGATCCTGTCCGCCACACCGCCCTGAACCGGTCCGCGCCGGACTCGCCGGCCACTGCAGATGCCGCCATTGCCAGGGAATCGACGAGCGCGCCCGCCAGCCTCGCCGCCGCCTCCTGGTTCTCCGCCATGCGCAGGATGCGTGATGCGAATGCGGCACTCGCACCCACGGACATGACCCCGATGCCAAGCAACGTGATCGCGACGACCACTTCGACGAGGCCGAACCCCGGGCGCTTCACCATATGCGGGGCCGTCCGTAGGAGGAGAATGTCACGCCGCCCGTGACGTTACCACGGCGCAGTGAAATCGTGCGGCTCGCGAGGCGACCGATTGCGAGCGCGTCATAGGGTACTGTCGCGGACGTTGCCTGTGTGCCGTCGAGCTGGATCCGGACGTCGAGCGAACGCGTGATCGGTGTCGCTTCATCGATGACACCATCGCGCGTGACGATCCGGAGAGATCGCGCATTGATGTCGATGCGCAGGTCGGCGCCGCCATGATGCACTGCATGGGCGCGAGCGCGCGCGGACGCACCGACAATGGCATCACGGGCGGCACGTACGGCGAACACGTCCCTGGCCGACCGCAGTGGCGGCATGGTCAGGCCGAGCAGGATGCCGATCACGCCGAGCGCGCAGACGAGCTCGAGGAGTGTGGTGCCGGGATGCGGGTGGATTTTCATGTCGCATGATCGCGCCCTGCGCTGGGCGCGGCCATGGCAGGCCGGGACTATTCCAGTCCGTACTCGCGGATCTTGTAGAGCAGTGCGCGTGAGCTGAGATCGAGCAGCTCGGCGGCGCGCGTCTTGTTGCCGCCGGTACGCTCCAGCGCCTGACGAATCAGCCGTCGCTCGAGCAGTGATCCGTGCTTCTTGACCGACAGATCATCCTCGGTCAACTCGATGTTCTCCGGCGGCAGCGATGGCGACGTGATGTGCTGCGGCAGATCGTCCGCACCGATCCTGCGTGTTTCGGCAAGGACCATGGCCCGCTCGATCGAATTCTCAAGCTCGCGCACGTTGCCGGGCCACGTGTATTCGAGCAGAAGGCGCATCGCCTCTGCGTCCACACCATCGATATCGAGACGCAGCTTGCGGTTGATCTGGTCGAGAAAATGTCGCACGAGGAGCGGGATCTCGTCGCGTCGCTGCCGCAGCGGCACCAGGTGGATGGGGACAACGGCGATGCGGTAGTACAGGTCCTGCCGAAACGTACCTTTGCGCATCTCTTCGTCGAGGTCCTTGTTCGTCGCACTGACGAGACGTACGTCGACGGCGCGCGACTTCGTATCACCGAGCCGGCGGACTTCGCTCTCCTGCACAACGCGCAGCAGCTTGACCTGCAGCGGTGGCGGCATCTCGCCGATCTCGTCGAGGAACAGCGTCCCGCCCGATGCGGCCTCGAACAATCCCGGCTTGTCGCGGTCCGCACCGGTGAACGCGCCCCGCGCGTAGCCGAAGAGTTCCGACTCCAGGAGGTTCTCGGGTATCGCACCACAATTGACGGCAATGAATGCCTGCGTCCGGCGATCGCTCTCGGTGTGGATGAGCCGGGCAATCAGCTCCTTGCCGGTCCCGCTCTCGCCCGTCACGAGTACGGCGGACGTATGCGGCGCCACCTTGGCGGCAACACTCAGGGCCTTCGTCATCGCAGCAGACTTGGCAATGATCGCGCGGTACCGGCCCTGGATGGTGACTTCCTCCCGCAGGCGGGTCACCTCCTCACGCAGCGCCTCCCGCTCCTCCGCCTTTCGCAGCGTGAGAATCAACTGGTCCGGGCTGAACGGCTTCGGCAGGTAGTCGTACGCACCCTTCTTCATGGCTTCGATGGCCTGCTCCGTGCCGCCATACGCAGTCATCATGATGACGAGCGCCTCGCCCCGGCCCGCACGGTGCCGTTCCAGGAATTCAAGGCCGCCAAGTCGTGGCATCCGCACGTCGCAAAGCACGATATCGGGGCGCCACTCCAGCGCGCGTGTGAGTCCTTCCTCACCATCGCTCGCGGTCTGGACCTCGTACCCTTCACCCGACAGGATCAGCGACACCGTCTGGCGCAGGCCCGGCTCATCATCGATGACGAGGATCGTCATTTTACATCGTCCGCGTGCAGTGCTGGAAGAATGACATGAAACTCCGCACCACGAGGTGCGACGTTGCGTGCGCGTATGATCCCGCCCATGCTCTCGACGAGTCGCGCACAGACGGCCAGACCCAGGCCGGTTCCCCGCCCCGGATCCTTCGTTGTGACGAATGGCTCGAATACCTGCTCGAGCAGTTCAGCCGGTATGCCGGGGCCCGTGTCACGCACGAATAACTCCACAACAGAGCCAGAGCTCGTTTCCGGATCGTTCATGGTGCTCCAGCTGGCCGATACCAGCCGACGTCGATGCGAGTAGTTGATACCCGGCGGATCCTCTTTGCGCCTCGCCGGCCGCTCCAATGTCGGCTGCGCGGCAGTCCTCTGTCCACACCGGATGTACAGGGCCTGCTCGGGCGATCCTTCCATCGCATCCGCAGCATTCACGAACAGGTTCACCATCACCTGCTGGATCTGGTACGGATCGGCCGCCACCCATGCAGGCGATCCGGCAGACTCCACGTGGACATCCACATCCGTGAAGCGTCCCTGCGTCGCAACCAGTTCCACGGTGTCCGCCAGGACGCTGTTCAAATCGATGCTGCGCGCCACTGCCTCGCGCGGACGGGCAAAGTCCAGCAGGCCTCGCACAATGCGGTCGATGCGTTGCGCCTCCCGCTGCGCTGCTACAATCAGCTCGTGCCGTTTCCCTGACTCACCCCGCTCGAGCAGTGCCATGTAGCCGACGATGGCGCCGAGCGGATTGCCGATCTCGTGCGCGATCCCTGAACTCAATCGCCCCACCGACGCCAGCTTTTCAGTCCTGACCATGGCGTCCCTCGCTTCCGTCAGGAGCTGGTTCGTCTGGTCGAGCGATGCGATGTTTGCGGCGAGCGACCGCTGCTCCGAGATCAGACGTTCCGCCATCTGCGAAACCGAGGCGGACAGCCTCGCCATCTCCTGCGTCTCCGCCGCGGGCAGCTGCGTGTCACTCTGCCCAGTCGACACTTCCTCCACTGCAGCGATCATGCGCTCGATCGGAATGAACAATCGCTTCCGCAGCAGCACAAACGCGAGGATGGCAAACACGATGACATCCATGAGCAGCAGAACGCCAACGTACAGCGCGACGCGCGCCGGGGGAATACGTGGAATGATGGCAATCATGCCGAGAATGCCCAGGTAGAAGGCGCCGGCGAAGAGTATGGCGAGTGGTGCGATAAGCTCGCGCCGGAGAGTGGGCAACCGGTTCATCGAGCCTCGTAGTCTGAGGGTCTATTCAGTCGTGCACTGTACGTAGCCGGTCTCGAGCGCGGCTGTCGCGGCGCTCACCGGCGCTTCTCCCATACGGATTGCACAGAGGCGAGACTCCACGCTCGGGTGGGTGGCCGTGGCGGCCCACCCGTCCTGCGCCGCGAACGTGATCGTGAGTGCAACACCCGGGCTCGTAACCGGATTCGCGAGCGATGACAGGTCCGGCGAGTACTGATGGTTGGACTCGAAATAACGCTCCTGTTCGCTGACAATCGAACGGAGGTCTGAAACCATTGATGCTTCGTAGCCACGGTCCCGCGACCGCCACAACATCGCAGTCGAGAACGAAGCCAGGATCCCGATGATGATCATCGCAATCAGGACTTCGATCAGGGTGAAACCGTCCCGCGTCGGATGTTTCATTGTCAATGGATTGGGGGAGCGAAAACGAAACGGGCGGCGACTCGAAGTCGCCGCCCGTCCGGGAACGAATTACTCGCCCGTGCAGACCGGCGCTGTTGCACCAGCTGTGGCTGCCTGGCTGAACACCATCGTGCAGAGCTGCGTCGAAGCAAGCGCTGCATGGTTCGACGTTGCCGACCAGCCTGTCTGCGAGTTGCCGCCGAGGGCGATGGTCACGCCATTGGACGGAACGTATGCGAGGTCCGTCAGGTTGCCCGCGTACGTATACGTGTTGACCGGGTTTGCGTAGTAGATCTCCTGAGCGCTGCTCAGGTTACGCAGGTCCGACGTCATGGACTTGAAGTACGCCTTCTCACGCGTCTTGCCGAACTTCGGGATCGCGATCGCGGCAAGGATGCCGATGATGACGATGACGATCAGCAGTTCGATCAGGGTGAAACCTTCGCGCTTCTTCAGCATGTGTAGCTCCTCAGTATTCGTGTGGTGTGACAGGACAGGGACCGGCTTCATTCAAGGCCCCTTAAGGCAACGGATATGCCAATTCGCCCCTTGAGGCGTAAATCCTTGCCATACCGCTACTTAGCGTTCTTTTCGCGGAACCTTGCCTCCGTGATGAGGCGGCGTGGAATTGCAAATTGCGAGAAACTCGCGCCATGCACAGATGTCGCTCGATCAAACCAGCTGCCGAGCGGGTCGCACAGCGGCCGGGTGGGCGGTCCATAGAGGTCACCCGTCTGGGTCGGGTCCGCGTTCCTGTAACAGCCGTCCCGGATCGCAGCCGCCGTCCGGTCGAGGAGAGCGCGGTTGATGGAGTCGCCAGCGAGCGGCCGTGAGCGGTCGAGGGCTGCGAATGCCTCTTTGTCACGTTTCGCGTAGGCAAGGGTGCGTGCGTGGTATGCGTGTGCGAGCCACTTGCCGTTGGTGATGCGGCTGGCGGTGTACTTCCATGCACCGGCCGCCTCGTCGAGGCGTCCCTGGCTCTGATAGACGTATGCCCGCATGGCCATGGTGACAGCGAGCGGGAAGCGCTGGCGTTCGCCTTTCTCGATCATGGCAAGCGCGTTCTCGTGCTGATGGTCGGCGGTGTACAGGAACGCAAGCAGCACGTTGGT
Organism: Longimicrobiales bacterium; assembly: GCA_038257485.1. GTDB lineage: Bacteria > Gemmatimonadota > Gemmatimonadetes > Longimicrobiales > RSA9 > DASUXU01. Next base: position 23,767 of record JBBSJG010000009.1, on the reverse strand, counting down.
GTTGGGCATGAAGGGGTGCATGTCGTATGCGATCTTCGCGTACTCGATCGCTGCAGAGTCCTCGCCGACAGCCATGAGGAACGCGCCGTACGTGCCGAGCATGCCGCTGTCCCGCGGATACGTGCGCAACGCGATCTTGAACCAGCGAGCCGCTTCATCGAGGTTGCCACGCCCCCATTCTGCGAGCGCGCGCGACCACTGTGCGTGGTACGACTCGGGATGGTCGCGGAATACGCCCTGCTGCACGGACGCGGTGTCCTTCCAGTCCGGATTCCGGATCCACGTGCGATAGCCCATTGCGAGAACGGCGCACGCGAGTGCGATGGACGCGTTGCGCTTCGCTTTCTGCGAGACCGTTGTCGTGATATTCGCAGCGACGACTGCGACAAGAATGCTGAGGGCCATCGACGGCAGATACAGCGTGCGTTCCGCGATGAGCACGCCGATCGGAAAGAAGATGTTGCTGACGGGGCTCACACTGATGATGAACCACGCCGGTGCAGCACCGATGAGCGGCGCCCACGGTGTTGCGAGCATGAGGCAGGACATGCCGACGAGCAGGATGAGCCCGACGATGGCCATTGCTTCAAAACTGGTGACGGCGAATACCGTCGCGGGTACGTAGTCGATCGTGAGGTCGGCCGGGAAGAACAGCAGTCTCAGGTATTCCGGGAATGCGCGGAACGCATTGAGGAGCCGGTGCTCCTTGAGGTACGGGAATGAGGGGCCCGCGTCGGTGCCGACGAGTGTGCCACCCAGCGCGTCGAACCGGAATGCGAGGTAACCGAAGAGCAGCGCCACGAACAGGAACGTCGTGAAGGCCATGGCATCGATGTATGCGACGGCGCCTCGGCGCGTGAGAGGGACACGTCGCTGCATCAGGTCGATCAGCACGAGCAGTCCGGGCAGTACGACGGCACTTTCCTTGGCGAGCACGGCGAGCAGAAAGAGAGCGCCCATGGCGACGCGCCGGGGCCATGAAACGTACATGCCTTCTGGGCGGGCTGCATGGATCAGGCACGCACCAAGCACCATGGCGGCTGCAGTCAACTCCGCCTGACCAACCATGTTGGCGACGGCCTCGGTATGCAGCGGATGAACCGCGAACACGAGCGCGCCGAGCATTGCCGGGACGCGCGTCGTGATGCGCGCGAGCAGCAGGAAGACCAGAACGGAAACGAGCGCGTGCGTGAGGATGTTGACGAGGTGGAACAGCCACGCCGCCCCGTTGCCGACTGCCCATTGTACGGCGAACAGGAAGATCGTGAGCGGCCTGTACAGGCCAAGCTCTTTGCCGACCGACGGCCAGTACGGCGTCAACCAGATCTCGCGCCACGCCATCCAGTTGTGAACGCGCGCATTGCCCTGGATGATGAACGTGTCATCATACGCGAAGCTGTTGGCGAGCGAATTCAGGTAGGGCACGAGCGCGGCGGCAGTGATCAGTGAGATCATAGCGACGGTGCGCTGACGGTCGCTGGCACTGGTCCATGCGTGGCCGGCACGCGTGGCGATGTTGGTCATGGTTGCCGCATCCACGCTCTGAGTGTGGCGCTCATCTGCATGAGCACCCTGTCGTCCGGTGTAATGGCGAGGCCGTCCCGCACGTAGCGGGCGGCGGTAGCGGAGTCACCCACGTCGATAGCGATCCCGGCGAGGGTGCGCTTGAAGTCGATATCCTGCGGATACAATCTGTCGCCGTGCTCATGGATACGACGAGCGAACTCGAGGTTGCCGTTCGCCACTGCATACGCACCCGCCTCCTTGACCAAGCGCTTCCGGTTCGGCCACAACTGCAATGCCGTCGCATACGACTGCATGGCCTCGACGGGTTGGTTGGCCTGCGCGGACTTGCGCGCGAAATGCCAGTGCGCGCGGAACGAGTCCGGGCGGTCGCGTGCAAGCGCGCGGAACACGGTCTGCGTGTTCTTCCACTCGGGGATGCGGATGAGCGTGCGGGTCGTGAACGCTACAGCAATCAGGAAAACGGCGACCACTGCATGGCGAGCATACCGTTCGGGCGTGTAGGCGAATGCGGCCGCGACGGCGACTGCGATCGCGAAGCTGGGCAGGTAGAGCAGCCGTTCCGCGACGAGGATGCCAATCGGGAAGAGGAGATTCGAGACCGGGAGCATCGCGACGGGTACCCAGAGCAGGGCGAGCGCGGTGCGTCCCTGTCCGCGTATCGCTGCGACAATGCCTCCGATCACGCATGCTGCAAGGATGCACGCACCCGCGAGCACCATCGGCGTGAAGGATGACTGCGGCAGCAGGATGCGCGGGCCATAGTCCGCGAGCAGTGTCACCGGGAAGACGAACAGCCGCAGATAGACGGGCCATGCCTGCAGCGCTGTCAGCACGCGGGGCATTCCGTCCGGCGCAACTTCCAGCGCTGCATCGAGGTTCTGCGGCACCAGCGTGGGGATGACCGACGCGCGCAGCAGCAGGAATCCGAAGGCCGTGACTGCCAGGACAGCCATGACGCCCGCGCGTTCGCGCAGCCACAGCGGAATCGCGCGCTTCGTCAGCCGCCCCGTTGCCAGGTCGAAGAGAACGAGCAGCGGAGGCAGCATGATCGCGCTCTCCTTCGAGAACAGCGCGAGCGCGAAGAGCGCAGGGATGCCCGCGTACAGCGAGATGAGGGAACGTGCACGCATCCAAACGAGAGCCGCGGCGAATGCGAATGTGGCCGCCATCAGCTCAGCGCGGCCGACAATGTTCGCGACGGCTTCGACATGAACGGGATGGACGGCGAAGAGCAACGCACCTGCGAGCGCCGCTGCGACGGGGAAGAGTTGGGCCAGGACCAGGAATGCGAGTGCACACGCGGCGGCATTCCACAGCAGGTTGGTGAAGTGGTACCAGCCCGGGTGATTGGATGCGATTGCCCAGTCGACGGCGAACGATCCTGTCACGAGCGGGCGGTACAGTGCCTGCGCCTCGTTGTTCCAGTAGCTGATGGTGAAGATGTCGCGCAGGATGGACAGGGAGTGTATTCGCTTGTCCAGCGGGATCACTGCAACGTCATCATAGGCGAACATGTTGAACAGACTCAGTGCGTAGACCACTGCCGCAACGGCGGCGACAATGGCGACTCCCTGGCGCTTCGTGAGGCCCGTATTCATGCGACGAGTTGTGCGGTGGCGACGCCGTCGACCGTGCGGATGCCATTGGCCTGGCGCCACAACTCGAACACGAGGAGCGTCCAGAGCGGTTTGCGGTGGTCGGCGGTGCGTGTTGCATGTTCGTCGATCATGCGCGTCACATGCGCCGCGTCGAAGATACCGGCCGCGCGCAGTGTGTCCGGCGCGAGCGTATCACGCAGAAGTTCGCGCAACGGACCATTGATCCAGGCGCCGACAGGCATGCCGAACCCCTTCTTGGGCCGCCGAATCACGGCATCAGGGATCAGTCCCGCCGCTGCGTCCTTCAGGATGCGCTTTCCATCGAGCCGCTGCATGCGATACGCATCGGGCAGCGAGAATGCGAAGTCCACGACGGCGCGCGCGAGGAAAGGCGCCCTCACTTCGAGCGCGACGGCCATGCTCGCGCGATCGACCTTGGTGAGGATGTCGTTCGGCAGGTATGTGGTCGCATCGAGATGTGTCGCGCGCGCGAGCAGCGGCGCGCCCTCCGACTCCGCCCAGTGTGATTCGATCGCCGCGAATGCGTGGCGGTCGGGCGAGGCTGCCGCGTACAGTGCGGGCGACAGCAGACCCCGCTGTTCGGTCGGGCTGAACGAGCTCATCCACAGGGCGTGATTGTAAGGCGCCGGTGCGGCAGCGCCGCGCAGGAACGAAAGCGCTTTGAATGCCGCTGTGAAGTTGTCATGGGATACGGGCATCGCGCGTGCGGCAACGCGGGCCAGCCCGTGCAGCGCATCGGGCATGGCGCGGGCAGCGCCGGCGACGCGATGCGCCTGATGCATCGGATACCCCGCGAACAACTCGTCGCCGCCATCGCCCCCGAGTGCAACCGTGACGCGCGCGCGCGCGAAGCCGCTGAGGATCGCGGTCGGCAGGATGGATGCGTCACCGATGGGCTCGTCGAGCCAGCCTCCGAGTCGCGGCACGAGTGCCGGCATCTCGCTGCCACTGACAATGCGTTCATGATGATTGCTGCCGATGTGCGTCGCGACCTGGCGGGCATAGCTGGTCTCGTCGAACGAGGCCTCGGTGAACCCGATGCTGAAGGTCTCGAGTGCGCCTTCGCGTGCAGCGAGTGCAGCGACCGTACTCGAGTCAAGGCCGCCCGACAGGAATACGCCGAGCGGTACATCACTCACGAGGCGCGACGCGACTGCGTCGCGCAGCAGGTGTCGCAACTGGTCCACTGCATCTTCATAGCGCGGGATCGGTTCCCGCGTGCGCGGGTCGACCGACCAGTAGCATAGCGTCCGGATGGCACCGTTCTCGAGAATCAGCGCTGACCCCGGCTCGAGCTTGCGCACACCCCCCACCATCGACATCGGCGAAGGGACATACTCGAGCGCGAGGTACTGCGTGAGCGCCGTCGGGTCGATCGACGGTTGTACCGCAGGGTGTGCGAGGATAGCCGTAAGCTCGGAAGCGAAAAGCAGCAGGCCGTCGCGCTCCATATAGAACAACGGCTTCTCGCCCATCCGGTCGCGGGCGAGGATGAGCCGGTTGGCAGTAGCGTCCCAGAGGGCGAGCGCGAACATACCGTCGAGTCGGTCGAGGAAGTCGAGGCCGTATGCGTCATACGCATGCGCCGCGACTTCGCAGTCGGACGCGGTGCGGAAGACATGGCCTCGCTGCTCCAGCTCCGCGCGCAGCTCGCGGTAATTGTAGATCTCACCGTTGACGGTGATGGAAGTCGACGCGCTCCGTCCGCACAGCGGCTGGTGCCCGCCATCGAGGTCGATGACAGACAGGCGCCGATGTCCGAGTGCGACGCCGGCCCCGCAATGGACGCCCTCGTCATCAGGGCCGCGGTGCTGGAGCTTCCGCAACATCGGAATGACATCCGCCGCGTCGATGTCGCGACGCGGATCGAATGCCGCGATGCCGGCAATGCCGCACATCAGCCGGCCGGCGAGCCCGGCATGCGGCCGAAGCCTCGCCAGCTGTTCGCATTGTGATGCTCGATCGTGACGTCACTCAGGCCCGCGCGCTGGAACCACGCGGCGAACTCGTCGCGCCGCAGGTAGAAGGCAACCGGGGCAACGAGGTGATCGAACACGATCGAGCGCTGCTCGCGGAACGGGAAGTCCGCGATGTACGACAGGTACGGCCCGTACGGGAGCGCCTTGCCGATCGCATTCGCGCGCGTCGGCCGGTACAGCATCTTCGTGGCCGCGAACAGCGGCACCGTAAGAAGGCCCGACAGGCCGTCGAGGAACGAGTGCGGCAGATGGGATGTGACGTGCTCGCGGATGGGCGTGACGATATGCACGATCCAGCCATTCCCTTCCCTGCCGTACACCCATGCGGAGATCGCGCCGCCCGGCTTCAGCCTCGAGACGAGCGCCTGGAAACCACGTTCCGGATCGGGCAGGTGATGCAGGACTCCGATCGAGAACGCGTAGTCGAACACGGGCTTCACGGGCGGATGGTTGAGGTCACCCTGCACGATGTGCGCGTTCGGGAGGTGGCGGGTGTTGGCGTACGCCGCGTCGACTGCTTCGCTCAGGTCGATCGCAACGACGGCCGCTGCCCCGAACTCGGCAGCCAGTGCTGTGTGTCGCCCCTTGCCGCATCCGCCCTCGAGCACGGTCTTCCCCTGGAAGTACGCGGCATCGATGGGGCGCAGCCAGTCAAGAAACTGCTGCTTGTACCTCGCCGCCAGTTCCGAGTAGCGCGTCCACTCGTAGCCGAATGCAGCAGCGGTCTGCTCCTGCACTTCGGTCTGTTCCTCCGCAAAGCGCGGAACACCGCGCGTGATCGGGACGACACGGCTGCAGCCGTCGCAATCGAGGAACCCCTCCATGATTTCCGTTTGGTCCCGGCGGGTCACACGCGCTGACAGGTCGGCGTGGCACTCCGGACAGGCCAGCAGTGCGAGGAGTGTATCCTTCATTCCCGCTCTCCGATGGACATCAGTGAATACGTGCGCTTGCCCTGTGACTCGTAGTAGGTGCGGACGGTCAGCTCCGCGACGAGTCCGAGCAGCATGCTGAGGCAGCCGACCAGGACGAACATGACGACCACCATCGGCAGCGGCGTCTGGATGAAGCTCTTCGTCATTGACGGGGCCGCGAACCACTTGAAGTAGATCATCAGCATGAATGCGACGGCCGCAAGCAGAAACGACGCGAACCCGAAACCGCCGAAGACATAGATCGGTTTCGTCGCATAGGACGAGAGGAACTTCACGACAATGAGATCGAGGACGACTTTGAATGTGCGCTCGATACCGTAGTTCGACTTCCCGCGCGTCCGCGGATGGTGCTGGACGGGCAGTTCAGCCACGCGTGCGCCCTGCCAGCTCGCATAGATAGGAACGAACCTGTGCATCTCGCCATACAGCCGCACCTCGGACAGCACACTGCGCCGATACGCCTTGAGGGAGCAGCCGTAGTCGTGGAGGTGGACGCCGGAGATCCATGAGATCAGACGGTTCGCGATGGTGGACGGCAACCGGCGGTGGAAGGGATCCTGTCGATCGACGCGCCATCCGCTCACGACGTCATAGCCCTCTTCCAGCTTCGCGAGGAGGCGAGGCACGTCCGCAGGGTCATTCTGGAGGTCGCCATCCATCGGCACGATGATCGCGCCGCGTGCGTGATCGATGCCGGCCGACAGTGCTGCAGTCTGTCCATAGTTGCGGCGGAACCGGATCACCTTGACCCGCGGGTCGGCTGCTGCGATATCGCACAGCCGCGCATGGGTGCGGTCGGTGCTGCCGTCGTCCACAAACAGGAACTCGACATCCTGTCCCGTCAGGACAGCTGCGATCCTGGCATGCAGCTCGTCCACGTTGAGCTCTTCGTTGTAGACGGGGATCACGACTGAAATCGCGATGGTCCCTGCATCCGTTGAAGGATCCATTGTCGTGCTCATACGCGCAGCTCGGCGACATAGCGCACCGGTGTCAGTCGGTTCGGGATCGGCTTCACCTGTGTCACTCTCGCCCGCCCATCCGCGATCTTCATGAGCAGGTCGAGGTCGAACGTCTGGAGGTGCCACTCATTGCCTTCGGCCGCGAGCGAGCGAAGCATGCTGCGCAAAATGGGAAGACGGCGCAGCGTGGCCTTTGCGCGGTCGATCACTGCTTCATTGGGCACCGACACGATCACCCGGCCGGCGGGCCCGGCAACTCGCATGAGCTCGTCAATGACGCGGTCCGGATCGGTGGTGTGCTCGAGCACTTCCGTGCACACGACAATGTCGAATGAAGCGTCCGCATACGGCAGTGCATCGGCGGAACCCTGCGTGAGGGTCACTGCATTGCCGAGGCGACGACGCGTCCGTTCGAGCATGATGGATGACAGATCGATGCCGTTGCGACCGCAGTTCTCGAATTTCTCGAGCACGTGACCCGCACCGCATCCGACTTCCAGCATGCGTTCACCCGCAGTTGGTGCCGCCATCGCACGCAGCACGCGCAGCCGCTGCTGCTCGAGCCAGCGCATGATCGGATGCGATCGCTCGTAATATCGCTCGATGTCGTAACGACGGACCATCTCGTCGTTCCATTCGGCGAGCTCGCGCGGTGTCTTGAACTCTTTCACGGCCTTGCCTCCGTGGAGTCGGCAGGTAGCTGATAAACGTACATGGAGTTTCCAATCACGAAATTCGGTCGGCTTTCCCGGAACTGGCGGAACGGGTCGCCGTTGAAGTATGTGCCCGTGAGATTGGTCGCAGAAATAACGACCCATTGGGGAGTGGGTGCGCCGGGCGGAGATCCGGCCGGCCGCAGTTGGAAAAAGCTCGTCAGCGGCACGTAGTCGATGCCGTAGGCGCGTGGTGCTGCCGACCCGAAATAGCTGAGGTAGACGCGCGGGATGTCGTGGTCACGCATGAACTCGCGCAGTTCGATCAGACCCTGCCCCCAGTCGAGGGAAGAGTCCGCGAGGACGGTGTAGTTCTCGTCGCGTCCGGGCCCGTACTCACTGATGTACGTGAGGAAGCGCGGATAGTATGAGACTGCGCTGAGCACCAGCCAGATTGATGCTGCCACAACGACGCCGCGCACGAGTCCGGTAGCGGAAGGCCAGAGCCGGGCAATGCCCGCGGCAGTCAGCACGACGAGGAACGGGATTGCAGGCAGCGCGTAGCGAAATCCGATGTCGAGCTTGGCCGTGAGCAGCAGGCCCCCGAATACGAGCAGCGCGACGAGCGGCGCGCGCAGCGGCGATGACAGCACGGCGCGCGGCGAACGACGGAGCCCGCCGATGAACCATGTCAGACTCAGCGCAATCAGTACATGCAGACCCGCTGATGTCTTGAACAGGAACGCGACCGGGAAGAAGTACCACCACCCGTCAAGGCTGCGTTCACCCAGGAGATAGCTGGGCGCTCGACTCGCCTCTGTCACATGTCCGAATGCGAAGTTCACTGCGTACTGGTATTCCGTGAGCAGTGGATCACCCCGATAGATGATGACGAGTGCCGCGTACGCACCCAGCACGGTGCACAGAGCGGAAAGCAGAATGCGACGGCGCCACTCCCGATCCCGCCAGCTCCTCGCCGTCTCCATCGCGAGCAGTGCGACGGCAATGGGTCCGAGGGCTACAGCGCTGTTCTTGACGCCGAGTGCCAGACCGATCGATAGACCGGCGGCGATGCCGCGCTGCCACGTCGGATCGCGCAGCGCCCTGTCGATCAACCATACCGCGGCGAATACGGCGGCCGCGACGGGAACATCGTTGTACGCGATACCGCCGTGCGCGAGCAGGTCCGGCAGGAACGCCGTGACGAGCGCGGCCAGGACCGCGGCATGACTTCCTGCTGCGCTTCGTGTGAAGAAGAAGACGAGCGCGATCAGGACCAGTGCAACGAGTGCGGCAGGCAGGCGTCCGAGGAACGCCAGGCGCTCCGTGGCGACGCCATCCTTGAAGAAGAATTCCTGTGCATACATGTAGCGGTAGCCCATGCTCTTCATCGTCTGCGGCAGTACAGCGCTCTCATCCGGATACGCGGGGCCGGCAAGAAAGACCGGGAGGCCGTACAGGTACTGCGTCACGGGCGGATGCTCGGGCGCGATATCCCACTGGCCACTGTCATAGCCTCGCGCACCGCCCGCCATCATCACGATCTCGTCAAACGTCGTGGACGTCCGTCGCATGGCCGTGACCGTCAGGACTGCATTGACGATGAGGATGGCCGCGAGCAGGAGAAGTGGCCGTCGCATGAGTGCCCGCAACCGTGTTTCAAGCGTGGCCATGCCGCGATGCGACTCGGTCATGGCCGGGTTCCCCAGAGCAGCTGCATGGCGTCGTCATACGGCATCAGTACGGGCGATCCGCCTGCGTCGCGCAGCAGCACCCTCGCCTGCGGATGCTGCGACCGGAGCGACGCATTTATCTCCGGGCCGAGGTCGCGCGCGAAGAGCGGTGCGCCGCTCATAAAGCCGGGGATTGCACTGCGCGCGAGGAGTCCTGATGGGTCGATCACGCCGGCCGTGTCGGCGCGTACCTGACGCGCGCAGCCGGCGGTCCACGGTTCGCCTTCAACGACGCGCATCGGGTTGCCGGCCGGCGACTCCATACGAGTGGGCAGATTGATCGCACGAGGCTTCAGGTCGATGCTGTCCGCAGCGAGTTCGCCGTCGAACATGCGCTGCACTGCGCACGTGGAATTCTGACGCAGTGCGGCCTCCACCTGGTCGAGACGCCAACCCCTCGCGGCGAGCCGCATGGACAGACGTTCACCCCAGCCGCCGTGAATGAAGACGAGGGTCCCTTCACCGGCCGCGGACGCAGTCGCGTAGGCCTTCGATGGCACGGAACTGTATCCGGCGAATCGCTGTTGCGTGAGCAGGATGCCGGCGAGACACGCCGTCGCATATGCACCGAACAGGAACGACCGGGGCGAGTAGCGCTGGAGTGCACCCGGCAAGGATGCGGGTACGAGGCGGGTGATCGATGCGAGCGCGATCATCGCAGTGACGGCCCAGAGGATCCCGTGCTCGTTCAGCATGCGCGGCCCCATGAACAGGCCGTGATGCCAGTAGAGCAGGTTTACGGCAAGGGGTGTGAAGGTCAGTGCCAACAACAGGCGCTCGCCTCTCGCGAGTGCGGGTGTGACGAGGAGGTACAGCCCGATCAGCGTAACGAGTGGGATCGGCGCTTCGAAGAGCTGCAGCGAAAGCGCGACGAGTTCGGCCGATGTGTATGCGACGGCCTGTCGCAGACCATACAGGTTGCCCCATGGATCGACACCGAAGCCGAGCCCCGCGGCGGGCCCGAGTGCGACGTCATATCCGAAGCGCACGGGCGAGCCGAAGTAGCGCGCATTGTACCACATGACGAGCAGGATCATCGGCAATGCACCCGCGCCGATCACTGCGACGCGCAGAACCCGGCGGCCCAGGCTTTCGTGTTTCTGCATCAGGAGCGCTGCCGAGAACACTGCGGCCACGGTGATGCCGGAGAGCGGGCGGGTGGCGAATGCTGCGCCAACCGCGATGCCGGCGATGGCGAGACTGCGGAATGCCGGCGTGTCCGCCGTCGCATCCTCCGACATCCAGACGCGCGCGAATGCGTGGATCGCGATCGCGATGAATGCTGCGGTGGTGGTGTGACTCATGTACGTGGCCGCGTGAGACAGCATGAACGGCGAAATCGCGGCTACAATGATCCCGAAGCGGGCGGCAGCACGATCGGGCATGAGCACGTTGACGGCGCGCGCCATGAAGAAGATTGCAATAGCGAACATCACCGGCCCGAGCATCCACGTCGCGCCCATGCGGGTCGCGAGCGCGAGGAGCCACACGTGCATCGGCGGATACTGCGAGATCCATCCGCCCGCCGCGGGCACGGTCTGCTGCATGCGGAAGAATCCGAGCGTGTCCGCAGGCGCGACGGCCTGCCCGGCCGCGATGTGACGTGCGTGTGTGAGCTGCGCGATCGTGTCGATGAGAACCGGCTGGAAGTCGAAGACGGCCCACGTCACCACGATCGTCGCGAGGCCCGCGACGGCTGCCATCGCGAATGCGAAGGTGATGGGGTGCGGTCGAAGCAGCAGCGCGGAAATTCTTGTGGTCCATGCTTCAGTGCGGTCGGCGCGGACGCGACCCATTGCGATGCCAACTGCGCCGGCGAGGAATGTACCGCCCCATATGAGAGCGTTTGCGATGGCAGCGATGTCGGCAGTGACTGCGCCGGCGAGACCGGTGAGTGGATCGCGGAGCCAGTTGTGGATGGGTGTGAAAGCGAGCAGCACGAGGATGCCACCCACCCAGCGCCATGGCAGTGTCATGACGCGAACTCGACGAGTGCGCGCGTGAGGCTGTCCCGCCAATGCGGCATCGGCCCCGTGATCGCGGCCGTCTTCGAGCAGTCGAGCACGGAGTAGGACGGACGTTGCGCGGGTCGGACGTACTCTGCGCTCGGTGACGGCGACAGGTCGACGTTGTGGATGCCGGCGATCTCGAAGATGGCGGATGCGAATCCGAACCACGTTGTGTCGCCGCTCGATGTCGCGTGATAGACACCGCCGGGTGCGCGCCGTTCCAGCAGGGAGAGCATTGTCAGCGCGAGATCGGACGTCCACGTGGGACTACCTCGCTGATCATCCACAACCCGGAGTGGCGCGCCTGCGCGTGCGCGCTCGAGCATTGTGCGGACGAAGCTGGTACCGCCGGCACCATAGAGCCAGCTGGTTCTGACGACGAGGTGGTCACCCGCGTGAGCCGCTTCGGCCTCGCCGGCGAGCTTGGATCTGCCGTAGCAATTGAGTGGAGCAGTCGGACTGTCGACTGCGTATGGCGAGTGTGCGCGCCCGTCGAAGACGTAGTCGGTGCTGGGATAGACGAACACCGCATTGGACGCGAAGGCCGCATCGGCGACGATGCGGGTAGCGTGAGCATTGACGGCGAAAGCGTTGTCGCACTCGCGCTCGGCGTCGTCGACGCGGGTGTAGGCAGCGCAATGGATGACCGCGTCGGGATCGCATGCGCCGACCGTGTCGAGCACGCGGGCGGCATCCGTGATGTCGAGGGTCGCGCGATCGAACGGGCGGACTTCATGGCCGCCGCGTGTCGCGGCCGCGATGACAGCGCGGGCGAGCATGCCACCCGCGCCGGTCACGACAATGCGCACTAGGACTGCGGCTCCGCGTTCGCAACGCGCGCGCGTGCAGACGCGCCGGCCTGCAGCATGGCACCACCGCCGTCGACAGTCGCGGCATTCGCCTCGATCGTCGCCTGGTTCGACGCCGCGCCCTGGTAAATGGACGCGCGAGGACCGCTGAGGTTGGCCCGCGCGATGTGCCAGAATGCTGCGACACCGTCGCGCCAGCCGATCTTCTTGCCCTCGGCGTATGTCCGGCCGTCATAGCTGATGGGTACCTCGTAGATCCGGGCGCGCGACTGCGAGAGCCGCGCGGTCAGCTCCGGTTCGATGCCGAAGCGATCCGTCTTGAGCGGAAGACTCTGCATGAGGTCTCGCCGCCCCATCTTGTAGCACGTTTCCATGTCGGTCAGGTTCAAGTCCGTGAACATGTTGGAAACGAGCGTGAGCAACTTGTTGCCGACACTGTGCCAGAAGTAGAGGACGCGATGCGGTCCACCGAGGAAGCGGCTGCCGAACACTGCATCCGCGCGACCCTCCAGGATCGGGTCGAGCAGCGTGGGCAGATCCCGCGGATCGTATTCGAGGTCCGCGTCCTGGATGACGAGCACGTCACCCGTGGCCGCATCGATGCCGCGTCGGACTGCAGCGCCCTTGCCCATGTTCTTCGGCTGGAAAAGCAACACATCGATCTGCCCTTCCTCCTTCAACCGCGTCAACACGTCGCGTGTGTTGTCGCGCGAACCGTCATCTACACAGATCAGCTCGATATTGAGCGGCACTGCGCGCAGCCGCGCGATCGACACATGGACCGTGCGCTCCTCATTGTATACCGGCATGACAACCGAGAGGCGGCAGGTACGCTCCCGTGAATTTATCATATCTCGCCCATGTCGTAGCGTGTCAGTTTGCGATACAGCGTGGAAGGATCGATGCCGAGCACTTCCGCCGCTTTCGCCTTGTTCCCGCCCTCTGCCTGCAGGACGTACAGGATGTACGCCCGTTCAACGAGTTCGAGTGTCGGGTTCGCCAGCGGCCGTTCGCCCACGAGCGATGCAGGCGCCGGTTCGGTCACACGGACGGGGAGTGCGTCGACTGCGATCGTGTCCTTCTTGCTCAGAATGGCCGCGCGCTCGAGTGCGTTCTCGAGCTCGCGCACATTGCCCGGCCATTCGTACGCCTGCAGTGCCACCTTGGTCTCGTCGCTCAGGCGGAGCGGCCGTCCATTGGCGCTGTGCGCGTACCTGGCCAGGAAATGGTCGGCCAGGAGTGCAATATCATCCTGCCGCTCGCGCAACGGCATCAGGTGGAGCGTGATGACGTTGAGGCGGTAGTACAGATCGCTGCGGAACGCGCCCCTGCGAATTTCCTGTTCGAGGTCGCGGTTGGTGGCCGCGATGATGCGCACGTCGATGGGGATCGGTGACGTTGCACCGACGGGGACGACTTCGCGCTCCTGGATCGCACGGAGCAGCTTGACCTGGAGCGCAGGCGACATCTCGGCGACTTCATCGAGCATGAAGGTACCGCCCCGAGCGACCACGAGAAGGCCGTCCTTATCGCGTACGGCACCCGTGAAGCTGCCTCGCACATGACCGAAGAGCTCCGACTCGAGCAGGTTCTCGGGCAGGGCTCCGCAGTTGATGGAGATGAAGGGGCCACTCTCGCGGTCGGAGAGATTGTGGATGAAGCGCGCAAGAATCTCCTTGCCTGTACCGCTGTCCCCTGTGATGAGCACGGTGGAATCCGTCGGCGCGATGGTTTCGGCGAGCGTCAGGACCTGGACGAATTCACGGTTGCGGCCGATCGGTCGGATTGCGGACGAATCATCACGCCGCCGCATCTCGCGCTTGAGTGCCTTGTTCTCGCGGGACAGGCGGCGAGTGTCGGCTGCCCGCCGCACCAGCAGCACCAATTCGTCATTGCTGAACGGCTTCTGCAGGTAGTAGAACGCACCCTCGTTCACCGCCTTCACGGCGGACTGCAGCGATGCCTGTGCCGTCATCAGGATGACTGGCACTTCAGGGTCACGCTCGCGCACCGCGGCCAGCAACTCCAGCCCGGTTACGCCCGGCATGCGGATGTCGCTCAGGACGACATCCGGCTTGATCTCGTCGAAGCGGTCCAGTGCCTCCCGCGCGCTCTGGAATACCGTCGCATCGAAGCCCTCTCCACGAAGCAGGATCTCGACCGTCTCCAGAATCGCACGTTCGTCATCCACCACGAGCACACGGAAGCGGTCGTCGCCGTTCGTTCGCTCAGACGGCGTTACTTGCGCCATTGTCCTCTCCACGGTCGCTGTGGGCCGGCAGGTATACAGTGAATGCAGCGCCCCCGTGCGCCCCGTCCACGAAGATTGCTCCGCGATGCGCTTCCACTGCGCGATGCACCAGTGCCAGACCCAGCCCGGTCCCGCCCGTTCGTGTCGTTTGGAACGGATCGAACAGGCGTGGGATCTCCTCTTCAGCGATCCCGGGTCCATTGTCCTTCACAGTGAAGCGGATCGGCATGTCGAGCGGCACACTCGACGGCATTTCACTCGCCGCGGCCCGCGCGATCTCGACGCGAACCCGGCCATCGTCGCCGGAATGCTGTAGTGCATTCAACAGGAGATTGAAAACCGCTCGGTGCAGCAGGTCAGGGTCACCATCCACCTCGAGAGGAGCCTCGCCGGCCGTCAACTCGATCCGCGTGCCGGCCCGCTTGTCCGGATGGGCATTCGCCAGCTCGATCGCGTCCGCGGCAACCGAACGAAGGTCCACCACCCTCCATCGACGCATCTCGACCTGGCTGAACTCCATAAACTCCGCCAGCAGGCGGGTCAGCCGCTCGCTCTCCACTACGACGAGTCTGCGCAGCACCTCGCGGTCCTTCGTCTCCACCTTGTTCGCCGCGATCTGCTCCACCGCACTGCGAATCGATGCGAGCGGATTCTTGATTTCGTGCGCAAGCGATGCACCCAGCTCCGCTACGGCCTGCAACCGCTCCGCACGACGGATCAGGTCCTCGATCTGCTTGCCTTCCGTGATGTCCTGCATCACGGCAGTCACCCACGGCACACCCTCACGCTCCAGGACAGTGGTGCGGACGCCGAGAAACCGGTCCGATTCCACGCCACGCTGACGAATCTCGAAACGCCGCACCGGCACGCGCGTCGCGGACGTCCGGCGAACCAGCGTCCCGAGACCGGGCGCAGTGCGATCCAGCTCGTCCAGCACTGCACGGTTCGTCCACTCCGTCACATGCAGCGCCAGCAGGCGGCCCGCCGCCTCGTTGCAATGCATCAGACGACCCGCACCGTCGACCGTGATCAGACCCGTGTCGATCGCGCCCAGCATCTCGTTCAGGTCCAGACGCAACTGTCGCAATTCCGACTCGACCGTCCCGAGCACCAGCCCGGCACGGCGCAGACGGTCCCCGAGGGCGGCCGTCACGATCGCCATCAGCACCATCAGACCAACCTGCAGAACGACCGTCGTCATCGGCGGTTCGTTTGAATGCAGGAACAGCAGGTCGACAAAATAGAGCACGCTGGCCAGGGCCCCGATCAGCATTCCGCCCGGCAGCGGCAGCAGCAGCGCCCCCGCCGCGATCACCAGGATGTACAGCGGTGCGAACGGACTGACGCCACCCGCGCCCGGGGTGACGTGGATCACCGACGTCACCAGCATGACGTCGAACAGGACCTGGGCATACAGGAAGTTGTGGCCGGGAGGGCGACGCAGGATGTACGTCCACCAAACACTGATCCCCGTAACCGCCAGCGCTGAGAGCAGCGCGAGCGTCACGATCCGTGTGTCATCCGATGTGACGGTGGTTTTGCTCCACACGAACAGGATGCCCGTGAAGATCGCCGTCGCAACCGACAGGCGACCGATATAGAGCCACCGCAGCATCCAGAGAGTCCGCCCCATCGGGTCCTGCGTCAGATAGTTGAAGCGTCCGTGCCGGGGAGGTGATCGGGCAACGGTGTCGATTGGCCGGAAGATAGGGGCTGGACTTGCAATCTGCAAGAGACGCGCCTTGCAAATGGCGATAGGTGCCTTCCCTTTCGCCTTCGCCTTCGCGTTTCGCCCTTCCCGCTGTGTACATGGTATGGCACTTGCCCCCTCCACCTGCGATTGGGTGGTCTGGGATGGGTTCACATGCTGGTCAGGGGACGTCACATGCAGAGCTGGATGAAGCGGGCGGGACGCGCCGCCGCACTCGCGATGATTGCAATGCTGCTGCCGTCACTGGCATCCGCGCAGTATTTCGGTCGACAGAAAGTACAGTATGAGGATTTCGACTGGTGGGTGTTGAAGACGGATCATTTCAACGTGCATTTCTATCCGGAAGAGCGTGTAGCGATCGAGGATGCGGCGCGGGAGGCGGAGCGGTGGTATTCGCGTTTGTCGCTGGCATTCCAGCATGAGTTCAAGAAGAAGCCATTGATTCTGTATGCGGACCAACCGGACTTCCAGCAGACGAACGTGATCGGTCAGATGCTGACGGAAGGCACGGGCGGTGTGACGGAGGGATTGAAGAACCGCGTAATCATGCCGTTCACGGGCGTGTACGCGGACAACAACCACGTTCTGGGTCACGAGCTGGTGCATGTGTTCCAGTACGACCTGGCGGCGTCGGCGGGTGGTGGTGTGAACGGACTGAACAGTCTACCGCTGTGGCTGGTGGAGGGGATGGCGGAATACCTGTCGCTGGGTCGTGAGGATGCGCACACGGCGATGTGGCTGCGGGATGCGGCGCTGCGCGGTGAGCTGCCGACGATCCGGCAGTTGACGACAGACTCGCGATTCTTCCCGTACCGGTATGGGCAGGCGTTGTGGGCGTATGTTGCGGGCCGATGGGGCGATCGCGCGGTGACGGATGTATTTCGGTATTCGACGCGTTCCGGATTCGAGGCTGGTCTTCAGCGCGTGCTGGGTGTGACGAGCGAGCAGCTGTCGAATGACTGGCATGTAGCGATCCGCCAGGCGTACCTGCCGTTGCTGGAGGGACGTCAACGTCCGGAGGACGCGGGCACGCCCGTGCTGGTGGAGAATGAGGCCGGTGCAATGAACCTGTCGCCGGTGGTGAGTCCGGACGGCAAGTACGTCGCATTCTTCGGCCGTCGTGAGATTTTCACGGTGGACCTGTATGTGGCGGATGCGCAGACGGGCCGAATCGTGAAGAAGCTCACGAGTCCGAATCGGAACGCACATTACGACGCATTGAGCTTCATCCAGTCGGCGGGCACGTGGTCACCGGACGGCGGCAAGTTCGCGTTCGTTGTATTCAATAAGGGGAACAACGAGCTGGCGATTCTCAATGTTGCGAATGGTGACATCGAGCGTCAGATCAAAGTGGAGAATGTGGGCGCGATCCAGAACCCGTCGTGGTCGCCTGACGGCAAGAGCATCGCGTTCACGGGACAGAAGGGCGGACTGGCAGATCTGTATGTGCTGGATGTTGCGACGAATGTCGCGCGTCAACTGACGAACGATCGCTATGCGGAGATCGAGCCTGCGTGGTCACCGGACAGCAGGACGATCGCATTTGCGACGGATCGCGCTGGAACGGACCTGCAGATGCTCGTATTCGGCTCGATGCAGCTCGCGCTGATCGATGTCGCGACAGGTACTGCCCGGCCACTGAACCTGTTTCAGGGTTCCGTGAAGCACATCAATCCGCAGTTCTCGCCGGATGGCCGCAGTCTGTACTTCATCGCGGACCGCGAGGGATTCAGTGACGTGTATCGTACGGACCTGACGACGAACCAGGTCTACCAGGTCACGCGCGTGGCGACGGGTGTGAGCGGGATCACGGCGCTCTCGCCGGCGATGTCCGTCGCGCTCGGTACGGGTCGCGTGATGTTCTCGGTGTTCCAGAACGCGGGCAACAACGTGTATGGTCTGGATGCTGCCGCTGCGCAGGGTACGTTGGTCTCGACGACGGGCGAACAGATCGCGCGTGCGGCGGTGCTGCCGCCGGTGAATGCATTCGGCACGGGTCTCGTAGCTGAGTATCTGCGCGATCCGAGCACGGGCCTGCCCCCAAGTGACGTGACGTTCGCGACGCACGACTATCGCCCCTCGCTGAACCTCGACTATCTCGGCGCGCCGTCGGTCGGCGTCGGCACGAGCAGTTTCGGCGGTGGTCCGCAGCTCGGTGGTGCGATCTCGGGATTCTTCTCCGACATGCTGGGTGATCACAACCTGGGCGTTGCGATCCAGGCGAACGGCTCGCTCAAGGACATCGGCGGCCAGGCGCAGTATCTCAATGCGGAGCACCGGTGGGCGTACGGCGCTACTGTGGGTCACATCCCGTATCTGACTGGATACCAGTCCCTGCAGCCGGGTACGCAGCCGGGCACGGCAGAGTACAGCGAAGTCCTGGAGCGAATTTTCATTGACCAGGTGGAGCTCGGCGCGCGCTACGGCATTTCGACGACGAGGCGTTTCGAGCTGAGTGCGGGGCTCACGCGATATTCGTTCGATCGGGAGGTCACGCGGTATATCTATGATGCGTCGCTGACGCAGCTGCTGGAACAACCAACGCGTGAGTCGATCGATGCGCCGTCACCGATCAATTTCATTGAAGGCTCGGCAGCACTGGTCGGTGACAACTCATACTTCGGTTTCACGTCTCCAGTCGCGGGGCAGCGCTACCGTTTCGAGGTGTCACCCACGCTCGGCGACCTTACGTATCAGACGCTGCTTGCAGATTATCGCCGGTACATCCTGATGAAGCCGGTAACGTTCGCCGTCCGCGGTCTGCACTACGGCCGGTATGGCAAGGACGCGGCCGGCATCCGCAATAACGAGCGGCTGCTCGCGCCCGTTTTCCTCGGCTATCACTACATTGTCCGCGGCTATTCGCGCGAGTCGTTCACGACGGAGGAGTGTGAGAGCAGCGTCTCCTGCGACAGCTACAACCGCCTGCTGGGCACTCGCCTGGCCGCGTCGAGTGCGGAACTGCGCATCCCGCTGCTCGGCATATCCGAGCTGTCGTTGATCAACTTCCCGTTCCTGCCGCTCGAGATTTCGCCGTTCTTCGATATCGGGTATGCGTGGGGTGACTACGGCAGCTCGGGCACGGGCGGTCTGTCATCGAGCAATGTCGACCGCAAGGCGGTGATGAGCACGGGCCTGTCGGCGAGGGTCAATGTGCTGGGGTATGTGGTGGTGGAAGCGTATTACGCGTATCCGTTCCAGCGTCCGGAGCGTGGCGCGCACTTCGGTTTCCAGCTGATGCCCGGCTGGTGATGCCCGGCTGCTAACAGTGCCGGTTTCAGTTGGCGGACACAGCGCGGTCCTTCGCCCAGTGGCGGAGGGCCGCGACTTTTTCGGCCATGGTCACGGACAGCGGGCGCGTGACCATGGCCTCGGACAGCAGCAGTTCGGTCGTCACCTGCGCGGTTCCTTCGAAGGCAGTGTAGAGGGCGGAGACCACGACCTGCTCGATCTCCGCACCACTGAAGCCCTCCGTGGCACGTACGACGGCTGCGGTGTCGATGCCATCGATCCGTTGCATACGCTTGCGCATGTGGATCGCGAAGATGGCCGCGCGGGCGTCGGCGTCCGGCAAATCGACGAAGAACACTTCGTCGAACCGTCCCTTGCGCAGCAGTTCGGGCGGCAGTCGTTCGATGTCATTCGCAGTGGCGACCGTGAACACGTCACCGGACCGGTCCTGGAGCCATGACAGGAATGATCCGAGCACGCGGTGGGACAGCCCGCCATCCTCGGTGCCGCCGGCCGCGAATGCTTTCTCCAGCTCATCGATGAAGAGCACGCACGGCGCCATCCTCTCCGCCGTTTGCATCGCCCGCTTGAAGTTGCGCTCGGTCTCGCCGACGAACTTGTTGTAGAGGGACGCCGTGTCGAGCTTGAGCAGCGGCAATCCCCACTCGGATGCGACGGCGCGTGCGCACAGACTCTTGCCACAGCCGGGCACGCCGATGAGCAGCACACCCTTGGGGAACGAGAGCCCGAACTCCTTCGCGCGCTGTGCATCGGTGAGGAACAGCTTGCGTTTGGCGAGCCACGCCTTGAGGCCTTCCAGGTCGGCCACGTCCGCCATCGTCATCTCGACGGGATAGTACTCGAGAATGCCTTCACGTTCGACGATCTCGCGCTTCGCGTGCATGACGCGTTCGATGTCATCGACATCGAGCCGATTGTCCTCGACGATCGCGCGGGTGATCACGCGCGCGGCCTCCAGCATCGTCAGACCCGTTAGGTTTGCGAGCAGCCGGTTCTCGTCAGCGGGCGTGAGGTCGTGACGCACGTCGGACTTGCGACCGATGTCTCGCACGACCTGCTGCAGGAGTGCGCGAAACTCCTCCACGTCGGGCTTCGGAAGCGGCAGTGTCGCAATATGCCGTGCGAGTGCGGGCGGCGCCTCGATATCATGGCCGCTGAATATGATGGCGCCGCGGCGCCCGCCCAGGCTGGCCGCGACTTCCTTCAGCCTGTCGACGTGTGCGTCATTCTGCAGGAGCGTGCCGAAGCCGACGAAGTGGTAGATGCCCGCGGTATCGGATGCCACGACGTGCGCGAGGGCCTTCGCGGGATCGGTCGTGTCATACACGCCGTTGATGTTGCCATCACGACACACGCCGCGTGAGCGCGTCCATGTGAAGAACGGGACCGTGATGCGGTCGGACACAAGACGGAGGATCGCGTCGACGCGTTCCTCTTCCAGCGTATCGACGTGGATGATGCCGTACCGCGAGCGGATCAGCATTTCCAGGTCAGCTGCGGTGGCGGATGCGTTCATCAGAGCTTCACCGTATCACCATGCCGGGGAATGACGAGGTCGTTGTCGGTCAAGCCTGCGACTCGCCATGCAGCGAGCAGGCGCTGCGGCGGCTCGAGTGGCGGATCATCCGCCAGTTGGAATGTGCCCCAGTGCATCGGTATGAACAGGCCCATGCCACCCAGGTCGCTGTATGCCTCGACCGCCTCTTCGGGGTTCATGTGAGCCGGCGCCATGAACCACCGGGGGTCGTACGCACCGATCGGGAGCAGCACCGCGTCGAACGGAGCCTCGCGCTCGGCGATTTCACGATACAGCGGGCCGTAACCGCTGTCACCGCCGAAGTAGACCCGGGTGCCGTCGCCTGCTTCGATGGCGTACGAACACCACAGCCGGCGGAACGCGTCATTCCATGCCCGCTGCGTCCAGTGCCTTGCGGGGAGTGCGCGAATGCGCAGTGAGGCGTCACCGCCGATGGTGGTATCCCGCCACCAGTCGAGCTCGATCACGCGCTCGATCCCCCGCTTCCGCAGCCACGGCCGGTATTCCAGTGAGGTCACCCACGTGAGCGCGCTGCCATAGCGTGCATGAAGGTGACGGATGGTCGGCTCGTCCAGGTGGTCGCTGTGGTCGTGCGATAGCAGCACGGTGTCGATGGGCGGCAGCGCATCCAGATCGAACGGCGTCCCGGTGATGCGACGGGGCCCGATGCCCAGGAACGGTGACACGCGGGTGCTGAAGACCGGATCTGTCAGGATATTGTGGCCGGCGACCTGGATGACGAAGCTGGAATGACCGATCCATGTGATGCGCGCACGTTCACCCGCGCGCAGCGATGCCGACATGTCGGGCGCACCGAATGGGAACGCGGTGCTCGGGGGTATCGGATGCAGTCCAGCCAGCCGGCGCTCCAGTTGCCAGCGCAGCACATCGCGCAGGCCGCGCTTACCGGCGCTCTCGCTGGGCCATGGATTGCGGAATCTGCCGTTTGGTCCGTGATGCGACGGCAGACCACTCACCCTTCCATGACCCCGATGTCACCCGCACTCAGTTTCTTGCGGTGTTTTTCCCGGTACATCATCGCGTCCGCTGCATCGATCGCCTGCTGCATCCCTTCTGCGCTCGTGTACGGTGAGGACCCCATGCTGACTGCGAGCCGTACTTCATCGCGGTCCGGTCCCAGCTGCAGCACGGCAGAACGCGCAAGAATTTCGCGCAACCGAAGGTTCGCACGTTCTTCGTCGGCGCCCGGGAGCACGAGCAGGAATTCGTCGCCACCCCAGCGGTACAACTTGTCGCTGGGACGCAATTGCTCGCGCAATGCATCCGTCAGGTGAACCAGCAGCGCATCGCCTGCGCTGTGGCCATACGAATCATTGATCCGCTTCAGGTCGTCGAGATCGAACATCATGACCGCACCATACCCCGCACGGGCCGAATCGAGTCCCACGCCCTCGGCGTATGCACGGCGGTTCAGCGATCCCGTGACCGTGTCGTACAACGCAGCGCGGCGCAAATTGCTGTGTGCCACGCCGAGCTCGGCATTGGCATCGTCCACCTCCCGCTTCGCGTGCTCCATGAGGATCACGATCATCCCGAGACCCAGCAGCATCGTCATCAGGATATCGAAGAACGTGTTGTAACGAACCAGGATCTGAACGAACATCGCACCGTGCGGCGCACCGCCTTCGATCGTGCCGAACGCGAAGAAATAGAGCAGCCAGAGCACAGCCATGATCGCGAAGACCGCGGCGGTGATGTGGCTGCCGATCCCGTGACGCGAAGGCGGGAGCGAGCCCAGTGTGACTGCCGCGTAGCCCAATGCGATCGTCGCAACCGGAGCCTGCCAGACGATGACACCGTTCAATCCGCTATTCAGGAGGACCGAGGCCGCAGCGTACAGGAGCGCGGCCGGAATCACCAGCACCGCACGCCGGCCCGGCACGAACGTGCCGACATACGAAGCGGCGCCGAGCGACAGCAACGCAAAATGCAGAATCTTGCACGACTGATAGATGAAATCGGAAATCCTCGTTCCCGTCGTCTCCGTGAAGAGAAGGGGTCCGACGGATGGCTGAATGAAATAGCGGAATCCGACAATGCCGATTGCGACGGTGAGCGCGATCCATGCCCAGCCCCACATCATGAAATAGCGACGCCTGCGGGCATAAGGCCGGAGCAACTGGAAGAACACGGCGAGGAGGAGCGACCCCGCGAATTGCAGGATCACACCGATGAAGCTGATGAACGGCTGCAGCTCGTCGTTCAGCATCTACAGCCCGCGTGCGCCGACATCGGCCATGTCGCGTTCCGAATCGTTTGCGTGTTGATCTGAAGTGGCGACCCGGGTCGGGCCTCGGGATCGCAGAAAACGGCAGGACGTCCATGACGCCCTGCCGATCTTTGTACTGCTGTAACTAAGCTGCTAGCGGCGGCGACGCGCGCGGGCGTTGCGACGACGCGCGTCCGCTTCCTTGCGCTTCTTCGCTTCGCTCGGCTTCTCGTAGAACCGCTTCTTCTTCATGTCCTTGAACAGACCCGAACGCAGCATCTTGCGACGGAATTGCTTCAAGGCCCACTCAATGCGGTCGCCTTCGCCAATCTGGATTTCGATCATGATTCTCCCAGTGTTCGTTCACAGCTTTGGAAGATAAGGGCCGGACGCTGTTTCGTCCATGCCCCGGGGTCCCCCGATACCCGCACGGGGCGCCGCCGGACGCAGGATTTGGGGATTTCGGGCGGCGGGATTAGCGTTGAGTGCATCGAATTGTGGGCTACTGCGAGGGGTTTGGCATGAAACGGCACTACTACCTGCTCGGGATCGGCGGCACG
>JBBSJG010000008.1:0-33071 GCA_038257485.1 Longimicrobiales bacterium | reverse complement strand
GATTCCGGGAAGACGCGAATCCGGGGGGGCACAGGGCTCGGTCTCACGATCAGCCGTGAGCTTGCGCGCCGTATGGGCGGGGATCTGACGGTCACCAGCGTGAAGGGTGTGGGTTCGTGCTTCACCCTGTGGCTGCCGAGCGCTCCGGCAGTGTAGCAAGCGTCGCTACAGCGACGTCTCCGCAAGCGCTGTGAACACGTCGGCGTAGCCCGCGCCATCTAAATCCCTCGCCGTAACCACTACACATTCGACCGCCGGCGCCGGCAATTGCAAACTCCCCGCTTCCCTGCGCACTACACGCGCGAGCGCATCCAGTGCGGCATCCGCCGCGATGCCGTTTTCTGTGGCGGCAATGCGTGTGTCTCCGATCTGGCACCCGACGCGCTCGCCGGCTGATGCAGCGCGTGCGGCGAGAGCTGCGGTCAACTCGACGGCGATCTCGAATGCGACGTCGGTGGCGGCAACTGAATCCAGTACGATCCAGTACGACTCCGATGCATCGCGGTCGTATTCCCGCATGATCGGCTCACCACGCCGTGCGGTACTGCGCCAGTGGACATCGCGCGGATCATCACCGGCGCGATACGGGCGAAGGGCGCGGAAGTCACCGCGTTCGGCGCCCACGGCTGCACCACTGCCGGCCGCGCTGCGCGTTCCGCGTCGCCCGGCGGGGCGGGGCGTGCGCACGCGTCGGTCGGTGCGCGGCCATACGGTCATCATGCCTTCGACCTTGAGGTCACGCTCCTTGGCGAAGAGGCCAAAGGGATATGACGTCGCCGCGATTAACCGTTCCACACGGTAGATGCCGCGGCGCTCGAAGCGTACTTCTGCGGCGGCCGCGCCTGTCTCACCCGGCTCGACGAGCGCGATGAACCCGACACCAAACTCCGCACGAGGCTGCTCCGCTTCGCGCAGTTCGAGTGCAACGGTCGGCAGCATCTTCTTCATGTTGACGGAACGGTACTCGATGCACGCGGTGTGCCCCGCCGTGATCGACGCGGGCAATGTTCGTGTGATGCGATTTTTCTGCAGTGACTGTTCGGACAGCCACCCGCTGAGCGCGATCAGGCCGAGGAGCGCGCCGAGCAGCAGGTACAGCACGTTGTTACCGGTGTTGAGGGTGGCGAAGCTCAGACCGAAGATCCCGATGATCAGGATGTATCCAGGCCGGAGCACGCGCAGTCGACGTGGCGGTTCGAAGAACGTTCGCAGGCGCTGTCGCCATGTGCGCGTCTGCGCGGTCACGTTACTGCTCAGAATCGTGTCGCTCAGACGGGAACGGGGATGCGGGCGAGGATTTCGCCGACCACGGCGGCGGCCTCTTCGTGTGCCTCTGCGCTTGCTGCGGCGAGACCGTGTGGCAGGACGCGATGAGCTAGACAGACGGGTGCGAGGCGACTCACGTCATCGGGAACGAGGTAGGTTCGCCCGTCTACGAGTGCAGCAGCGCGTGCGGCGCGGAAGAGACCGATGGACGCGCGTGGGCTCGCGCCGATGCGCAGCTGCGGGTGCGTGCGTGTCGCATTGATGATCGCCATGAGGTAGTCGACGACGGCCGGGTCGGCCCGCACGTCGTCGACGGCGGCCTGCAGTGCGAGGACGCGTTCGGCATCGAGGACGGGCTGCATGCGGGACACCTGATCGCCGGAACTGACGGACTCGAGCAGAATGCGACGCTCGGCGGCCTCGTCGGGATATCCGATGGTGAGGCGCATCAGGAAACGGTCGAGCTGGCTCTCCGGCAGCGGGTAGGTGCCGTGATGCTCGAGCGGGTTCTGCGTCGCCATCACGATAAATGGCCGCGGCAGGTCGAACGTGGTCTCATCGATCGACACGCGGCCTTCCTGCATGGCTTCGAGCAGACCGCTCTGCGTGCGCGGCGGCGCGCGGTTGATTTCGTCGGCGACCACGATGTTCGTGAAGATCGGTCCGGGTCGTGTCTCGAATGCCTGTGTCCTCGGGTTGTAGATGGATACGCCGAGGATATCGGAAGGCAGCAGGTCACTCGTGAATTGTACGCGACGGAATGTGAGTCCGAGTGCGCCGGCGAGTGCGCGCGCGAGGGTCGTCTTGCCGACACCGGGGATGTCCTCGAACAGGATGTGTCCGCCGGCGAGCAGCGCGGCGAGCGCGAAGCGGATGACTTCCGGCTTCCCGTGGAACACCGTCTCCACGCGGTCGATGAGCTCGATGAGCGTGGTGTCCTTCAATGCATCGTGCTGCACTACGATTCCTTTTCCTCGTATTCGGCCTTGAGCATCGCGACGACCGCAGGGTCCGCGAGTGTGGTGCTGTCTCCGAGTGTGCGACCTTCCGCGATGTCGCGAAGCAGCCGTCGCATAATTTTGCCGGACCGTGTCTTCGGCAGGTCGGCCGCGAACAGGATGTCATCGGGCCGCGCGATCGCACCGATCTTGTCGGCGACATGCTGGCGCAATTCCTGACGCAGCGCTTCTGTTGGTTCGACGCCGTCTTTCACGGTCACGAATGCAGCGATCGCCTGACCCTTCAAGGCGTCAGCCCGGCCGACGACTGCGGCTTCGGCAACGCCGTGATGATCGACGAGCGCGCTCTCCACTTCCATGGTGCCGATGCGATGGCCCGCGACATTCAATACGTCATCCACGCGCCCGAGGATCCAGTAGTTGCCGTCCTCGTCGCGCTTGGCGCCGTCGCCCGGGAAATAGATGTCGGGCCACTTGGACCAGTACGTCTCGCGATAGCGTTCGTCGTCGCCATAGATCGTGCGCAGCATGCCGGGCCACGGCTTGCGAATCGCGAGGTAGCCCGCGTTCACGGACTCGCCTTCGTTGGTGATCACATCCGCGCAGATGCCCGGGAATGGAACGGTCGCACTGCCCGGTGTTGTCTGAATGAGACCGGGCAGCGGCGTGATCATGATGCCGCCCGTCTCGGTCTGCCACCACGTGTCCACAATGGGACAATGGTGACGGCCGATGTGTTCGTGGTACCACATCCACGCTTCGGGATTGATCGGCTCACCTACGGATCCAAGCAGGCGGAGCGAAGACAGATCGAATTTCGCCGGCCAATGCTCGCCCCAGCGCATGAACGCGCGAATCGCGGTGGGTGCGGTATACAGGATCGTTGCTCCATGTGTCGCAATGAGATCCCAGAAACGGCCGCGGTTCGGAAAGTCGGGTGCGCCCTCATACATCAGCACGGTCGCGCCGTTGGCGAGCGGTCCGTACACCACATAACTGTGACCGGTCACCCAGCCGATGTCCGCCGTGCAAAAGTAGACGTCGTCATCCTTGATGTCGAAGACCAGATTCGTCGTCGCATACACGTGGGTGAGGTACCCACCCGTCGTGTGCACGACACCTTTCGGCTTGCCGGTCGTGCCCGACGTGTAGAGGATGAAGAGCAGGTCCTCTGCATCGAGCGACGCCGCGTCGCATTCCGGTGAGGCGGCAGGGACGACGTCGTGATACCACACGTCCCGCCCGTTCTCCATCGCGCACGGCGCGTCCAACCCACTGCCTCGCCGCACGACAAGAACGTGCTCGATCGACGGACATTCGCCGACCGCCTGGTCAGCCGCCTCCTTGAGTGCGACGGCCTTGCCGCGACGGAACCCGCCGTCGGCCGTGATCAACAGCTTCGCCTGCGCATCATTGATGCGGTCGCGCAGGCTTTCCGCGGAGAACCCGCCGAACACGACGGAATGCGGCGCACCGATGCGCGCGCATGCGAGCATCGTAATCGCGGCCTCCGGAATCATGGGCAGGTAGATCGCGACGCGATCACCCTTGACGACACCCAGTTGCTGCATCGCGTTCGCGCATCGACACACTTCGGCATGCAGTTCGCGGAACGTGTATCGACGCACATCCCCCGGCTCACCTTCCCAGATCAGCGCGACCTTGTCGCCGCGCGCTTCAAGATGGACATCCAGACAGTTGTACGACGCATTGAGGCGTCCACCCACGAACCACTGCGCGTGCGGTGGCTCCCACTCCAGCACCTTGGTCCAGGGCTCGAACCAGGTCAGCTTCTTCGCCCAAGACGCCCAGAACGCCTCGGGGTCGCCGGCCGCACTGTCGTAAATGGAAGGGTCACCGGCGTTGGCCTGCCGGCGGAACTCCGGCGCCGGCGCAAACCGGCGCTCCTCTTTCAGTAATGCTTCGAGGTCGTGTTCTCGCTCCATACCCTGCGTCTCCAATAGCTGCTGAACCGTGTCGCGCCATCATACCCAAGCCCCTGCGGCAATGCTAGGACAGTTAGCGTGCCAATGGACCGTCTGGCTTGAATGCGGATGGCTTTAGGGCTAAATTGGAGGGTTCCCGAATTTTCCCGGGACCCAATACGCTGAGGTCGTTCGGATGGCGAAGAAGCTTACAAAAAAGCAGGTCGATCATCTCCAGGCGAGACTGATGAAAGAGCGCGAGCGCGCACTTCGGTCCCTTGGTCAGTACGACAACCTGGCAAAGGAGTCGGCAGAGCAGAACGACTCCGACTCCTATTCCTATTCGGATCACATGGCCGATCTGGGTACGGACGCCATGGAGCGCGAGAAGATGATGCTTTTCGCGAGCAAGGAAGGGCGCTATTTGTATCGCGTCGAGGACGCCCTGCGTCGCCTGTACAAGGAGCCGGACACGTTCGGCCTCTGTCACAGCTGCGGGAGCCTGATCGACTTCGAACGCCTCGATGCCCTGCCCCACGCGCGTTACTGCATCGACTGCAAACTCAAGGAAGAGGCCGCATAGGCTCTGCCTTCGCCGTCGTCGTAGCATTTCAGAGGGGATCCGGTCACGTGGCCGGGTCCCCTTGTCTTTGTCATTCAGGGTTGCTGCGTGAGGATTGCGGGCAGGGTCGCTGAAAATGCGGAGCGTGCAACGACCCTGTGCGCTCCGGCGTCCCGAGCCTGCGCGATCGCGCTGGCGTTCACGTGCGAAACAAAGGCGACAATGGATGCGGCTGGTGCCGCCGACCGGAGTGACCCGATCGCGGATGTGATGTCCAGACCACGGGTGTCCAGGTCCAGGAGGATCAGATACGGGGCGGGATCGGCGGCGGTGACGAGATCGATAAGGTGCGTTGCATTCCGGGCGAGCATGATGGGCGTGCCGGAGGCCTGTGCGGCGCCTCTGATCTTCGCGCCGAAGATCATGTCGGCGGCGAGGGCAAAGACGGTATTGGGTGGGGTCGGATCGCCCGATTCCGGCGTACTCTGATTCTGCACTGGGTTCCGATGGCTATTGATAATCAATATTGACAGTGAGTCGGCTGTATCGGTAATCTTATAGGTGCACGGGAGTGCGAGCGAGGCGATGTTCAAACGGGGGTACAGGCGGGATGGCTGGAGTCGGGACAACGATGAGTGAGGCGCGCGCGGAGGAGCTGCTGCGCGAGGCACTGGAAGCAAATGGCCAGCGTTACACGGAACAGCGCGCGGCGGTCTATCGTTTCCTGTGCAGTACGGAGTCGCATCCGACGGCAGACGATGTGTTCACGCATGTGCGCGGCGAGATCGCCGATATTTCGCTGGCGACGGTCTACAAGTCGCTGGAAGCGCTCGAGGGTTGTGCGCTGGCGACGAAGTTGACGTATGGCGACGGCAGCGCGCGTTACGACGCGCGTACGGATCCGCATCACCATGCGCGCTGTCTGATCTGCGGTGCGGTGAGTGATGTACCGGGGCGGCTGGACGCACGAGCGTTTGCGGCGGTTGCGGCTGTGGAGGGTTTCTCGGTGGAGGGTTATCGGCTGGAGTTGGTGGGACAGTGCAATGGGTGTGGCGACCGGTCGTGACCGGTCGGACCGGCGCCTGCGGCGGCCTGGCGGACCGTTCGCCTTCGGCGACTGGCGGACCGTTCGCCTTCGGCGACTGGCGGACCGGCGCCTGTGGCGCCTGGCGGAGGGCGAAGGCGAAAGAGAGCGGACGGGGCGTGGGTGCCCGTCCGCTCTCTTTTTTTTCGCTCGAACTCCCCGCCGGCTACTTGATGAAGAGCATTTCGCGGTAGCGGGGGAGGGGCCAGAGGTCGTCGGGGATGACTTTCTCGAGGCGATCGCAGACATCGCGTACGGCGAGCATTGCGGGCACGATGTTGTCGCGCATGTGATGCGCCTTCGAGTGGACGCTGTCGCCGCCGAGCTCGGCGTTCTGCTTTGTGAGCTTGTCGATGGCCGGCACGAGTTCGTCGATGAGGGCAGCGGTGTCGGCGACAGTGGAGCTGATGCCGGTGGACCGGACGTGGACTGCCTTGAGCGACTCGAAGGAGCGGCTGAGCTCGTTGAGGTAGCGCACGGCTGCCGGGAGAATCATCGTCCTCGCCATTTCCGCCGTCGTCTCGCCCTCGATATTGACGGTCTTGAAGTACTGATCGTACGCGATCTCTTCGCGTGACTCGAGTTCGCGTCGTGTGAGTACGTTGTACTTCTCGAAGAGGGCGAGGTTCTTCTCGTCCTTGAGCTTTGCGAGTGCGTCGAGGGTTGTGCGCAGGTTGAGCAGGCCGCGCTTCTTCGCCTCGTCCTGCCACTCCTGACTGTAGCCGTCGCCATTGAACATGATGTGCTTGATGCGCGGGATCTCGCGGTTGAGCACGGCGTGCAGCGCATCCTCGAGTGTCGCGCCCTTCTTCTTGAGTTCGGTCTCCAGCTCATTCGTGAGCTCTTCGACGGACTCCGCGACGATCGTGTTGAGGACCGTGGAAGGCCAGCTGATCGACTGTGTCGAGCCGACTGCACGGAACTCGAACTTGTTGCCCGTGAATGCGAACGGCGATGTACGGTTGCGATCGCCCGCGTGCTTCGGCAGTCGTGGCAGCACGGGGGTGCCGAGGCCCATCAGGCCGCCCTGCTTGCTCGTCTTCGCCTTCCCTGCCTACTCGATCGGGTCGAACACGTCGTGCAGCTGGTCACCCAGGAACACCGAAATGATCGCGGGCGGCGCTTCATTGGCGCCCAGGCGGTGATCGTTGCCTGCGTGTGCGACGGCAGAGCGCAACAGGTCCTGATGCCGCTCGACCGCACGCAGGACAGCCGTGCAGAAGAACAGGAACTGCATGTTCTGATGCGGATCGTCACCGGGCTCGAGCAGGTTCGCCTCACTCGTGCCGAACGACCAGTTGACGTGCTTCCCACTGCCGTTCACGCCCTTGAACGGCTTCTCGTGGAGCAGGGCAACCAGGCCGTATTCGCGCGCGAGCTTGCGGATCATCAGCATCGTGAGCTGCTGATGGTCGGCAGCCAGGTTCGCGTTCTCATAGATCGGCGCCATTTCGAACTGGCCCGGCGCAACCTCGTTGTGACGGGTCTTCACCGGCACGCCCAGACGATACAGCTCCTTCTCGACATCCATCATGAACGCGAGCACGCGCTCCGGGATCTCGCCGAAGTAGTGGTCCTCCAGCTCCTGCCCTCGCGGCGGCTCGGCACCGAACAGCGTGCGACCCGTCGTGATAAGGTCGGGACGACGATAGTAGAACTCCTGGTCGATCAGGAAGAACTCCTGCTCCGGCCCGATCGTCGCGGTCACGCGAGGCGTGTCCACATTGAAGAGCTTGAGTGCGCGACGGCTCTGTTCGTCGAGTGCGTGCATCGAACGCAGCAGCGGGATCTTCGTGTCGAGTGCATCACCGGTCCATGACGCGAAGGCCGTCGGAATCGACAGATAGCAGCCACTCGCACTCTCCACGATGAATGCGGGCGACGACGGATCCCAGGCCGTGTAGCCGCGTGCCTCGAACGTGCCGCGCAGGCCGCCCGACGGAAACGATGACGCATCCGGCTCGCCCTGGATCAGTTCCTTGCCGCTGAACTCGGCGACTGCGCCACCACCGGCGTTCGGCGTGATGAAGCTATCGTGCTTCTCCGCCGTGGCCCCGGTGAGCGGCTGGAACCAGTGCGTGAAGTGCGTCGCACCTCGCTCGACCGCCCATTCCTTCATGGCCAACGCGACCGCGTCGGCCACCTCGGGCGGCAGCTCGGCACCCCGTTCCATGGTCTGGACCAGTGCCTTGTATGCGGCCTTCGGCAGGCGGGCCTTCATCTCGGCCATGCTGAACGTGTTCTCGCCGAAGATCTTCTGGATGTCGAAGCCGCGCACGCCCTTCTGCTTCGCTTCGGCCTCTGCGGAGTCCCACCCTTTCACGGCAGCGAGCGTATCGAAGCGGCTGTTCGTCATGGCCATCGGAAGTCCTCGGTCCTGGAGCGTCACGGCCGGCGACGGAGTATCGCGGGCGATGGCAGAGAATAGACAGTTTGCGGGGCGTAGGCAAGTGCTGGCCGTAACTTCACACAGGTCGTGTGAGCACCTTTGCGATGCACATTTTGGCAGAAATCGAGCGCAAATCGAAACAGTGCTCACTTTTTTCTGTACATTTGTAGCATTCTGGTTGACATGAGTGCCGGGAACGGGGTACCATGGCTGCGCGATGGCCAATTCGCGTGACATCGAAAATCAGGGGGATCCGATGGCGGCAGCACGATCGAAGGGCGGCGACGCGGTGGGTCTCGCGTCGGTCCCGGCACACCAGGTGAAGCGACGCCCTGCGACGGCCCCTGCGGTTCGGCGGGAGTTGACGCGGGAAGCGGTGCTGGAGCAGCTGCGGGTGCAGCGCGTGCGGTTCCTCCGTCTGCAGTTCATCGATGTGCTGGGCTCGCTGAAGAATGTCGAAGTACCGCAGAGCCAGTTCGAGAAGGCACTGGATGGAGACATCCTGTTCGACGGCTCATCGATCGAGGGGTTTGTGCGGGTCGAGGAGTCGGACATGATGCTGAAGCCGGACCTGTCGACGTTCGTTGTGTTCCCGTGGGGTGATGCGGACAATCTGGTCGCGCGTGTGATCTGCGATGTGCATACGGCGGCGGGTGCACCGTTCGAGGGTGATCCGCGTTTTGTGTTGAAGCGTCAGATCGAGGCGGCGAGGAAGCTGGGCTACGAAATGATGGCGGGCGTGGAGGCGGAGTTCTTCCTGTTCCAGCGTTCCGCGGATGGTGTTCCGACGCGCCGTACGCATGACGCGGGGGGCTATTTCGACCTGACGCCTGTGGACCTGGGCGAGGTGGCGAGGCGGGACATCGTGAACGTGCTGGAGATGATGGGGTTCGAGGTGGAGGCGGCGCACCACGAAGTGGCACCGGGCCAGCACGAGGTGGACTTTCGCTATAGCGACGCGCTGACCACAGCAGACAATATCGCAACGTTCAAGTTCGTTGTGCGCAACATTGCGCTCGCGCACAATCTTCATGCTGCGTTCATGCCGAAGCCGATCTTCGGACAGAACGGGTCCGGCATGCATACGCACCAGTCGCTGTTCCGCGATGGGGAGAACGCGTTCGCGGACAATGGCGCTCCCGACGGCATGTCGAAGGTGATGCGCCATTACATCGCCGGTCTGCTACGTCATGCGCGTGGCATGAGTGCGATCACGAATCCGCTCGTGAACAGCTACAAGCGGCTGGTGCCTGGCTATGAGGCGCCGGTCAACGTCGCATGGTCACACCGCAATCGGTCCCCGATGATCCGGATTCCCGCGCGACGCGGCAAAGGAACGCGGCTGGAACTGCGTACGCCTGACCCGGCGGCCAATCCGTACCTCGCGCTTGCGATCCAGCTTGCGGCGGGGCTGGACGGTGTGCGTCGCCGTGCAGAGCCACCAGAGCCCATCGACAAGAACATCTACACGCTGAGTGTGCGGGAACGCCGTCGCTACAAGATCCAGGACCTGCCGGGCGATCTGGGCGAGGCGATTTCGTACTTCAAGCGGAGCACGTTTGTGCGTGAAGCGATGGGTGAGCACGTGTTCCATCAGTTCGTGAATGCGAAAGAGCAGGAGTGGCAGGAATATTCGGCGCAGGTGCATGAGTGGGAGATCGAGCAGTACCTGGGGAAGTACTAGGCTCGCCTGGATTCTGGTGTAGTGATGCGCACTAGCGGGCGGCGGCGGGGTCGCCTTCGCGTTCGCTGGGCTTGGCGACGATGGGGAACGTCACTGTAACGGCGGTGCCCTGCGGCGTGACGTCGAAGGTGAGCGTTCCGCCGAGTTCATCCTTGGCAAGTGCCTGCACGATCGATGTACCACTGCCGGTCACGCGATGGGGTTGGATCGATGCACTGCCGACGCCGTCGTCGATGACGCGCAGGGAATACACGTCGGGTTCGCGCTGCAGTTCGATCGTCATGTGACCGGTGCGGCCGTCGGGGAACCCGTGACGGAATGCATTCGTGATCAACTCATTGAGGATGAGCGACAGCGCGAAGCCTTCGCGCTCCGTGAGGATGTGTGGATCGCCGCGGAAGTCCACCACGACACGGCGCTCCGGGTCCCACGCATTGCGCAGACGCTGTGTCAGCTTCTCGGCAATCTCGCGCAGCGGCACGCCACGATAATTCTGACGGCGCAGTGCTTCGTGCACCATGAGGAATGAGCGCATGCGATTCTCGAGACTCACAAGCGCTTCACCGGCGGCGCGAGGCGGCCGGCGGTTCCGCTCCATACTGAGCAGTCCCATGATCACGGATAGGTTGTTGCGCACGCGGTGATCGAGCTCGCGCAGCAACAGCGCGCGCTCTTCTGCATCACGCCTCGCCTTCGAATACAACTCGTAGTTCTGGTCGGCCAGTTCGCGCGACTGATCCATCGCCTTCTTGAGCGCGACCTCCGCGCGGTGCACGCGCAGGCGCGACTCGATACGCGCAGTCAGCTCCGCGACGTGGAACGGCTTGGCGACGTAGTCGTCAGCGCCGACCGAGAACGTGCGCACGACATCCTCCGGCGCGGTCCTCGCCGTGACCATGATGATGGGCAGGAGCGCGTCGTGCTGTTCCTTGATCTCGCGGCAGATGTCCCACCCGTCACGCCCGGGCAGCATGGCGTCGAGCAGGACGAGATCGACCTGGCCGAGGAACGGGAAGACCTCCTCGCCTCGCGCGACGGAAACGACGCGGAATCCCTGCGCCTCGAGGAGGTCCGTGAACATCTGTCGGGCGAGCGGCTCGTCATCCACGACGAGGATGGTCGGCGGATCGATTGGGATGTCGCGCGTCACGTAATCGCTATTCGCGCTGGAGCAGCGGCGCGGCGAGGAGGATCTTCTTCGCGAGATCGACCATGGGGGTGTTCTTGTCCTGACTCGTCTTCTGGAGGAAGCGGTATGCTTCGCGTTCGGAGAGCTTGCGTGTGTCCATGAGCAGGCCCTTGGCGCGCTCGACGATCTTGCGCTCTTCGAGTTTCACGACGAGTTCGTCCCGCTCGAGTCGCGCGCTCATCCACTCCTTGAAGCGTGCGCGTGCGACGGCGATGGCGGGTGCGAGATCGTCGGGATCGACGGGCTTCACGAGGTAGTGGAAGATCGGCGCGCGGACGGCCTCCTCAACGGTGCGCGTGTCACTGTATGCTGACAGGATCACCATGGGGATCGGGTTCTCCGCGGCGATCTCCTGCGCGGCCTCGGGTCCTGTGAGTGTCGGCATGCGGATATCGAGGAATGCGATATCGATCTGTGTCGAGCGTGCGAGTTCGACGGCCTCCCGACCGTTGGATGCGGTCGCGACGACCTGATGGCCGAGCGTTTCGAGCTGGCTGGTCAGTGCGAGGTTGTGCAGGGCCTCATCATCTGCGATCAGGACGCGAAGCGATTCACTCATGGACACGACTCCGTGTAAAAGCGCGTACGGGCCCGAAAGTGTACAGGGGACATCCCGCTCGCAAGGGTGTAGGACGTGTGGTCACCGCTGATGGCTGGCCTTCCTCTTGCACCTCACGTGCCGTAGCGTAAAGTGCGTCGTTCTTCGTCCCGAATCGGATTCTGAAAAGCATGCGTAATCGTTTACTCCTGGCAGTTCTGGCGGTGGGCACGGCCGGCTCCCTCGCGGCGTACGCGCAGGGCGGCACGAATGGGCCGGAAGGTGCGGCGCCCCCCTCGTCGGCAGCCCAGCCGTCCGATCCCGGCACCGCGGTTCCGCCGTCGCCTTCACCAGCTGTTGTCTCGCTGCAGGCGGACCTGGAGCGGCTGATCAACAGCCCGGGCTGGCCGTCGGACCGGTGGAGCACGATGGTGGTGTCACTGGACAAGGGAGACACGTTGTTCGCGCATGGCGCAGGCGACCTGCTGGCGCCGGCTTCCAACATGAAGGTGTTTACGACAGCGGCCGCGCTGTACTACCTGGGCCCCGATTTCCGCTACAACACGTTTCTGATGTCGACGGGTCCGATCGAGAACGGGGTGCTCAAGGGAGACCTGGTGCTGTACGGCACGGGTGACCCGACGTTCACGAACCGATTCGGCTTCCGCGCGAGGTCTGCGTTCGAGGCATTCGCCGACACGCTCGTGGCGATGGGCGTAACGAGCATCACGGGCGCGGTGGTCGGCGATGGCTCGTATTTCTCCGGTTCGGGCGCGGGTGCCGGCTGGAAACCGCAATACATGAGCATGTCCTACGCGGCGCCGTCGGGTGCACTGCAGTACAGCGAGGGCGTTGCAAATCTGCAGATCCGACCGGGCGCGGTGGGCAGTCCGCCGCAGGTCATCGGGGTGCCGGGCGGCAAGCACATCCAGGTGCAGAACGAGGCGATGACGGTTGCGCGGGGTCGGTCGACGATCTCCGTGAACCTGACCGGCTATGACGGCAGCATCATCATTCGCGGACAGATCCCGAGCAACGGCGGCGTGGTATCGCGTTCGGTGCCGGTCGCCGATCCGGCGCAATACACGGCAGCCGTCTTCAACGAGGTGCTGGAGCGCAAAGGCATCGCGGCCGCGGGCGGCGTGAAGGCTGCGCATACAGCGGCGGAGTCGCCGGTGACGGGCCGGTCCGTGTTTGCACCCGCGCTCGATGCGACCGATCGCGTGCGTGTGCTTGCGATTCACAACTCGCCACCACTGATCGAAGTGTTGTCGATCATCAATCACAAGAGTCACAACCAGATGGCGGAGACAGCGCTGCGCACCGTCGGTCGTGTAGCGTCCGGCGAAGGCACGGCCGAGGCGGGTGCGCGTGCAATCGCGCACATGCTCGATCAGGGCAGTGCCGGTTCGTCGGCGCAGCTCGCGATCATCGATGGCTCTGGGCTCTCGCCGCTCAACCGCGTGAATGCGCGCGCATTCATCCACATGCTTGCATTCATCGCGAAGTCCCCCATGTACCGATCATTCTGGGAAACACTGCCACAGGCGGGCGCGAGTGACGGTCTGCGGCGGATGTACCGCACGGGCGCCGAAGGGAACCTGCGTGCGAAGACTGGAACGATCGACAATGTGTCCGCGCTCTCCGGTTACGTGCGTTCGCGAGATGGTGAGCAGTTCGCGTTCAGCATCCTGAGCAATGACGTACCGTCGACATATCGCGCGAAGCGCATCGAGGATGCGATCGGCGCGCGCATCGCGGGGTTCTCGCGCACCGGTGCGACGGTAGCGGACGCAGCGGATGCGCCGGTGGTAGAAAAGACCGGGGGTGCGTCGAGTGTGAAGGCGGGATCGAAGGCGACTGCATCGAAGGCGAAGACGACGGGGTCGACGCGTTCGTACAAGATCCGGAAGGGCGACACGCTGGAGCGCATCGCGCGCAACAACGGTGTCACAGTGACTGCATTGAAGAAGGCGAATCCGGGGCTCAATCCGAAGCGCTTGATGCCCGGCAAGTCGATCAAGCTGCCGAGCCGCTGAGCCGCGGCAGGGCCTGCGTGGCGACTCAGTCCGGCAGCAGGCGCCGCGCGTGTTTGTACAAGCTGCGCAGTCTGACCTCGAACTCGGCCGTGCCGGTCAGATCATTCACTTCGACCCCACCGTTGTTAAGCGCGGAGTGGATGATGAGGGGACCGCCGAGACAGATGGCGACATGACTGATGCGTTCGC
Organism: Longimicrobiales bacterium; assembly: GCA_038257485.1. Lineage (GTDB taxonomy): Bacteria > Gemmatimonadota > Gemmatimonadetes > Longimicrobiales > RSA9 > DASUXU01. The sequence goes on along the minus strand of JBBSJG010000008.1, from coordinate 19,247 downwards.
TCTCTTCGGCAAAGAACACCAGGTCGCCGGCTGCAAGCGAGGCGAAGTCCTCGCCGGCTTCCACCGCATGACCGACTTTCGCCTGCAGGTCCGAGTCACGGGGAAGCGCGACACCGTGCATCCACAGCACGGATTGTGACAGACCGCTGCAATCCACACCACTCTGCGTGACGCCGCCCCACAGATAGGGTGCACCGTGCCAACGACGCGCAGTGCGCGCGACGCTTTCGCCTCGCGGCGGGAACCGGTCGGCGAGTCTGTCCACGTCCACCACTTCACCGCTCGCCAGCGTACCCGCGCGGCCGTCGGGCAACACGTAGCCGCCGCCCTGACGCACGAGGCGTGCGCCCCAGGGCGGCCGGGACAGTGTGCGGTCCTGCTCATCGACGAGTTCTGCGCCCAGCGATACCACGGACTCACCGCCGAGGCCGCGTTCCCACGATGTGGCCCAACTGGCGTCGCCTAATGTGACGTAGCCCTGATGGACCCATCCGAGGTAGCCGTCCTCGCCGCGGACGCGAATCCATGCACCTGCGCGGGACAACACGTCGACGCGCACGCCCATGACCACCTGTGAGATCTGTGGCGCGGGCAGCCGCGGATCTGCATAGACAGGAGCGACGGCTGCGGTGACGACGGCAGATCGTCCATCGCCGAGGTCCGGATCGGGCAGGCGGATCACGTTATCGAATACGCGCACGCCAGGATCGCGCGCTTCGATGGCGGCCATGAGCTCGTCGATCGCGGCGGGCTGCGTGGTCTGGCCGGTCATGCGGATGCCGTCCGGCGTCGCCGTCAGGACGACGTCGAAGACACCCGCGCGCAGGTCGGGAACGTGCTGCGCGCGAATGTCGGCGATGGTCTGTCGATACGCGCGGGTCACGCCATCGACCGAGCGAGGATCTGCACCACGCGCTCGATCTCGACGGGCGTATTGTAAAAGTGCGGCGCGATGCGGAGCGCCTTCTCGCGGATCGAACAGGTGACGCCAGCGACGCGGAGAGCTGTGTAGCTGAGTTCGTTGTTCGGCAGGCGGATCGAGAGGATACCGGAGCGGCGTGCCTCATCGCGCGGGCTGACGACCTGGATCTCGGATGCGTCGGCCCAGTCGAGCAACGGCTGTTGCAGTTCCTTGATGCGGGTCCAGATTTTGTCGAGACCGATTTCGCAGAACAGGCTGCTGCTCTCGGTGAAGCCGGCGAACGACTGGAATGGGAGGGTTCCAACTTCGAAGCGGCGAGCGTCATGCAGGAGGGTCCGGTCGTAGCTGACGAGCTTCGTGTAGTCGTAACTCGATTCGTAGGACAACCAACCGGGCAGGTCGGGGCCGAGTTCGTCGATCCAGCGGGAGGCGACGTAGGCGAAGCCGGAGCCGTACGGCGAGCACAGCCACTTCTGCCCGCCGCACGCGAGCACGTCGATGTTGAGCTTGCTCACGTCGAGCGGCATCGCGCCGACCATCTGGATCGCATCGACCGTGAAGAACACGTTCGCTTTTCTGCACGCCTCGCCGAACGCATGCAGGTCTGCGCGGTAGCCGGACGCGAACTGCACGGCGGACAGTGCGAGTGCGATGACATCACCGCTCTGCAGCTCCGCGAGGAGTGCGTCCTCGCGAATACATCCGGCCTTGTCGGTCTTCACGAACTGCACCTTGAACCCGGCGGCCTCGAGGGCGAGCCAGGGATACACGTTCGCGGGGAATTCACCGCTGCTGACGATGATGGTCCTGCGGCTGTCCCCGTTCGCGGCGATCTGCCGCACCATCGCGGCGGCGAGATTGATGCCGACGTTGGTATTCGGAACGAGCGCGATTTCGCGGGTCTTTGCGCCGATGAGATCGGCAGCGGCGGAACGGGCGGCGGCGAGTGGCGGCGAGAAGTCGGACTCCGTGAGCTGCGCTTCGGCGTGGCGCCGGTCGTGATCGGACACGGCGGCGAGGGTCCTCGCCGGAATGGGACCATAGCTGGCGGCGTTGAGGAAGATGCCGTCGCCAAGCTGTGGATACTCAGCCGCGCGTATGTCTGTGAAGTCCGGAAAAACGGATGCCATGAATCTTCAGCCTGCGTTGATGTTGACAGCGTGTTCACGGCCCTGCGTGGCGCCCGTGTCGGGAGACGCACCGCGTTCGACGTGTTCGCGCTCGAGCAGGATGTGGATGCGTCGACGCAGCTCGAATTCGCCCATGGTGCGGAGCGTGCGCTCTGCTGTGGGTCGGTTCTGCCAGCGGACTTCCGGCATCTGGATCTGTCGCTGCTCGTCACCCTTCGGATGAAAGACGAGGAACCAGCGGCCGTGGTGGCGGGGCGTCTCCTCCTCGAGCGCGGTGGCCACCCACGTTTCACCGTTCACGTCCACGAACTCTCTCATGTCCCGCTCACTCCTGCTTGTGGTCTCCGTCACGATCGCCGCAACCCTTGCGCGCAGTGCACGCGGTCGCCAGCCTTCAGCACACACTGAGGAGAAATGTCGCTATGGGTGAGGACCTTCGGCAACGTCTGGCAGCCGGATTTTCCCAGATTTTTGTCTTTATCCCGAAATTGGTTGCTGCAGCGGGCATCCTGCTGGTCGGATTCGCGATCGCGAAGATGGTCGAACGGGGCACGGACCTGGCGCTGCACAAGATCGGGTTCGACCGCTGGATGCAGGACGGCGGCGTCACGGAGGCGCTGGAGCGGGCGGGCACCAAGCTCGACCCGTCGACCGTGCTCGCCAAGCTGGCCTTCTGGACGGTCATCCTGCTGGTGATCCTGCTGGCAGCGAATGCACTGGGCGTGACTGCGGTCAGCATCCTGTTCGCACAGCTGCTCGAGTACATCCCGCACGTCATCACTGCAGTGATCGTGCTGGTGCTCGGGATCCTGCTGGGCGAGTTCGTGAAGGATCTGGTGCTTGCGTCAGCGGGCGGTCTGCCGGGCGGCGTCGGTCTCGCGCGTGCTGCCAAGGCGGCGATCATCCTGCTCACGGTGTTCATGGCGCTGGAGCAGCTGGACATCGCGCAGGACATCGTGGTGGTCTTCTTCATCGCGGTCGTGGGGTCGGCAGCGCTGGCTGCCGGCATTGCATTCGGTCTCGGCGGCCGCGATGTAGCGGCGAGGATTACAGAGGAGTGGTACGAGCGTTCGCGTTCGCAGCATTCGTCGTGGCACCCGCAACATCCGCCGGCGCCGCGAACGCAGCCCGGCGATGCGGATGACGGCGGTGATGACGCGCCGCCGATCGGTTCCTGACAAGAAACGGCGCCCTCTGAAGGGCGCCGTTTTTTTATTACTGCGTGGAATGCGACGGCATTATCGCGGGTGCCGCGGGTGGTCTAACCGCCGACGATGTGATAGCCGCCATCCACGAAGATGACCTCGCCTGTCACGGCGCTGCCGAGATCGCTGCAGAGGAACAGTGCCGATTTGCCGACATCTTCTTTGGTGACGTTGCGGCGGAGGGGCACTTTCTCTTCGGCGGACGACATCAGGAGCCGGAAGTTCTTGACGCCGGACGCTGCGAGTGTCTTGATGGGACCGGCGCTGATGGCGTTGACGCGGATGTTGTCGGGTCCGAGGTCCGCGGCGAGATACCGGACGCATGCTTCGAGCGCGGCCTTGGCGACGCCCATCACGTTGTAGTTCGGAATCACCTTCACTGCGCCGTAGTACGAGAGCGTGAGAATGTTTCCGTTGCTGGGCGCGAGGAGGGGCGCGGCGTGACGAGCGAGCGACACGAGGGAATATGCGCTGACTTCCATCGCCTTCAGGAAGCCGTCTCTCGAGGTATCGACAAAGCGGCCGTCGAGGTCTTCGCGATTGGCATACGCGACGGAGTGGACCAGGACATCGAGGCCGCCCCACTGCTCCTTGATCTGGCGGAAGACTTCTTCGACCTCCGCCTCGTTGGTCACGTCGCACTGCATGACGAGATCGGTGTTGACAGTATCGGCGAGCGGGCGGACGCGTTTCTCGAATACTTCACCAGCGTATGTGAAGGCGAAGCGTGCGCCGTGCTCGTGCATGGCGTGTGCGATGCCCCACGCGATGCTCTTGTCGTTCGCGACGCCGACGACGAGAACGCGCTTCCCCTCCAATAGACGGCCTGAATTCATACCACATCCTTTGCTGGACTGGGCGCGGCCCGCAGCGAGGCCGGCAGATACAATGCGAAGGTTAAGCAAGGCGGCGGGTTGACGAAAGGTATGCTCGCCGCTTGCTTCAGCGCTTCATGAGACACGACCCCGCGGCGTTCAACAGCGCCCAGCGTACCCGCGCATATCTCGCCCTCTGCGGCGTCGTCCTGTTCTGGGGAATGAACTTCCCGATTGCCAAGTATGCATTGGACGAGCTGTCTCCGACGGCGTTCAATGCGCTGCGGTTCCCTCTCGCGTCCCTGTTCATTTTCGGGATCATCCGCATGCGTGGCCCGGTCCGCTGGCCTGCCGGGGCCGACCTGCGGCGCATCATCCTGCTCGGGCTGCTGGGCAATGTGCTGTACCAGAACCTGTTCATTTTCGGGCTCGCCCACACGCGCGCCGGCACGGCGAGTGTACTGCTGGCCGGGTCGCCGATGGTCACTGCGCTGCTCTCCGCGAGGCTGGGCCATGAACGGGTGCGTCCGCTGGCCTGGTTCGGCATTGCCATGGCATTCGCCGGCATCGCATTCGTCGTGATGGCGGGCAGCGCGGCCGATCGCGCGGCTGAGACGGCGGCCGGCGTTGCCGTCACCGGCTCGAGCACCATGGCGGGCAATCTGCTGATGTTCGGCGCCACGATCGCATGGGCGTACTACACAGTCGGCAGCCGCGGCGTGGTGAGCCGGCACGGGCCGGTGGTGGTGACCGCGATCGGCCTGTGGGCAGGCACACTCGGGTTGCTCCTGGTGGGCGCGCCCGCGCTGATGAAGGTCGACATGCGGGCACTATCTGCCGCCACCTACGGCGCACTGCTGTACTCGGGCGCCTTCAGTCTGGGGCTGGCGTACATCTTCTGGTATTACGGGACACGCGTGCTGGGGAATACGCGAGGGTCCGCGTTCTCGAACCTGGCCCCCGTGGTCGCGCTGCTGGCGGCGTGGCCGCTGCTGGGCGAGGCACCCCGCCTGTGGCAGTTCCTGGGTGCCGGCATCATCCTGGGCGGCGTGTGGCTGACACAGATCGCGCGCGTCCACGCGCCGGACGATACCGATGCTGATGATGAAGTCAGCGCACCCGCAATATCGTGAGCTGGGGCACTGCGGCCGCCGAGAAGGGGCCGCCCCGCGGCCCGGAGAATACGAGGTTGAGGGACGTGGTGGTGCCCGCCGCGGGGACCTGGACATAGTTGTACTGCCATGCGGAGGACGGCAGGTCACCCGTGGCCAGGAAGTCGCCGAATCCGAGTGTCCGAACGGCGAGCGGGAACGCAGCCGGCGGACCGAGCAGTGAGCGCAGATTGGCGTTCACGAAGGTGTGGCGAGGCTCGAGCGGAACGCCGGTGAGCGTGGGCGCATCATCGGCGTAGATGGCGACGGCGAAATCCGCGAGCAGCGAGCTCCATGTCTTCCCGGTGCGGGTCGTGATGTTGCGTGATCCGGACTCCGGCCCGCTGGTGAGCGCGCGGAGCAATGCGTTCTCGCCGTGGAGCCCTCGCAGGTAGCGCAGAAACAGCCAGCCGGCGCCGCGCAGCTCGATGGTGCCCGGCGATTCGTCGGCAATCAGACTGGTCCGCGCGGCGTTGGCGAGGAAAAGCCGGGCATGGGAGTGATTCTGAGCTTGGAACTCGGCGGCCGTGACCGCATCGCCGCGGTCGAGGAAAACCTGCCCCACGACGTCTTCCGCGGTGTGCGCGAGGGCTTCGCCGAGCCAGAGCACCTCCTGCGAGCCGCGCGCATGGTAGTTGATCATGTGCACGAACTCGTGTGCGAGCACGGGTGGGACCGTGCGCATGACGTTGGTCGCGGAATGCGGATCACTGAACTTGCCGGTCGGGTCCGGCACCATGCTGTAGAAGATCTCGCCACCATTGGATGCGTCGCAGCGCGAGCGAGCGAGCAGGTCGCATGCATAGAAGTAGCCGGCGATGTAGCTGCCCGTCCCCTTCGCAGTGAGTGCATTCACCTGCGGCGTGAACACCATGATGATGCGATCGTTGTCATCGATGTCACCGCCCTGGCCGAACGCCGCGACGACGGTCCCGAAGATCGGCTCGTCGAACACGCCACCGAACCGCTGATAGTCTGCGGCAGTGAACACATTGTCTGCGGCAATGTCCTGGTACAGGATCGCGCGTGTCGTGATCGCGCGCACTTCCGCAGTGATCTTGACGGTCTTGCTCTGCGCATTGAGCGTGTTGAACGTGCGCCGGTCTCCGACGTTCGGCAGGTCCTGGGCAGCGCGAATGGATGCGGTCGGCGCAAACGCGTCAGGAGACATGCCGGCCGTTAGTGCTCGTTCCTTCGCGCGCAGGGCGAGCTCCCAGTCGCTGGCGAACGTCGAGCCCGCCATGGCCGGTGCGGGTGAAGCGACGACGGGGATCACACCGAGTGCCGCGAGCTCGAACGACATGGTGATGCTGTAGGTCTCCGTGACGTTCTGCGGGATGATGAGATACGAGGCGCCGGCAGGATCGGGCGGCAGTCGCACACAGCGGAGGTCGACGGGCTCGGTGAACACGCGGACCTGACCTCGCGCGAGCCGCAGCGGTGACGCGCCCGTGGCAACGGTGTTCACGGTCGCGGCCGTACTGGCGACGGTGCCGAGCGACACGACGACGGCCGCGGCGCGCGTGGCGACGCACGGCGGCACCACGACCACGACGCGTTCCGGCGTCGCGGAGAGGACCGTGCCGCGAACACCGTCGAATCGAACGGCGACGGCGCTTGTCGAGGTGCCGAAATTGGAGCCCGTGATGGCGAGGGTGTCACCCGCGCGGGCGGAGGCCGGCGAGACGCCTGCAATGACGGGTGTCGATACTGCGGCGACGGTGAACATCGCTGGATCGCCGACCTGCCCGTCCGCCGTCGCCCGGATTGTGGAAGCGCCGAGTGATCCGGGCAGGCGCGGGGTGGTGCTTGCGATGCCGCGACTGTTGGTGGTTGTGGTCACGGGCGTGAGGATGGCCTCGCCGGCAGTGACCTGCCAGGTGACGGTGACGCCATCGCGCGGCGCGCGGGTGATTGCGTCAGTGACGACGACCTGGAGGGCTTCGAGGCCGGCGCCGGGCGCGCCGAACTGGGCGTCCCCCGCGAGCACGGCGATCGAGGTGCGGCGTGCGCTGGGCCCCGTGGGGTCACCGCATGCGGTCAGCAGGGCGACGGCCGTGAGGCACAATGTGAGCGCGCGCGTGTACGTGGAACGTGCCTGCCGTCGGTCGGGTCTCTGGATCAATGGGAGTCGCCGGGACGCAGGTGGTTGGATGGCATGAATATAGTCGGCGTCGGCGAGTCGTTTCAAGGGCGCCCGCGGCTTGCGGGGCCTCCTCGCCGGGGCATACCTTGCGAACTCAAACGCGCGCGCGCGCAACGGCGGATGTCTCCGCTTCACAACGCAGCGCATCAGCACACCGGATACGAAATCCATGCAGCGGTTCATTCAATCAATTACCTGCGCATTTGCGCTCGCGTTCCTTCTGCCGTTCGGCATCTCCGCGCAGTCCCTGACGTCGCCGTACGAATGGATCCCGCAGCGCCAGCATGCGGGGCTGTTCGTCCAGACGATTTCGCCCAGCCAGGGCCGTCTGGGCGCCGGTCCGAAATCGGGTCAGGGTCTGGGTGCCCGCTGGGGCATCGACATCAGCGGACCGCTCGCACTGGACCTCGAAGCGAGCTTTTCGCCCCTGAAGCGCGCCGTCGTCGATACGGCGATCGTGGCCGCGGACTCCAGCCGGGTCGTAAAGGGTGAAGCGGACCTGAACCTGCTGTACGCCGGTGCGAACATCCGGTTCAACCTGACGGGCGCTCGGACGTGGAACAATATCCAGCCGTTCGCCCTGTTCGGCGGCGGCCTCGCCGTGGACCTGTCGGGTGAGAATGGCGACGATTCGCTGGTCCCGCGTGACGTCCGTTTCGGCTTCGGCACGAGTTTCGCCGGTCACCTCGGTGCCGGCTTTGAATGGTTCGCCACTCCGCAGATCGCCGCACGCTTCGATGGCGGCATGCTGCTGTGGAAGCTGAAAGCGCCCAATGCGTTCATCGTCAATCCGCAGGGCGACGCAGTAGTCCCTGCTTCGGAGTGGGAGCGGAACTTCAAACTGTCGGCGGGACTCTCGTTGCATTTTTGAGGAGGCACGATGGCGCGCGACTATGAAGGAATCCACGACGTGGAGTCGATGGATGATGGTGAGATCCGATCGCTGATCGAACAGGAGTTGTCATCCAACGGCGGCGTGGATCCCGCGGATGTGGATGTATCCGTGTCGAACGGCCGGGTGAAGCTTGAGGGCCGTGTTGGTACGGAGCAGGAGTACCAGGCCATCGAGCATGTGGTGACGGACCTGCTGGGGATCAAGGACGTGCGCAACGACATGGTGATCGATGAGCTGCGTCGCGGCGAACAACCGGAGGCGGCGGACGAGGCGATCGGCGCGCGCAGCCGTGATGGTGGCGGCGCTGACAACACGTCGGACGAGGCGCAGCACCTGATGGAGGACGTCCAGAGCGAGCAGTTCGGTACCAGTGATGTCGGCAACGCCATCGAGCAGGGACTGAGCTACAATCCTCCGAACAGCCCCGTCCAGGAGGGGACCTGGTCGAAGGAGAATCACTGATCGCGGATCGAATCCCACACGGCCGTGCGCGCGGCGTCGATGACGGGCGCGGCGGCCGTGCCTCTTCCCTTCCCCTGTCGCACTGAATGGACCTCTTCATAGATACCGGGCGCGAAGCGGTGCGCATGCTGTTCGGCGGCGATGCCTACCTCTGGCAGGTCGTGCTGTTGTCGCTGCGCGTGTCCGGCGTCGCCGTGCTGATCGCGGTGCTCATCGGGATTCCGTTCGGCACGGCAGTCGCGCTCGCGCGGTTCCGCGGCCGCGCCATCGTCATCGCACTGATCCACACCGGCTTTGCGCTCCCGCCCGTTGTTGTCGGCCTGTTCGTGTATATGCTGCTGTCGCGAGCCGGGCCCGCGGGCCGCTTCGAGATGTTGTTCACAACGCAGGCGATGATCCTCGCGCAGGCGGTTCTCGCCGCGCCCTATGTTGCGGGCATCACACTCGCCGCAGTGCAGGCCGTGCCGCGGGACGCCTTGATGCAGGCCCGCTCGCTCGGTGCATCGCGCGCCCGCGCCGTCATGACCGTGCTGCGGGAAGCGAGACTCGGGATCGGTGCTGCAGTGGTTGCCGGGTTCGGCGCTGTCATCTCCGAGGTGGGTGCAGTGATGCTCGTCGGCGGCAACATTGCCGGTGAGACGCGGGTGATGACGACGGCGATCGTGCTCGAAACGAGGCGAGGAAATTTTGCGACGGCGATGGCGCTCGGTCTGCTGCTGCTCGGCATTGCATTCACGGTGAATGTGATGATCACACGCGCGCAGCAGGGTCGACAGCGCGCGTGGACCGCCGGGGCGGACCGTCCATGGAGCTGAATGCGACGGCATTGCTGCGCGGCGAAGGCATTGTCCGCCGCTACGGCGGCCGCACGGTTGTCGATGTCGCGGAGATCGAAGTGCATGCGGGTGAAGTGCTGGCGATCCTCGGGCCGAATGGCGCCGGGAAGAGCACGCTCTTCCGCATTCTGTTACTGCTCGAGTCGCCGGACGCGGGGCGCGTGTTCATCGGCGGCGCGTCCTCGCGCGCGGGCGACACGACGTCGATGCGGCGGATGGGCACCGTGTTCCAGCGTCCGTACCTGTTCGCCGGTAGCGTGCGTGACAACATCGCATACGGCCTGCGGGCTAGGGGTATTGCGGCAGCGGATGCGGCCACACGTGTCGAGAGCGCGCTGTCACTGCTGTCGCTCGTACCGTTCGCAGATGTAGACATCCGTACGCTGTCGGGCGGCGAAGCACAGCGGGTCGGTCTGGCACGTGCGCTTGTTCTGGAGCCGGAACTGCTGGCGATGGATGAACCCACGCTGCATCTCGACGTTGCGGTCCGCCGCCGGTTCCGCGAGGACATCGAGCGTGTGGCGAGAACGCATGCGCGAGGTGCGCTGCTCATCACGCACGACCCTGCGGACGCATTCGCGCTCGCGGACCGGATCGCGGTGATGGAGAATGGCCGCATCGTACAGGTGGGCACGCCGTCCGAGATCGTGCTGGATCCGATGACCCCGTTCGTCGCGGAACTCGCCGGCGCCGAGCTACTGCTCCATGGCATCGTCACCGAGCGGGATGCGGAGCTCGTACGGGTTGCGCTGTCTGACGGCGGGGCAGTCTGGGCCATGGCCGCGGATGCGCGGATTGTGGAGGGCAGCGAGGTCCACGTCGCATACCGCCCCGAGGATATCACCCTCACGACGGTCGAAGGCGACGTGGGCACGAGCGCGGTGAACCACTTTGCACTCATCGTGGCGGCTGCGGTGCCTGCCGGCGCGCTTGTGCGAGTGCGCCTGACGGGCGACGTTGCATTGACTGCGCTGGTCACGAGGCGGAGCATGGCGGCGCTCGGGATCGCGCCCGGCAGCCTTGTGACGGCGCACATGAAGGCGGCGGCCCTGCGGGCCTATCCCGCAGCGCATTGAGCCGGCATCCCGGCGAGCATCTCCAGGGAGAACACACGTGAACACGACGACTGAGCGGTCATTTATCGATCGGATGGTGGGTGCGGCGAAACTGAACGTCGACACCTACGAGGACGTCGAAGCGGACACGTCGGCCACACCAGATGCCGCCGGCGTGATTGCACTCGTAGCGGTCGCGGGCGCGATCGGCGCGGCGGGCAGTGGTACGACCGCCGTGATCGCCGCCGTGGTCAGTGCGTTCGTCGGTTGGGGCCTGTGGGCTGGCATCACCTACATCGTCGGCGACAAACTGCTGGGCGGCACGGCGACGTGGGGCGAGTTGCTGCGCACGCTCGGCTTTGCGCAGGCCCCCGGCGTGCTGCTCGCGCTGGGCATCATTCCCGGCTTCCGCACGATCACGATGTTCATCGTTGCGATCTGGACACTCATCACCGGCATCGTTGCGATTCGTCAGGCGCTGGACTTCGGCACGGGGAAGGCGCTGATCACGGCCATCCTCAGTGCGATCATCCTCACCGTGATCCGGCTCATCTTCGGGTAGCGCATGGACGTGCGGTTGGCGCCGGAAGCACCGGCATGGTTCGAAGTCAACGGCGGTCGCCGTATCGTCACGACGTGCACGCCGGACGACCTCCAGGCGCACGCCGCCGGGTACCTGCTGACCGAGGACTATATCCGGAATGCGACGGAGATCACGTCACTCGAGATCGTGGAGAGCGACGGCGTATCAGGTGTGCGCGTGCAAGTGCCGACCGCGGGGGTCACACGCGTGGGCATACTGCATCGTCATATCCGTGAGGACGGCTGCGGCCTGATGCACTACGTCACGTGCGAGCCGGAACTGATGTGCCGCGATCGCACCGACCCGCTGCCGGAAGCGCCGCAACTCCAGGCGTTGTTCCGCAGCCTGTTCGAGGCCGGTGACGCCGCATATCCCGACGGCGGCATGCACACGGCCGCGCTCGCACTGAACGACCGCATCCTGTGTGTGACATCGGACGTTGGCCGTCACAATGCCGTCGACAAGGCGATCGGCCGAGGCCTGCTGTCGGGGTACGACCTTTCGAGCGCCGGACTCCTGATCACGGCACGGATCAGTGGTGCGATTGCCGTGAAGGCCGCGCGTTCATGTGTGGCGTGGGTGGCCAGTCGCTCTATTCCGACAACGCTTGCGGTGTCAATCGCCGGCGCTGCGCACATGCCCATCATCGCGCGCGCCGCGTCGAAGAACATGGTCGTTCTGCGGGACTTCGACACATGATGCCGGCGTGAATACCGGAGGCGTGATCGGCGCCGTCATCGCCGGCGGACGAAGCACGCGTTACGGCAGTCCCAAGGCGCTCGCGATGGTGGGTGGCGAGCGCGTGATCGATCGCGTAGTGCGCGCCGTGCGCTCTGCCACGTCCGATGTGATCCTGATCGCGAATGATGCAGCACTGGCGTCAGAGATCGGTCTCGAGAGTCGTGGTGACCGTGTGCCCGATCTCGGCCCGCTCGGCGGCCTCGATGCAGCGCTCGCGTGGGCCGCGGAGCGAGGCGAGGACGGGATTGTGGCGGTCGGCTGTGACATGCCCCTGCTCGATGGTGCGCTGCTCGCTTCGCTGGTTGCGCGTGCGCGCAGTACGGGTGCGCAGGCGGTGCTGCCATCGAGTGACGGACCCCGCGGCGTGGAGCCGCTCGTGGCGTACTACGCAGTGTCGTGCCTGCCTGCCGTGGAAGCCGCGATCGCGCGCGGCGACCACCGGCTGATCGCATTCCATGGCGACATCGTCGTTGAGCGCATTTCGCTGGACGACGTGCGTGCGTTCGGCGATCCCGCCGATCTGTTCATGAACATGAATTCGCCGGCTGACCGCGTGCGCGCGGAGGCCGTGCTGATGCGAATGCCGCTTGCGGGTCAGGATGCAGCCGTGCTTGGCACGCGCGCGCCGCGCACTGCGGAGTGGCTGCTGATCGGGGACGCGCTCGACCATATCCTCGCCGCGGTGCCTGCAATGCCATCCGAGCGCGTTGCGCTGGCAGAAGCAGGCGGTCGTGTGCTCTCGGAACCGGCCATCGCGGGGCTCACGCTGCCACCCTGGGACAACAGCGGCATGGATGGCTATGCAGTGCACGCGGCCGACGTTGCAGCGGCGTCACGGACGGCGCCGGTGCGACTCGCCGTAGTGGGTGCTGTCGCGGCGGGCGAATTCCCCGCGCATGGTGTTGGACGTGGCGAGGCCATCAGCATCATGACTGGTGCGCCGCTGCCGGCGAATGCGGACACTGTGATCCGTGTGGAGCACACACGGGTTGTGGGTGACGGCGTTGTCGAGATCTTCGACACGATGGATGTTCTCAAGAATATCCGCTATGCGGGCGAGGATATCCGGGCCGGGGATACAGTTCTGTTTGCCGGTGCGATGCTGCGCATGGCCGAGATCGGCGTGCTTGCCTCAATCGGCGTCGCATCGCCTCGTGTATCCGTGCGGCCGCGGGTTGCGATCCTGTCGACGGGTGACGAGTTGGTGGACCTGGAGGATGCGGACGAAGCGATGGCAGGCCGTCGTATCATCAATTCCAATACGTATGCACTCATGGCGGGTGTGCTTGCGTCGGGATGTGTGCCGGTGTCGCTCGGAATCGCGCGGGACGACGCGGCAGACCTGCGTGCGCGGATCACGAATGCGCTCGATGCCGATGTGCTCATCACGACGGCGGGTGCGAGCATGGGCGAGCACGACCTCGTGAAGGACGCACTGGAGTCGGTCGGGATGGCGCTCGGTTTCTGGCGGGTGAAGATGCGGCCGGGCAGTCCGTTCTCATTCGGCATCGTCGAGCGGCCGGGTGCTGCACCGCTGCCTGTGTTCGGGCTGCCGGGCAACCCCGTGTCGGCCGTGGTCACGTTCGAACTGCTGGTCAGGCCCGCACTCCGTCGCATGATGGGCCGTTCATCCGTGCACTCGCGCACGGTGATGGTCCGGGCGGCGGAGCGGATCGAGTCGAAGCCGGGCATGACGCACTTCCTGCGGGCTACGCTCACGCGCGGCGATGACGGGATTCTGGACGCGACGCTGACGGGGCCGCAGGGGTCGGGGATCCTGACGTCCGTGGCGAATGCGGACGCCCTGCTTGTCGTGCCGCTCGATGTTACGGAAATTCCAGCCGGCGGTCATGCGGCCGCGGTATTGCTACAGGCGGGGGACGACGCGCAGGCGACGCGCGGGTTCTGACACTTCAGGGGAGACACAATGGGAGCGGAGCGCATTATTCCGATCCGGCACCAGCCGGTGCTGCCACAGGATCGATTCATCACGACGGACGCACCGGACGCCGAAGCGGTGCCGATGGACGTGGTGTTCGTGGGTGGCGGGCCCGCGGGCCTGGCGGGCGCGATTGCACTCGCGAAGCTGGTGCGTGAAGACAACGAGAAGGGCGGTGGCATCGGGGACATCGAGATCGCCGTGCTCGAGAAAGCAGAGAGTCTTGGTGAGCACTGCCTGTCAGGCGCGATCATCCGACCCGGCCCGTTCCGCGAGTTGTTTCCCGACGTGGCGCTGGAGGATCTGCCGTTCCGCGGTCCGGTGACCGGCGAGCGCGTCTATCTGCTGGGCGAAACGTCATCGACAAAGATTCCGACACCGCCGACCATGGGGAACCATGGCAATTACGTCGCATCGCTCTGTGAAGTCGTGCGCTGGATGGGCGCGAAGGCAGAGGAACTCGGTGTCAACATTCTCGCCGGGTTCCCTGCTGCTTCACTGCTCGTGGACGGCGACCGCGTGCAGGGTGTACGCACGACGCCGACCGGGCTCGACCGCCAGGGCAACGCCGGTAGCGGCAGCGAGCCCGCAACGGACATCACGGCGCGCGTCGTCGCGCTCGCGGACGGCACGCGCAGTCCGCTGGCGCAGGCGTACAATGCGTGGCAGAACATCACGTCCGCGAATCCGCAGATCTACGCGCTTGGTGTGAAGGAGATCTGGGAAACGAAGAAGCCGCTCGATGCGATCATCCACACCCTGGGATGGCCGCTGCCGAAGGACGTGTTCGGCGGTTCGTTCATGTACCCGCTGGAGCCGAACCTGGTGGCCATCGGTCTCGTGGCGGGGCTCGACTACCATGATTCCAAGCTCGACGTGCACGTGCTGCTGCAGCGCATGAAGAATCACCCGCTGTTCAAGTCGTACCTCGAGGGTGGCGAGTGCGTGGAGTGGGGTGCGAAGACGATTCCCGAGGGCGGCTACCACTCGCTCGCCTCGCGACGTTCGGGCGACGGCATCGTGGTGCTCGGTGACGCCGCGGGCTTCGTCGAAGTTGCGTCACTCAAAGGCATCAACTACGCGGTCCAGTCCGGCATCTACGCGGCGAGGGCGATCTTCGATGCACTGAAGAAGGGTGATACGACTGCATCATCGCTTGCTGCATACGACGCGTTCGTGAACGACAGCACCATCGCGAAGGACCTGTACAAGAACCGCAACATGCGGCTCGCGTTCAAGGATGGGTTCTACATGGGTGGCTTGAAGGCGACCCTGATGACGCTCACGGGCGGCGCGTTCCCGGGCGGGAAGATCACGGTGTCATCGGATGCGGAGGAAGATCGTTCTACTACGGGGCCTGCTCCTGCGATGCCGACCGGGCCACTGGTGCTGTCCAAGCTGGACGCCGTGTTCAAGTCAGGAAATGCGACGCGCGACGATATCCCATCGCACCTGATTGTGGGTGAGGACATCCCGCGCGAGGTCGCTGAGATGTATGTGCACATGTGTCCGGCGGGTGTGTATGAGCTGGATGGCGATCGTCTGGCGGTGAATGCGCCGAACTGCATCGACTGCAAGGCGACGGATGTGCTGGGGCCGCGGTGGACGCCGCGGGAGGGCGGGTCGGGGCCGAAGTATCGGCGTATGTAGGCGTGTAAAGGCGTGTGGGGTGGTTCGGCCAAATCTTTTCGGCCAAATCTTTGAGGTGCGTATGCGGGCGAGAACTTTTCTGTTGGGTGTAACTGCGTTGTTGAGCGCGGCGTGCGGCGACGATCCTGTTGCGATCAACGAGCCCGCAGCTGTCGCGATCACGTCCGTCGTGGAGAGGGTCGGGTACGGGCTGGCGGACACGCTGTCCGCGCAGGTTTTCGGGGATGACGAGAAGGTTATGGTAGCGGCCACCATCAGCTGGTCGTCTTCGGATCCCTCGATCGCCACGATTTCAACCGCAGGTGTCGTCTCCGGTGTCTGGCCGGGCGTCGCGACGATAAAAGCACGGTCAGGCAGCGCCGTAGATAGTGTCAGGATCATCGTCGACACACGGTTTTTGAGCCGTCCGGATTCGTGTCATCTGGCCTGGATCGCGTTCGAGAATCACGCGTTCAAGTTTGCCTCCGTGCACCCCGGTTGGCTGAGCAATCAGGATGTGTTCGGTGCGACGTTTACCGCGCGCGGTACACCGCTTCTTTATGGCGCCGGGATGATTTTCGGGACAAATGCGGGCAACATGATGGTGTCGCCGAATTCCGTGGGATATGGCCGTGATTTTTACAATGACAACAGCTGCCGGGTGCCCGCTACGCAGGGAATGCATACCGTATCCCTGCTTCAGGCGACCGCTCCCGACGCTCCCGCGAATGCCATTGCCGGGCTTACGGTCGTTCAGGACTTCTACGCCTTCGAGGATGCCGCCAACGACGACTATGCTCTGCTCCGTTTGACGTTCAAGAATGATGGGACTCAGCCGATATCCGGCATACGCTACGGGATGCTCACGGATTTCGACATTGTCAGTCCGAGTGCGAACGTCGGCAGTTTCACGAATGCGACGAAAATCGCATCGGCCATTTCGGCGGACTCGGTCTCCAAACCGATCGTCGGAGGCATCATGCTGATCGGTGGGGACGTGACG
Organism: Longimicrobiales bacterium; assembly: GCA_038257485.1. GTDB lineage: Bacteria > Gemmatimonadota > Gemmatimonadetes > Longimicrobiales > RSA9 > DASUXU01. The sequence goes on along the minus strand of JBBSJG010000008.1, from coordinate 2,735 downwards.
ACGTACCGGACGTCATTTCCTCACGCGGCTGCTGCCGTCACTCGAAGCGACTATTTCGGGTACCTTGCGGACGGCTTCGCGGGTAGCCCTACTGCGGTTCAGGATGTGAAGCAGCTGCTGGCCGGGTCGCCAATAAATCTGCAACCCGGCGAGTCGACGGTGCGGTGGTTCGCACTCGGCACGGGCGAGAACCGCGTTGCATTCAATGCCAACATGCAGGCGGCAGATGCCAAGGCGAGGTCCATCGGCGATCGCGCACGCTGACGCGGGTATTACACCGTAATCGCGTACAGTTCGGTCCGCCGTTCTTCGAGCTTCGCGTCGATTGCACGGATCCGTTCGCCGCGGTCCACCAGGCGTTCGCGATAGCGGCGGAGGAAGTAGCCGATCGTTTCCACGCGCAGGCGGATGGCGCCAGTGGGCTTGTTCTCGTCGATATCCTTGAAGCAGAAATACGGCGTGCCTGACTGCTCAATGATTTCTTCGATCACCGAGTAGATCGGCGCGTCGTGACCGCACTTGAAGCTGGAGAGCTCGAGTGCGACGAGGTTCGGATGCCTCGCGGTATACTTGGCCGCCCACACCTTCCGGTTGGTATTCTCGCTGTACGAGTTCTTCCACGCGTCTTCGATGGACAATCCGCTCCGCATGTCGCCGTTGCGGACTTCGTCGCCGAACAGCCTTTCGAGAATGTCGGCGTCACGCGGCAGGGATTCCGCGGTGAAGACGGGGATCCCGAGTTTCTGGAACTCCTGTGGGATCTCGTGACAGACGCCCGGGTCTTCGTGGTACGGTCGTGACAGAAGTACGACACCGACCTGGTGGGTCGCTTCGAGGCGCTCGAGCACGACCCTCGCCTGGTCACGTATACGCGCTTCAAGATCATCGAGATGCTTCCACGCGACGCGACAAGCCCGCGCGTTCTCCTGCTCCGACAGGCCCAGGATGCTGCCGAACTCGCCGTACATCTGGCGGGCGAGCAGGGCCGGCTCGGTGAAGTTGAGGAATGTGTCGAGATAGCGGATCCCGCGATCCCCGAACATGTCGCTTTCCTTCGTGAACGCCGCCTTCACCGCCTCCGGCGTGGTCGTCACGGTGGGACAGGACCGGCTGTCAACGACACCTTCGAGGAACGTGGGCAGGCTATCGATCATCGGGAAGAAGATGTAGTCGAGCCTCCGCTCCGCCGTGTGCTTTGAATAGAGCAGGTTGTGCACATGCGGGATGCCGATCTTGCTCGGAAAGCAGGGATCGATGGCGCCACGCTTGGCGCCGACCTTGTACAGATCGTCGCTGGTGTAGTCGCTCCAAACGAGATTGCGCGAGCGCACACCGAGCGATTCGAAGTACGCAGTGAACCAAGGCCCGAGCGAGTACATGTTCAGGACGCGAGGCATGCCGATGCGTACGTTTGCGCGCTTTTCGATGGCGGCACTGCGATCATCATTGCTTTTCAGTCGATCCCATATGCGCCTTGGCCGCGGCGCGTCCTGCACGGATGCTACGCCACTCGGTGCAAACGCAGCGCGCATGGCGATCTCCGCGAAATTGGGGTTCGCGTCCCCCACCAGGTCGATGCCTGCCTTGATCTCCTTCATTGCCTCTACGTCCTCGACTGTGCCTTTCTCACACGTCGCGATGATCAACCGCTGCTCGCCTGCCTGCATCGGCACTTTGGACGGGGCACGCTTGCGGGCTTCGACGAGAACGGTGCGCGCGATGTCCTGCTGGTCTTCCTGCACCTCACTGGGCGACGAGTGCGCGGACAGCGTCGGAAGAGCGGAGGGCATGGAGATCTTTGCGGGAGCGGTCGTAACGTCAATGAATGTGCGGAGGCACTTGTTCTTGCAGAAATAACAGCGGGTGGCTTCCGAACGGGTGGTTCTGAATGCAATGGTCTGGACGCGATCCAGGCCAATGAAACTTGTCTGATGTCCGCGCTCGGTGTGGAGGCGGTGAGCTTCCACGGCGCAGCCGATTGCGCCGGCCTCGCCGCAATACCGATGAACCACGATCTCCGGCTGATCGGGCAAACCACGGAAGCGGCTCTCGATGAAGTCCACCTGCGCTTTCACAGCGGCCAGGTTGTGCTGCGTTCCGCCCTGCAGTACGAAGCGACGCCCTAGCTTGGGGATATTGGGAATCTGCGACACATACAGCCAGATGTTCTTGGGCAGCACGTCGCACAGCGCTGCCATGATCTCGTTCGCTGCCCATCCCTGCCGCTGGAAGTCGACGATGTCGGACTGCATGAACACCGCACAGCCGTATCCGAAACTCGGCATGGACTGCGCGCTGAACGCGATGTCCGCGAACTCACTCACGGTATAGCCAAACGTCTGGGCGGTGCTCTGAAGGAAGTAGCCGTTCCCCGCCGAGCACTGTGTGTTCAGCTTGAAATCCTTGACCTGACCGTTCTTCAGCACAATGAGCTTGATGTCCTGGCCACCCACATCGACGATAACATCCGTGTCGGGATAGAAGTGCAGACCAGCCTGCGTGTGCGCAACGGTCTCGACGAGCGCGACATCCGCCTTCAGAACGTCCTTCAGAACGTCCTTCGCGTATCCGGTCGTACCGACGCCAAGAATTTCGAGGGTTGCGCCCTGGTCCTCGATGATGCGCTGGAGATCGCCAACCACGTCCATCGTGTCTTCGATGGGGTTGCCCTTCGATAGGCGATACGACGTCGCAATCACTTCCTTGTTCTCGTCAACGAGCACTGCTTTCGTGCT
>JBBSJG010000007.1:0-33664 GCA_038257485.1 Longimicrobiales bacterium | reverse complement strand
TGCGGCTCACCTGCACGATCTTGCGCGTCAAGTCCATCACCAGAATGCCGTCCGCCGTGGCCTCCAAGGTCGCTGAGAGGAGCGAAACAGCTTGGTTCAGCTCCGACTTCGCGGTCTGGCTCGTCGAGAGCGCGTCGTTCAGCCGCTGGAAGCGATCGACGAGTTCCTCGGACACCGTATCCATCGAATGCTCGAGCATCGCACGATCGTCGTCCGACTGCAGGTATGCTTGCTCCACGGCCGCGACGAACCCGGAGAGATCCACCGGAACGCGCTCAGTGCCCCCGAAGTGCTCGCGAAGTTGCCGCGCAAGGAGCTTGTGCACGGCTAGTCTTCCGTGAACGTGGTGATGGTCATGGTTTGATTGTGCAGCTCGCATCGCGTCAATGGTGCAAAGGGCGCGATCTCCCCATAGGAGTAGAATCCACTGAGCACGGCCTCGTCGCCGAGCACCGCTCGCACGCTCTCGACCTCTTCCTCCGTGCGTTGCTTCAGCACGAGCTTTCGTCCCACACAGCTGATGAGAATGGCGAGGGAGGGCAGCGAACTCGCGAGGGGCACGTGGCACGATGTCGCCGCTCCGGACGCGCCGTCGATCAACCGATCGACATTCGCCTTCATCAGGCGGGCATAGCTCCCCTGCGGGATGTCACCGGCGAAGACCAGACTCCCCGCGGCTTCGTCGATGCCCAGGATCGTTCGGACAATGCCCTGATCGCCGGACTCTCCTCGAAGACTCAACGGAAACAGGAGGCCGCTCGCCGGCAACTCCGCCGCGTGAGAGCCAAGATATTTCTTGTACAGTTCGAGCGCGGAGCTCCCGTCGAGCTCGTACAACACGTTGCCCTCGGCTCGAGTCACCAGCCGTTCGGGGCCAAATGTGTCCCATCCACCCATCGAGCCATAGCCGATCCTGAGACGATCGCCGTAGAAACCGACGGCGGCCACCGCTCCTCCTTCAAGCTCCCCGTCGCAGTACACGCTGGTTTTCTCGAAAAGAGCACCGTCCGCCGCGAGGCCACCCGTGACGGCTACGCTCTCAGGTAGTCCGTGCCGCAAACCGGCGACGAGGTCCGAGCCGTTTACCTTCAGCCCCTCGGCCAGGACGAATACGTGCACCAGATCGTTGGATGCGAGCTCGCGCGCGATTCGCTCGCCGGCGGCATGACTGTCCTCCGCGCTTCCGAGCGGCTGGCAGGCAGCGCGAACGACGGTGTGCGCGAAGTGGATCGCGGTCGCAACCACCGACCCATCCGACACGGTGGTCTCGCTGATCTCGCCCGCGGTGGAGCACCCGACGATACGGGCCTGCGGGTGCGCCTCACGAAGTACCTCCAGCGCCCGCGACGTCTCGATGGCTTCCCGCTCACCGAAAAACAGTACGACCTGCGCAGAAGCGCCTTGGCGCGGTGCACGCGACACGACCCAGCCGGTGGCGCTTGACCAGCGCGTCTGCTCGACAAACATGCTGCCGTTCCCTCGCCGACTGGTGAGAAAAGCTCTGCAGGAAGTCGACGTCGGTCCCGACAGTGAATGCCGCCATGCAATGACCGACACCGCTCAACATAGAGCAAGTTTGGGTCCCGCTGCGTAAAAAACGGCTCGTAAGAACGCGGCTTGGATACGGATCTGATCAGTGCGCCCAACGGCCAGGGTTGAGGGGCTGCTGGAGCTTAGAGAGATGCTCGGTTCATGCCTGGGTACGGCGCGCGGTCGCTCTTGACGAGTGCCTGCCTGGCTGGCATGCAGTACTCGGATGTTTTGGAAGCACTGGATGCCGCGGACCATGAGCTCACCGACGGTCCGCCGACACATCAGAGGAAGAAGCGATCCGTATGACACCGATTCTGGAGTTCCAGGACGTCGCGCGCTCGTTCGCCCGGGACCGGCGAGTGCTGGACGGAGTGACTTTCTCGATGCGCGCGGGGGAAGTCGTCGGCCTGCTCGGGCGCAATGGAGCCGGCAAGATGCGGGTGGCAGCGGCGCTGCCGAACATATTACCATACACGAAAAAAAATGCCACGTCGGAAGCATCTCCCGCGTGGCATTTTTCTCTACAAGTGGGCCGGCTGGGGATCGAACCCAGGACCAAGGGCTTAAAAGGCCCCTGCTCTACCGCTGAGCTACCAGCCCTCACTGTGAACATCTAGCTATGCAAATCTAGCCTGCGGTCCGAAGTGCATCAACCGTCACACCGACGGGCGGACCGTGGTGAGCAGAAGCCCGAGCAGCAGTATGGCGCACCAGAGCGCGATGCTGCGCATGGCGGCTGCCCGGAGCACGCTTGGAACGGCGACAGAAGTGCTGCCCGTCTCCCTCGTCGCGGCGGCGGCGGCGGCGGCGCGGCCGGCGAGCTGGATCATGCGGCCATTGACGAGCAACAGCGCGAGCATCGTCATCTTGATCCAGAAGATCGGTGACCGCGGCAGGTAATCCAGTTGCGCGGCGAGCTGTGCGAGGCCAGTAAGCAATGCGACGGCGAGACCGCCGATCACGCGGGGATGAGCCGTCGTAATGCGAAGCAGATCCTCGGCTGGGCGCCGCGAACTTGACGTCAGGCGAAGTGCGGCAGCGTCCCCGGCGAGGGCATAGCGGGCGGCGAATGCGATGGCTGCGAGGTGACCGAATGCGGCCGCCATCTGCACGATGTCGTTCGCGCGGTAGAGGCCCGACCACCAGGCGATGACGTCTGCCATCATGCTATGGGAACGACGTCAGATCGGTTCGTGCTCGGACAGGCCGGGCTTCCCGCGCAACGCGATGTTGTAGCCCATGAGTGCGCCGATGACTGCAGCCACGATCTGAATAAGCAGGAGCACCGTCGTCCGGCCGGGTGTGAGCCCGTTGAACGCGAGCATCCTGTGAAGGCCGTCCGTCGCGGTGAGCCCGTAGGTCACAGCGTTTACGAGCACCCACATGACAAGCGACGTCAGACCGATCGCGATGCCGTGCAGCACGGGCGCTTGCAGCGCGCGCATCCCGCTGAACATGCCACCGACAAAGAATCCGATGATGACCGGAAGAAGGCTCCACAGCGAGGCATCGCCTTCCGCCGACAAGACGCCGAGTGACGTTGCGACCAGCATGAGCAGGGATGTGACGGCAATCGCGACGAGCCAGGCTCCGACGACACGGCCGATGGTCACGTTCTGCAGGTGTTCGGAATGCATCAGAGGATCTCCAGGGTCAGTTGCGAATTCGGCTCGAACGAGCGCCGATGGTGCGGTGTGAGGCCGAGGTCGCCGATCGCCGTACGATGCTCGAGCGTACCATACCCGGCGTTGTGATCCCAGCCGTATCCGGGATAGCGCACGGAAAGCATGTGCATGGCGCGATCACGGACGACCTTTGCGACAATCGACGCGCACGCGATCGCGTGCACCTTCGCATCGCCATCGACCACTGCGGTATGCCTGTCACCAAGCTCGTACACGGGCAGGCCATCCACAATGATGTGCTGAGGCTCGAACGGCAGTCGCATGACGGCGCGGCGCATGGCGAGATGGGTAGCGCGCAGGATGTTGAGCCTGTCGACTTCCTTTGTCGACGCGGCACCGATGCCGATCGCGAGCGCCTTCGTCCGGATGATCTCGAACAGCGACTCGCGCTTCGCTGCATTCAGTTTCTTGGAGTCGTCAACACCGCGGATGCCGACACCGGGTGCAAATACGACGGCCGCCGCCAGGACAGGACCGGCAAGGGGACCGCGGCCGGCCTCGTCCACACCAGCGACGAGCTCGAATCCACGATCCCAGAATGACTGCTCGAGCTCCATGAGCTTCTGCAGCTGCCGTATCTCTTTCCGGCGACGGCCACTGGCCGTGCGCGGGGTATTGCGTCGCTTCGGTCTTCCCGGCTCAGCCATGAGCGGGAGACCTTATTTGGTCTGCCGCTCCTTGATGCGCGCAGCCTTACCACGCAGCGCACGCAGGTAGTACAGCTTGGCGCGACGAACGCGACCACGGCGTACCACCATCACCGATTCGATGCTCGGCGAGTGCATCGGGAAGACGCGCTCCACACCAATGCCGCTCGAGATCTTGCGGACTGTGAACGTCTCTGTGATCCCGCCGTTCTTGCGCGCGATGCAAACGCCCTCGAACGCCTGGATGCGCTCCTTTTCACCTTCGCGAACGCGCACGTTTACACGCAGCGTGTCGCCCGGTACAAACGCGGGCAGGTCGGTCCGCATCTCGCTACGCGAGACTTCCTGTAAAACGTCCATGGTACCTCCTCGATCGCACGTCGCGATCTTTTGTGAAAGCGGACTACCGCTTCTGTTGAAATCGTGCTGTGTCAGTGTCCGTCGGCGAGCCGACGCTGATGCTCTTCCCAGAGGTCCGGCCGCCGCTCGCGCGTCAACCGTTCCGCTTCTGCACTGCGCCAGGCATCGATCTTCGCCTGGTGTCCCGTCAGAAGCACTTCCGGGACCGTATGCCCGCGATACTCGGCGGGCCTGGTGTAGGACGGCGGACTCAGGAGTCCATCGTCGTAAAACGAATCCGTTGCGGCTGCCTCGTGCGTTCCGAGCGAGCCCGGCAACAGTCTCACGACTGCATCCGTGATCGCCAGCGCGGCAAACTCGCCGCCGCTCAGCACGAAGTCGCCCAGCGAGACCTCTTCGGTCGCGAGCGATTCCGCAACACGCTGATCCACATCCTTGTAGTGACCGCAGAGCAGCGTCAGCTCGGACTCGAGCGACAGCCGTACCGCGTCACTGTGCTGGAACCGTCTGCCCCGCGCCGACATCAGCAGCACCGGACCGGCGGGCTTCAGGGCATCCATCGCCTCGAAGAACGGTGCAGGCTTCATCACCATCCCTGCACCACCGCCGAACGGATAGTCATCTACAGTGCGATGCCGGTCGTGCGTGTAATCACGCAAATCCACCAGCCGATATTCCACCAGCCCCTTCTCCTTCGCCCTCGCCGGTATGCTCAGCGACAGCGGTCCCTCGAAAAACGAGGGGAAGAGACTGACGATGTTGATCCGCACGTCAGATCTCCAGCAAGCCGGCCGGTGGATCGATCACGATCCTGCCGGCGGCGACCTCCACCTGCCTTACAATGTGCGCCGCAAACGGGATCAGACGAACCCTGTCGTCCTCATCCACGACTTCGAGCAGGTGCAGCGGCTCCGTATCGAAGACCTCGCGCACCTTGCCGATCGACTCGCCCTCGACGGTCTCGACGGTCATGCCCAACAGCTGGTGATAGAAGACTTCGCCTTCTGCCAGCGGCGCGAGCGCGCTCATCGGGACCAGCACATACAACCCGAGGTAATCCTCGAGGTCTTCGCGCCGTTCGAAGCCCTCGAACTTGACGAGCACCGCCTTTTTGAAAGGGCGAGTCTCGACGATCATGAGAGCCTCATGCGTATCGCCATCGTTCAGCCGGCCATCCTCGTTGCCGAGAAGCAGCCGGGCACCCGGAGCGAATACCGCGTCCGGCTGATCGGTGAGGGGCCAGATGACCGCCTCGCCTTTCGTGCCGTGCGCCTTGCTGATCTGACCGACCACCAGGTGCTCCGGCTCGTTCGGCCGCGCGCCTGCGTCGGGCATATCCACTAGGCCTGAGCGGTCGCGGCTTCCGCCGCTGCGACTTCGGCGGCAAACGATGCGCCCATGTACTTCACCTTGTCATCGCCGCCGGCCCTCGCCTTGTTGACGAGTGTGCGAACGGTGTCGCTCATCTCGGCACCACGCGCGAGCCATTCGTCGACCTTCACCAGGTCGAGACGAAGCTCGGCCGGGCTGGTCAGCGGGCTGTAATGACCGACAGCGGCGAGGTACTCGCCGTTGCGCGGTGTGATCGAGCCGGTAACTACCACGCGGTAGAACGGCGCCTTTTTCCGGCCCATACGCCGGAGACGAATCTTTACGGACATGTCTTATCCCTTGGTTCCGAACATTCCTGGCATCCGCGGGCCTCCAAGACCACGCGGTACGCCCTTACCACCAGCGCCCATCCCCTTCATCTGCTTCATCATCTTCTGCATCTGCTTGAACTGGTCCAGCAGCCGGTTTATTTCCTGCACCGGCCGGCCACACCCCTTCGAGATGCGAAGACGCCTGGATCCATTCAACAGATCCGGCTTCTGCCGCTCTTTCGGCGTCATCGACAGGATGATCGCCTCCACATGCTTCATCTGCTTCGGGTCCACCTTCGCCTGCTTCAATGCCTTCGCGTTCACACCCGGCACCATCTTCAGCAGGCCCTCCAGCGGCCCCATCTTCTGCATCTGACGCATCACGGAAAGGAAGTCCTCGAGATCGAACTTTCCTTCACGCGCGACTTTCTTCTCCAGGCGCTTGGCTTCGTCCTCATCGAACGCTTCCTGCGCCTTCTCCACCAGGCCGACCACGTCGCCCTGCTGAAGGATCCGGCCTGCCATCCGCGACGGATCGAAGACTTCCAGGCCATCCAGCTTTTCACCGACACCGACGAACTTCAGCGGGACACCCGTCACGCCGCGAATCGACAATGCAGCACCACCGCGCGCATCGCCGTCCATCTTCGTCAGTACAACGCCCGTCAGCGGAATCGACTCATGGAAGCCCTGCGCAATGCGCACCGCTTCCTGACCGATCATCGCGTCCACCACGAGCAGCACTTCCGTCGGCTTCGTGATCTCCGCGACGCGCTGCAACTCCTTCATCAGCGAGTCGTCGATCTGCAGTCGACCCGCTGTATCCAGGATCAGCACGCGATGACGGCCTGCGTCCGCTTCCTGCAACGCCCGCTTCGCCAGCTTCGCGACATCCTTCTCGCCGCGATCCGAGAATACGGGCACCTTGATCTGACGACCCAGCGTTTCCAGCTGATCGATCGCCGCCGGACGGTTCACGTCCAGCGCCGCCAGCATCGGGTTCCGGCCCTCGCGGGCCATCCGCTTCGCCAGCTTCGCAGCCGTCGTCGTCTTACCTGATCCCTGCAGACCCGCCAGCAGGATCACCGTCGGCCCCACAGGCGCGACCCGGATCCCCTCCGACCTGTCCCCCAGCAACTGCACGAGCTCGTCGTGCACCACCTTTACGATCTGCTGACCCGGGTTCACCGACTTCAGCACGGTCTCGCCGACCGCGCGTTCCTCCACGCGGACGATGAAGTCCTTCACAACCTGGACATTTACATCCGCCTCCAGCAGGGCGCGCCTGACTTCACGCAGGCCCTCCTGGATCATCGCCTCGGTCAGCAGCCCGCGTTTCCGGAAGCGCCCGAGGACGGTATCGAGTTTTTCCGAAAGTTCTTCGAACATCAGCGCATTCCAGAGACGGCGGGTCTGTATAGACCAGAGCCAAGTAAGCTAGCGATTTGGAGGCGTTGACTCAAGGGAGGGGACGATCCAGGCGACGGCGCCCGGGCTTTTCCGCCCGGACCCCGTCGCCCAGTCGCCTTTAGCGGGTCGGCGGCGCCAGATTCGCGCAGGCGACGATGGTCGCCATGTTCGAAGTGCCGGCGTGCACATTCACGTAGAAATCGCCCGATGTCGGAAGCGCCATATCGAGATGGGCGTCCTTTGCGGCCTTGCCGTCGCCATCAATTTTCAGGATCGGGTAACGACCCGGATCGCCGACAATCGAGCCATTGGAGCCACAGCGGCCACGGTGCACATGCCAGGGGTGCTCGCCACCCGGCGAGGCATTCTGGAGCTCGATCGCAACATGGGTCATTCCGTCCATGGCGGCCATCGAGGTCGTGCCACGGATCTGCGTTACGCCCGCCATCTCCGCCGGCGTTGCCAGCGAACCGTTCCAACGGGTTGCCATGCGCGCCGCGGCTCCCGGATCAATCTCTACCGCTTTGGCACCGCAGCCGGCAGATGTCAGCACAACCAGCAGGCAGATTCCAATTTTCATCAGTTTTTCCCGGTTCGGGTGAGGTACGGCGTCGTTGTGCGCCGTACCCTGCAAGAATCGGTGAAGGCCGTCGCTAGTCCTTGTGGATGATCTGCGCGCGGGTGGTGCCTACGGACACGAACGCGATGGGCACGCCCGTCAGTGCCTCGAGGCGCTCGAGATAGGCCCGTGCGCCTGCAGGCAGGTCGCCGTAGGTGCGTGAGGTCGATGTGTCCGCCTGCCAACCGGGCATGGACTCGTACACGGGCTCGGCGCGATCCAGCAGAGTCAGGTCATACGGGAACTCCGAATACACGGTATCGCCGACCCTGTAGCCCGTGCAGATCTGGATCTCGTCGAAGGTGTCGAGGACATCGAGCTTGGTGATGGCGAGGTCCGTGAGGCCGTTGACGAGGGCGGCATAGCGCACGACGACGGCATCGAACCATCCGCAGCGCCGTGGCCGTCCTGTGACCGCGCCATACTCGCCGCCCAGCTCGCGGAGGTGTTGTCCGAGTGGGTCAGCCAGTTCAGTTGGGAGCGGACCGGACCCGACGCGCGTCGTATACGCTTTGACGACGCCGAGGACCCCATCGATGCGAGTGGGCCCGATGCCGACGCCTGTGGACGCGCCGCCCGCGGTAGTGGTGGAGGACGTGACGAAGGGGTAGGTGCCGTGATCGACGTCGAGCAGTGCGCCCTGAGCGCCTTCGAGCAGGACCTGCTTCCCGGCATCGAGTGCGACGGCGATCTCCCTGCCCGTGTCGGTCACGAGCGGAATGAGACGGTCGCGCTTCGCGAGCACACGATCGGTCACGGCGCCAGCATCGAGCGTCGGCGCACCGGCGGCGGCCAGCCGTTGGTTGGCGCGTTCGACCGCGTGCCCGATGAGTGTGCGTGCCCGGTCTTCGTCCATGAGATCTGCGACCCGTACGCCGACGCGCGCGATCTTGTCTTCATAGGCTGGACCAATGCCCTTGCGGGTGGTGCCGATGAGACCGGCGCCGCGTGCGCCTTCACTGGCTGCGTCGAGCGCCTTGTGATGATCGAGGAGAAGATGTGCGCGGCCGCTGATGCCGACGCGCCGCTCTGCGTCGATCCCCCTGGCCTGGAGCTTGTCGAGCTCCTCGAAAAACTGGTCGAGGTCGACCACCACGCCGTTGCCGAGGAGGCAGCGCTTTTCGGGATGGAGGATGCCGGACGGGATCTGACGGAGAATGAACTCCTCGGTCCCGACGTGCACGGTGTGGCCCGCATTGGCGCCGCCCTGGTAGCGTGCCACGATAGACGTGTCGGCCGCCAGCACGTCGACAATCTTGCCTTTGCCCTCGTCGCCCCACTGTGCGCCGACGATTACGAGACACCGGTAATCTTTCATTCCGTCCTCTGCACCCCACAACAGAATCCCGCCCCCGCGAAGTATTCGCGAGCAGCGGGCACCCTCATCGATTCGTTTCGGTCAAATTGTACCGCGATCCAGTGGTGTGCGCCACTGGTCGCCGGCTCCATGCACGTCGTGTCGGGTCAGCGTGGGATGGTCAGGAGGACGAGTTCGTCGCCGGCCTGGAGGATGGTTGCGGCCGAAACCGGCATCGCGACCTTCCGGTGCCGGAAGAACAGAGGCAATGCGACGGCATGGTCGCGGTCGGCAACGAGCTTCGCGACGCCAGCGGCCACGCCCGCGCCATCGGGCGGTATCGTCATGAACGTCAGGCGCGCAGCGGGCATTTTCGCTCGCCAGATCCAGCTCTCCATGTCGATGGGCTGGCCGAACAGAACGCCGGCCCCGGCGTCCTCGACGCGAGTTACGGTCGCTGCTGCCTTGCCTTCACGAAGCGCGGCATACGCGCGGGTCCGGAACCGGCGTTTCACGTTCTCGGCGAGCAACAGGTTGGCGCCCTCGTTGGGGGTGACGGCAAGGAATACGCGCCGTCCCTCGATATCCGCCAGCTCGAGGATGTCGTCGTCATGCGCGTTCCCATGCAATGCGACGGCGCCATCCCGTTCGGCAGCAGCCACATCGGTCGGGCTGGTATCGATGAGAATCACATCCTCATTCCATTCACGAAGCGCTCGCGCCAGCCACAATCCGAGCGCATTCGCGCCGACAATGATGAAGCCTGCGTCCGAACGGCGGCGCAGTCCGAGCTTGATCGCGACCCATCCGCCGGACAGTCCCTGCACGACAACGGTTATGGCAATGAGCAGGAATACCATGGCAGCGAATTCGTCGCCGACCGGTTGACCGTGTTCCTCGAGACGAAGGGCGAACACGGAAGCGACCGCAGCGGCGACAATGCCGCGGGGGCTCAACCAGGCGAGGAATGCGCGTTCCCGCAATGTCAACGCCGAGCCCCGGGTACTCCAGGCCACATCGAGCGGTCGGATGACGAACATGAGGAGCGCAACCATCGCAACGCCGCCCCATCCGAGATTGATCACGCTCGCGAGTTGCACGTCGGCAGCAAGCATGATAAACAGCGCGCCAACGAGCATGATCGTCAGCTGCTCCTTGAACTCTCGCAGTTCGCGTGCGATTCGCGTCTTGAGGTTGCCGACTACGAGGCCGGCGACGGTCACGGCAAGAATGCCGCTCTCCGGCTGAATCGCATCACTCACTTCATGCAGCAGCAACACGAGCGAGAGAGTGAAGATGTTCTCGAAGCCTTCCGGTATCCAGCGCCCGATGCGGAGCAGCCGCGAAATGGTCAGGCCGCCGATCGCGCCGATCAGAGCGCCGAGCAGCAATTTCATCGGCAGCTCTACGAGGCCCCTCGCCGCACCGCCCGTGCTCTCCGATAGCACGATTTCGAGGATGACGACGGACACGATCGCACCGATCGGGTCGATCAGGACGGCTTCTGCCTCGAGGATCGTCGCAACATTCGGATTCACACGGATGCGACGGAGGAGTGGCATGATGACAGTGGGCCCGGTGACGATCACGAGCGCTCCGAACACGATCGAAATCGACCACGACCAGCCCAGTATGTAATGAGCGGCAATCGCCGCACCGAGAGCAGTGATGGCCGCTCCGCTGAGGATGAGGCGGCGGATGACACGCGCTTCACCGCGGAGGCGGTCGAGATTGAGGGCGAGGCCGCCCTCGAACAGAATGACTGCGACGGACAATCCGACAATGTGCGAGAGACTTGGGCCCAGGGTTTCCGGACGGACCCAGTTGAGGACCTCGGGGCCAAGGATGACGCCAAGCACAAGCAGCAGGACGATCCCCGGAATGCGCAGCCTTTGACCCACGGCCTGCGCCAGAACACCCGCGGCAAGCGCGAGCGTGAAAGTCAGCGCGGAATTATCCAGATTCATAAGCCAGGCGATCGCTGCGAGTTCAATGGCCCGGTCGCATGTATGTCCGCGACAGGGAGCTTCGTGACGTCGTCAGCGTTTAAGGTAACACGTCCTTCTCGCGGCTGCGCAGCAGGAAGAGCGCTGCGCAGGTGAGCTCAACTGCGCGGGTTATACCGGCGCCTGTCAGTCGCTGAAGATTATCGATGGGTCGGTGCACGCGTCGCAGCGATGCGAGTGTGCCGCGCATCAGTGTAAGGGCCGGCGTACCTGCTTCCACGATCGGTATGTGGTCCAGCATGATGCCGAACGGCACACTGCGACGATGCGCAGGCACGTCGATCGCCGCGGCGGCGCTCAGCAGCGCTGCCGCGAGATGCGGCGCTTTCCCGCGCTTGCGTGGCCAGCCGAAATCCTCAACCACCTGGAAGTCGCCGTCATCATCGATACCGTCGAAGTTGATGACGCCGTACACCGCCGGCATCTGTCGCGCAATCGCGCGTGCGCCCGCGAGGCCGAGCTCCTCCGCGTCTGTAACGAGAAATGCGACGTCACCTGCACCACGCTCGCGTTCCGCGACGCCGAGCAGCGTGGCCACACCGCTCGCGTTGTCGAGGGCGCCCGGCGAGTTGTTCGCCACCCAGCTGAAAATCAGAATCACGCCGGCGACAACGGCGAGGACTCCAGCGGCGACGATAGTGGACCGCTGTACGAGCTCGACCGTGGACATCAATGCGAGGACAAACAGTGCGATCCACGCGATGCCGGCGACCACGATCGCGGGTCCGCGAAAGGCGAGCGGCATCGGCTGGGATTTGCTGTCGCGATGCGCCATCAGCAGATAATGCGGGCGCGCGCCCTCCGCACTGATCAACAGATTGTTCCCCTTCACCTGACCGAACTTGAAACGGTCCAGCACGCGCTGCAGGAAGAATGCGACGAAGAGGCAGAGCAGGAGCACCACAGACAGCGCAATGAGCGCGCCGATGGCATGCCCGTAGTACAGCAATGAAGATGCGACGAACCCGCCGATCAGCAGTACGGTGCCGGCAATGGTGATGCCCCACCGCCCGGTCCACGGGTTGAATGTGAAATCGTGCTCGCGGACGTTGTAGCCGAGCGCTTCGAAGCGCGCCGTCAGATCTGCGGTGACCGTTGCAGCGCCTTCAGAGCCCGTGAGTCGGGGGATGGCGATGGCCTGGAGGGCAGGTGCGGGATCGAAGGCCGGTGCGGCCGGCGAGCGACGAAGTTGCTCGCGGATCTCGTCGATATTGAAGTGCATGGCTCGCTTTTCGTGTGAGTCTGCGGGCCCGAGCGGAGCCCGGACCACCATCAGGTCAGGCCCGCCTCCTGCATCACTCGCGCCACGAGCTGGCGCTCCTTCGCATTCAGCGGCCGAAGGGGCGGGCGTGGGTCCCCACCGAAGTACCCAAGTTGTTCAATGGCAGCCTTTACGCCGATCCCACCAAATGCCGCGACGATCTCCTTGTGAACAGGAATGATCTTCGCCTGAAGTTGTCCCGCGCGCGCGCTGTTGCCCGCCCGGAACTGTGCGACAATTTCCGCGCAGATGGCCGGTGCGATCAGGCCCACGGCGACAATCCCACCGGCCGCGCCGAGCTCGAGCGCGGTATACAGGAGCGCACCGCTGCCGACGAAGAGCCGGCACGATGGGCCACACGCATTGGTGTAGTCAGCGAACCGTTTGACATCGCCGGACGAGTCCTTGAGGCCGATGATATTGTCATGACGCAGAAGCTCGGCGACGAGCCCCGCCTCGAGCGTCACCTTGGTGTATTTCGGGATGTGGTAGACCAGGACCGGGACGGGCGATGCATCCGCCACGTCGCGGTAGTATGCGACGAGCGCCGCGGGGCTCAGGTATGCGCCGAAATACGGCGGCGGGTGAACCAGCACTGCGTCAGCACCCTGCGCTGCCACCCGCTTCGCCTGTCGAATCGTCCCGCGCGTCGACTCCGCTCCCACGCCAGCAAGCAGCGGCAGCCCGGCCGGCACGATGGACCGCGCAAATCCCGTGAGCCTGTCCTTCTCGTCATCATCGAGGAGAGCGCCCTCACCCGTCGATCCGAACAGCAGGATCCCGTCGATCGGCTGCTGAATCCATTTCCGCAGGTTCTCTCGGAACGGAATCGGCGCCGTTTCGCCGGTCACTGCATCGAACGGCGTTGTGACGGGAACGATGATGCCTGTGAGACGATCCGCCAGTCCGCGCTCAGACAAGGGTACGCATCTTCAGCTCGAAGTCGGACGGGTTGTTTGCCGCGGCACGGGCAACTTCGTACGACACCGAATCCGCATTGACCAGATCGATCAGATGCTGGTCGAATGTCTGCGAACCATACTGCTCCTTGCCCTCCGCCATGAGATCGTAGATCTCCGCGACGCGGTCCTTGTCCAGGATTGCATCGCGGATCGTCGCGGTTACCACCATGATCTCCGCCGCAACGACCCGGCCCGCGCCTTCCTTGCGGGGAAGCAGGCGCTGCGAGATGACGGCGACGAGATTCTCGGCGAGTCGGATCCGGACCATCTCCTGCTCGTGCGGCGGGAACACCGCAATGATGCGCGAAATCGTCTGTACGGCGTTCGTGGTGTGCAGCGTGGAAAACACGAGATGGCCGGTTTCCGCGGCCTTCATTGCAGTATCGATGGTCGTCATGTCGCGCATTTCGCCGATGAGGACGACATCGGGATCCTCGCGGAGTGCGGCGCGCAGGCCGCTCTCGAAGCCCTCGGTATCGGTGCCAATCTCGCGCTGCGTGATGGAGCTGTTCATGTCCCGGTGCAGAAACTCGATCGGGTTCTCGAGCGTGATCACATGCTTGCGGCGCTCGGAATTGATGTATCCGATCATGGCGGCGAGTGTGCTGCTCTTGCCGGACCCCGTGACGCCCGTGACCAGCACCATGCCCCGCTCCGCGAGCGCGATCTGTGCCAGAATCGGGGGCAGGCGGAGTGACTCGAAGTTCGGAATATCGATGGGGATGACGCGCATCACGACCATGAGCGTGCCGCGCTGCCGCAGAATGTTCACGCGGAACCGTCCAACGCCGGGCGCGCTCCATGAGCAGTCGTAGTCCATCATCTCGGACAGCCGATCCTTGTCCTTCTGATGCGGAATCAGCTGCATGCAGATCTGCGTGACCTGTTCGGGCGACAGGCGCTGCTGCGTGAGCGGCACCAGGTCACCCGTGATCCGGGCACGGATGAAGTCACCCGCCTTGATATGGATGTCCGATGCGCCACGCTGGATGGCGGCCTTGAAGATCTCGATCATGATTCGTTCACGCGCGGGAGCGGGACGACGGCATCCCGGCATCGCGCCATGCGGTCGCCGGGTGCAACATCGGGTGCAACATAATGCGGGTGCGGTTGGGCCGCGAGCCTCCTGGCACCCCGACATTGATCGCGACATCCTCCCCGTCAATCGTTAAGGCGCCGAAGCTCCTTGAGCAGACCGGTCTTGTCCTTGGTGCGTGCGTCCACGTGCTTGATCACCCGCGCCGGCTGTCCCGCCGCCACCACACCCGCCGGGATGTCTTCCGTCACGACGGCGCCGGCAGCCACCACGCTGCCGCGGCCGACGCGACAACCCTCGAGCACCACCGCGTTCGCGCCGATCAGCACTTCATCCTCGATCACGACCGGCTGCGCCGAAGGCGGCTCGAGCACCCCGGCGAGCACGGCACCCGCGCCGATGTGGCAGTCGACGCCGACCGTCGCACGCGCACCAACCACCGCATTCATGTCGATCATCGTACCTGCACCGATAACCGCGCCGATGTTGATGACTGCCCCCATCATCACGATGACACGCTCGCCGATCTCCACACGATCGCGGATGAACGCACCCGGCTCGATCCTCGCCGGGATCCCCTTCATGTCGAGCAGCGGAATCGCGGAGTTGCGACGATCGTTGTCCACATGATGGAACAACACGCCCGGCTGACTGAGCATCGGGGCGATCGAGTCCCATTCACCGACGAGGATCGTGGTGCCGGCACCGGTTGGAAATGCCTGCACATCATCCGCCGAATCGGCCGCTGTGTTGAGCTCGCCATCATGCCGAACGAAGACAGTGACCGGCGTCTTCTTGCGGGCATTGGCTATGAGATCACGTATTTCCTGATAGTCCACACTGACTCCTGATCAAAGTCCGAGTACGTCGCGCATCCCGTACTCGCCGGGCTGGCGTGACGCGGCCCACCTCGCCGCGGCAATCGCGCCATCCGCGAAGAGTACACGGTCGGTGGCGACATGCGCGAGTTCGATGCGTTCGAGGTCCCCCAGGAAATGGATGCGATGCTCACCGATGACGGAGCCACCGCGCATGGCATGCAACGCGATCTCGCCCGTGGGACGGCGGCCGGTGTCGCCGGACCGCCCGTCACAGCGCACATCCTCGAGCGCGACACCGCGTCCCTGTGCGGCTGCCTGTGCAAGCGCGAGCGCAGTGCCGCTCGGTGCATCCACCTTGTTCCTGTGGTGCGCTTCCACAATCTCGATGTCGAACCGCGCATCGAGCACGGCTGCCGCTTTCGCGACCAGATCGAGAAGCAGGTTGACCCCGATACTGAAGTTCGCCGCAGTCACGACTGCTGTGTTCTGCGCGACACTGGCGATAGCGCTGCGCACGTCGTCGGTGAGGCCCGTCGTCCCGATCACGAGTCCCTTCCCCGCGAGGGCGGGTGCCGCGGCTGCGAGAACGCGACCGAGTGCCGCGGGAGACGAGAAGTCGATCAACACATCGGCGCGCGCGAGGAGCGGTGCGCAGGCATCGGCTGTCACGGTTTCATCATCAGCGACGGCAGTCGCTGCAATGCCGCCGGCAAAGACCATGTCGGGCGACCCCTCGATCACCCGCCGCACCGCCTGCCCCATGCGTCCCGTGCTGCCGCAGATCGCGATGCGGATCGGTTCCGCCGCGGCTATGGTGTCGGGTGTCACGCGCGCCGCGCCACGCCGGCTTCGGCCAGTGCGCCTTCGAGCCGTTGACGATATGCGTCATCGGTTCGGACGAGCGGGAGGCGGACGTCGCCCACGTCGAAGCCCATCCATGCAACCGCCATCTTCACGGGAATCGGATTCGGCTCCGTGAACAGCAGCTTGATGAGGGGCAGGTAGCGCAGTTGGAGGGCAAGGGCTGCCGCGTGGTCGCCGGCGAGCCACGCATGGGCCATGCGGCTCACGTCGCCCGGTACGATATTCCCCAGGACACTGATGATGCCCCGCCCGCCCAGCGCCATCACGGGGATGGTCTGGTCATCGTTGCCGCTCCACAGTGTCATCCGGTCGGCAGTGAGACGCGCGACTTCGGCGATCTGACTGATGTCACCGCTCGCTTCCTTGATCCCGACGAAGCGCGCGTCATCGGCAAGTGCAGCGATCGTTTCCGGCATGATGTTCACAGCTGACCTGCCGGGCACGTTGTAAATCACTGCGGGCAGGTCCGCCGCCTCGACAACCGCGCGGAAGTGCGCGATGAGCCCTCGCTGGGGCGGCTTGTTGTACGGCGGCGCGGAAAGAAGGATGCCGTCGGCGCCCGCCTGGGCGGCTTGCTGGGCGAGGCGAACGACAGCTGCGGTGTCGCTGCCACCGCAACCCGTGATGATCGGGATCGCGCCATTGGCCGCTTCGACTGCGACCTCCGTCGCATACCGCTGTTCCTCCGGCGTCATCGTAGCGGCTTCGCCGGTCGAGCCGCAGATGATCAGCGCGTCCGTGCCGCGATCCACATGGAAGCGCACGAGTTCGCGCAGCACGGTCGCATTCACGCCCTGTGCATCGAATGGCGTAACGAGCGCGACACCGGATCCGTCGAAGCGAATATTCATCAGCTCAGAGGTTGTTGAGGTCCTGGAGGTCGCCGCGAGTCACATCGGTCGCGGGATCGTTCGTCGCGACGTCACGCTCCGTCGTATCGGCGAAATCCCGTGCGACATCGTCAGGATTGGTGTCGGCATAGAACGAACGGAATACGCCGTTGCCGCACTTCTCACAGTTCTCATCGGCCGGCCGTCCCTGTCCGTCCTCGTAGAAATATTCCTTGCCGCATGCAATGCAAACCTGGACGAGAATGCGCTGATCTGGCTGGTCGTTGTCCGCCATTGCCACCTCCGGTTCGCCGTGTGCACACGGCATCGTCGAGCGATTCAAACACGGTGTTTCCGCATTCGGCGGATGAAGCAATTAGCCTGCCGACCGGCATCGTGCACCGGGTGGCGGACTGGCTCGATCGGCTGGTTCCCCTAAATTACGCTCCTGACGTCATGGTGCAATCACATCGAGAGCGGGAACAGATGGAAATCGGATCGATCCTGGCGTGCGGGATCCGGGCGGCGGAGGCCGCCGCGGCAGTGCATGGCAGGTATGCAGGCACCGTCGATGCCAGCCAGTGGGTCGAAAAAGGGGCTGCGGACTTCGTTACGCACGTGGATCGCGAAGCAGAGGCTGTGATCATCGGTATGATCGGTGACGCGTTTCCGTCTCACTCGGTGCTCGCGGAAGAGGCCGCCACTGTGACGTCCGGCTCTGACTGGGTCGCCCCTCCCGCGACGGATGGTTGGACGTGGATCATCGATCCGCTGGATGGCACGACAAATTTCCTGCATGGTTACCCGATGTACGGCGTATCCATCGCGGCCAGCCTGGACGGTGTGCTGCAGGCGGGCGTCGTGCGGAACTCGATATCCGGCGAAACGTGGTGGGCGACGCGAGGCGGCGGTGCGTTCAGGGACGGTGCCGCGATTCAGGTATCCGGTCAGAGCGACATGCGCAGGGCGCTGATCGGCACGGGCTTCCCGTTCAAGGCGCTGGACCTGCTGCCGACGTATCTCGCGCAGTTCGACCGGGTATTACGCAACTCGGCCGGCATCCGGCGGGCCGGTTCAGCGGCGCTCGACCTGTGCCATGTCGCGTCCGGCTACTTCGACGGATTCTGGGAAATGTCGCTGCAGCCGTGGGACCTGGCGGCGGGCACACTGATCGTACGGGAGGCGGGCGGTATCGTGACAAATCTGGAAGGCAGCGAACAGGTCGTGGCGACAGGCTCGGTGCTGGCGGGGAATCCCGTTATCTATGATCGACTCGCATCACTGCTGCGTGCGGAACGAGGAGACAGGTGAAGGAAAAGCCCAGGCCGGTGGTGACCGGAGGCGGCGTGAAGAGCCGCGGCGCACGGATCAGGGACTGGATCAGTGCACACCCGCGCGCGGTTGGAATTACGCTGCTCGGCATCCTCGGCGCGACGTCGCTTGCGGCAGGTCTGCTGTTCGGGTCGTGGGCATCCGTTTGCCGGAACTGCCCGTCCGTCGCGCAGATCTCGATGTGGGAGCCGAAGCAGTCGAGCAAGATCTACGATCGGGACCGCAACTTGATCGACGAATTGTATGAGGAACGACGCACCCCGGTGCAGATCGAAACGCTTCCGGACTATGTGAAGTTTGCATTCGTGGCCGTAGAGGACCGTCGCTTTTACAAGCACAAGGGACTGGACTACCGCCGCATCTTCGGCGCGGCTCTGAGCAATGTGCTTCATGGCGGCATCACCGGCGGCGGGAGTACGATCACGCAACAGCTCGCGCGCAACATGTTCGAGAACATCGGCTTCGAGCAGCGCCTGTCGCGTAAGCTGAAGGAAGCGAAGGTCGCGCGCGAGATCGAGGCGGTGTATCCGAAAGACCAGATTCTCGAAGCGTATATCAACCAGGTCAACTACGGTCATGGCTGGCGCGGCATCGAGACGGCGTCGCAGCACTATTTCGGCAAGCCGGCCACGGATGTGAATCCCGCGGAAGCGGCGATGCTCGCTGCCGCCATCAACGCCCCCGGCCGCTATTCGCCGTTCATCAATCGCGACAAGACGCTGGGCCGTCGCAACCTCGTGCTGTCCCTGATGACGAACCAGGGTTACATCCCGCGCGACAGTGTGGACTACTGGAAAGCCATGCCGCTGCCGGAGACGCGCTCCGGTGCGGACGTTGGACGGGTCGCACCGTACTTCGTCGAGATTGTGCGAGCCACGCTCGACAACCGGTACGGCTCAGAGCTCTACAACAAGGGCCTGCGCATCTACACGACGCTGGACGTCGAGATGCAGAAGTCGGCAAAAGTCGCAATGGACTCCGGCTGGTCCGCCATCGAGAATGCACCCGGCTACCGCGGCCGGACATATGCCAAAACGATGGCAGACAAGTCTCGCAAGCCCGGCTCGCAGACACCCTACATCCAGGGCTCGTTCATCGCGCTCGACCCTGCGACAGGTGATGTGCGCGCACTCATCGGCGGACGCGACTTCCAGGATTCGAAGTTCAATCGCGCGACGCAGGCGCAACGGCAGGCGGGGTCGACGTTCAAGCCGTTCGTCTTTGCGGCCGCGATTGCGAGTGGACTGGCCGCATCGCATGTCATGTATGACGCACCGCTCAGTATCCCGATGTCCGACGGGACCGTGTATTCACCAAAGAATTACGATCCGGATTTCCGTGGTCCGCTCACACTGCGTGATGCACTGAAGCATTCCGTGAACACGATTGCAGTGAAGCTCGGCATGGATGTCGGGCTGGAGGCCGTCGTGCAGACCGCGAAGGACTACGGCATCAACACGTCCGTACTGCCGTACCCGTCTACATCCATCGGCGCAGCGTCGGTGGTGCCGATGCAGATGGCCGCGGCCTACACCGTGTTCGCGAACTCCGGTGTGCGCGTCGAGCCGCGCTTCATCACCCGTGTCGAGGACGCCGAAGGCCGCGTGCTCTGGCAGACGGAACCGGAGCGGAAGGAAGTCGCGAATGCGCAGGTCGCGGCCATCGTGCGCGATATGATGAGCACGGCTGTGAACAACGGATCCGGCTATCCGGCGCGTGACCCCGCCAACAAGGGTCTCCCGTACTCCGTGCCGGCGGCGGGCAAAACCGGAACCACCAACGATGGCACGGACGTGTGGTTCATCGCCTTCACACCAACGCTCCTCGCGTCTGTGTGGTTCGGCTATGACCGGCCGAAGACCATCGTGCGGGGAGCGACGGGCGGGCGATTCGCGGCACCTGTGTGGGGACGCTTCATGAATTCCGTCTACATCGGGGACTCGCCGGAACTGGCCATGCCGTCGCCATGGCCCTGGCCGGAAGGCATCATCGCGAAGGAAGTCGATCGCGAGACCGGAATGCTCGCATCGGACGCGTGCCCCGCAGCGCGGATCTACACGGAGTATTTCATTCCCGGCACGGAACCGACGCAGTTGTGTGATCCCTTTGCAGCGGGCGGCGGGTTGTTCGGCGTGCCTCTCGGCAAGCCTGTGCCGGATACCCTCGACCGCTAGCCGACCGCGCGTTACTGCGGGGCCATCCGCTCCGGGTAGCAGCGGTACGGCACGCCCGCGTCGTCGAGCACGCGGATCACATCGGTCTCCTCATCCGGCAAGTAGGCGAGGGCGAGGGCGCACTTTGCACGCGCTGCGGCGGGCGATGGTTGGATATCTGCCGCGAGTCCGGCTCGCAGGACCACCTGTTCCGCCCACATCGCGTGGTGGGTGGTATCGAACACGAGGAGCGACGGCGTCACAGCTGGCGGATGGAGTCGTCGACCGTCAGGCGTTCGACGAGCAGCGGCAGGGACTCACCGGGCTCATCACCGAAACGCACGGCCTTTCGCAGGGCCGCTGCGGCACCGTTTGCAGCGTCCTCGCTGGCGGCGTAGACCGTTGCCCACGGTTCATCGCATGCGACGGCGTCTCCGGTCTTCTTCGTGATGTAGAAGCCCACACCGGGATCGATCGTGTCACCGAGTGCCTGGCGCCCCGCGCCCAGTCTCACCGCGGCATGTCCGATCGCCCGCACGTCCATGTGCTCGACGAATCCGTCGCGGTCGCTCGTCAGCACCAGGGTGGACGGCGCCTGTGGCAGCACCGCAGGGTCGTCGAGGATCGATGGATTGCCGCCCTGCGCCTCCACGATCTCGCGGAACTTCGCGGCCGCCCTGCCGTCATCGAGCGCAGCCGCCGCCATTGCAGCACCGGCGTCCAGATCGTGCGCGACATGCCCCAGCACCAGCATCTCCGCGGCCTGCGCGATCGTGATCTCCCGCAGATCGGCGGGTCCGCCGCCGTGTAGCGCTGCGATGGATTCCTCGACCTCGAGAGCGTTCCCGATGGCATAGCCGAGTGGCCGATCCATCGCGGTGAGAAGCGCGACGATTTCCTTGCCGTGACGTTCGCCGATATCGATCATCGTGAGTGCCAGCCGACGGGCGCTCGCGTGGTCGGGCATGAACGCACCATTGCCCAGCTTCACGTCGAGCACCAGACCGTCGATCCCCTCCGCCAGCTTCTTGCTCATGATACTCGACGCAATAAGCGGGATCGACTCCACCGTGCCGGTCACATCGCGCAGCGCGTAGAGCCGCTTGTCGAGTGGTGCGACTTCATCGGTCTGGGTGATCAACGCGCAGCCGATGCGCTCCAGCTGTTCGCGATACTGCACGATGGTCATGTGCGTACGGAATCCCGGGATCGACTCCAGCTTGTCGACCGTACCCCCCGAGTGGCCAAGGCCCCGCCCACTCATCATCGGGACCGGCACGCCGAGCGATGCGACGAGCGGGGCCAGGATCAGGGATACCTTGTCACCAACGCCGCCGGTCGAGTGCTTGTCGACCTTGCGGCCCGGGACGCTCGTGAGATCGACGACGACTCCCGAATGCAGGATGATGTCCACCAGCGCATTCAACTCGGTCGACGCCATGTCCCGCAGGAAGACCGCCATGAGGAATGCCGACATCTGGTATTCTGCAATGTCGCCCTGCAGATAGCCGTCGAAGAAGGCACCCAGCTCGGCCGGCGTAAGCTCCTGGCCGTCTCGCTTGCGGGTGATCACCTGATATGGGTTCACCGGGCCGTCACCCCTGGACCATCCGGTCAACGTCCCCGGCGATGGCGGCGGCGCTTCAGGTCATCGATGATCGACGCGTGCTCTTCTTCACCCCCGTCGTCATCATCCAGCTCAAGGTCCGACGCCGAATCACGCCGGATCAGTTTTGCCCGCATCATCCGCCCATTGTGGGGCGAAGTGAGGAGCGCGATACCGGCGCCAATGAGGGCGCCAACCAGCATTCCGGCCATGAAACCGGGTGCGCCGGATTCTTCGTCGTAGTACATCTGCTGTTCTCCGCAGGCTGCGAGACGTGCCGCGTCCGGTCGGCGCCTGCCGTCCTTCGCTTGCGGCACTTCTTCGGGCTAGGATACCTTTTCAAAGGCTGGGCCGTCAACCGGCGGCCGAGCCGGGACGGGGTCGTGCCGGTCTGGCACCCGTCGTGCAGTTTCGAGGCCCAAGGGGCCACACCGGTGACCCCTTTTCATGCTTATTGACCGAGGTGGGAGTGAATCAGGAACGCCAGGCTGGCGGCGACGGGAACCGTGGTCGGATCCTCGTCGTTGACGACAACCGTGACAACATCGAAATCATTGCTACCCGTCTGCAGTTCCGCGGGTACGATATCCTGTCAGCGAGCGATGGCGCCGAAGCACTCAAGAGTGTCGTCGATGACAAGCCGGACCTGATCCTCCTCGACGTCATGCTGCCTGACATCGACGGCTACGAGATATCGCGTCGTATCAAGAATGACGCGACACTGCCCTTCATTCCCATCATCCTCGTGACAGCGCGCGACTCGACGCAGGACAAGGTCGCGGGCCTGGATGCCGGCGCTGACGACTACCTGACAAAGCCGATCAACTTCCCGGAGCTCGAAGCGCGCTGCCGCTCAATGCTTCGCATCAAGAAGCTGCAGGACGAGCTGGAAGAGAAGAACAAGGAACTGGAACGGCTGAGCATCAGTGACGGCCTGACCGGTCTCTACAACCACAAGAAGATCCACAGCCTGGTCCACGAAGAATTCGAGCGTGCGGAACGGACCGGCGAAAAGATCTCCGTTGCGATGTTCGATCTCGACCGTTTCAAGAACGTCAATGACACATATGGTCACCAGTCCGGCGACCGCGTACTGGAGCAGATGTCGGCCATTCTGCGCCAGACTGCGCGCGAGATCGATCGGCTCGGCCGTTACGGTGGCGAGGAGTTCATGGCGCTTCTGCCGGAAACGGACATCGAGGACGCGGCAGTGTTCGTGGAACGCGTCCGGCGCGAGGTCGCTCGCCATGCGTTCGACATCGGCAAGGACGAGCCGCTGAGGATGACGATTTCGGCCGGCGTCGCGACATTCCCGCATTCGCTCATCGACCGACCGGAAACACTCGTGCGTCTCGCCGACGAGGCGCTGTACGCCGCGAAGGCGGGTGGCAGGAACCGTGTCGTGCGGTTCGACGGTACCCTGGTCGACGCCACGGAGTAGCAGTCTGGACGTGTCCGATCTGATCTCCCCGTCGCTCGTTCAGCGCGCCGAGGAGCTGCGCCGCATCCTCGACGATGCGAACCACGAGTACTACGTGCTCGACGCGCCATCGATTGCCGACGCTGAATACGACGCGGCACTCCGCGAGCTCAAGGAAATTGAGGCGGCGCACCCCACCCTGACCACGCAGGACTCGCCGACACGGAGAGTCGGCGCGGAACCCGCGTCGCAATTCGAGAAGGTGCGTCATCTCGCACCGATGTATTCTCTCGGCAACGCATTTTCCGCGGACGAACTGCGCACGTGGGAGGACCGCAATACGCGGATCCTGCGCGAAGTGCGTGACGCCGGCTATGTCGCAGAACTCAAGATCGACGGCACCGCGGTGTCGATCCGTTACGAGGACGGTGTTCTCGTGCGCGCCGCGACGCGCGGCAATGGCCGGATCGGCGAAGACATCACGCAGAACATCCGCACATTGCGCGACGTACCGCTGCGTCTGCGCTCATCGACTGCAGTGCCGCGTGTGCGGGAGATCCGAGGCGAGGTGTACATCCCGCTGTCCGGTTTTGCTGCCATGAACGCGCGTCGTGCCGAAGCGGGTGAACCCGCGTTTGCGAATCCTCGCAATGCTGCCGCGGGCGCACTTCGTCAGCTCGATCCACGCCTCACGGCGCAACGCCCGCTGCGTTTCTTCGGATTCCAGGTCCAGCTCGATCCAGCAACGGCAGAGCGTCTGCCTGTGACGACGCAACACCAGCTGCTCGAACTGCTCACCGCCTGGGGTGTTCCGACAAATCCCAACCGTCAGGTGTGCGCGCACATGGATGACGTCATCACTTTCACGGAGCACGCGGGCCGGCAGCGAGGCGGTCTGGATTACGGCATTGATGGTGTCGTCGTGAAGCTGCAGCCGCTCGCGCTGTGGGATGAATTGGGTGTCGTCGGTGAGCGTGAACCCCGGTGGGCTGTCGCCTACAAGTACCCTCCCGACCTCGCCGTGACTCGACTCCTTTCGATCGAGCTGAATGTCGGCCGCACAGGATCCCTCAATCCGTACGCGAAGCTCGAGGCTGTCGAGATCGGCGGGACCACGGTGCGACAGGCCACGCTGCACAACTTCGAGGATATCGCGCGCAAAGACCTGCGGTCGGGCGACTGGGTGGTCGTACAACGAGCGGGTGATGTGATCCCCCAGGTGGTCGGACCGGTGGTCGAGCGGCGCACCGGTGCCGAGATCCCGTTCACGCCGCCGACGGCCTGCCCCTCCTGTGGCACACCCCTGGAGTCGCCGGCGGACGAGGTAATGGTCTATTGCCCGAACGTGTCATGTCCCGACCGCATCCTGTGGGGGCTCGTCCATTTCGTGGCGCAGGACGCAATGGATATCCGCGGCCTCGGCGAGCGTACCGCCGTTCAGCTACTGGAACGCAGTCTGGTCGCAGACTACGCCGACTTGTTCGCGATCACGGCGGCAGACCTGCTGGCCCTGGAGGGATTTGGTGGCGTGTCTGCCGCCAACCTCGTGGATGCGATTGCCGCATCCAGAACGCAGCCCCTGTCTCGACTGCTTTTTGCGCTCGGCATCCGCCATGTCGGTTCGCACGTCGCGCAGCTTCTCGCGCGCGAGTTCCATGGCATGGATCGGCTGATGACCGCGACCGAAGACGAATTCGCAGCCGTACACGGCATCGGCCGCACGACGGCTGCCGCGCTCGCGGGCTTCCTCGCCGAAGCGCCCAATCGCAGACTCATCGACAGGTTGGCTGCCGCGGGCGTCAATCTGACGGAACCGGTGGAACGGGCCGAGCATTCTACGCTCGAGGGTCTTACATTCGTGATCACGGGCACGCACCGTACGAGCAGGAAAGAGTTGAGCACGCTGATCGAGCGTCATGGCGGTCGGGTGGCGGGGAGTGTATCGAAGGCGACGCACTACCTGGTCGCGGGTGAGAACCCGGGCTCGAAGCTGGATCGTGCAACTGAGCTAGGTGTGAAAGTGGTCGATGAGGACGGCCTGCTGGCGATCATGGCCGGGAGCGACGACGACACGATGGCTATCAATCAGACACAGGAGAACGCGCAATGAGTCCGATGTCTTCACGCCCGACCGAGCTGGCGCTTCCAGCAGCGGCACTCGCATCGCTGCGCGGCGCGCTGACCGCCGAATTCGGCGAGGATGCAGCGGCAAGGGTTCTGCGCAATGCCGGGCACGACGCCGGCGACGCATTCTTCCAGATCCTGTCGAGTGACGCGGGTGCTGCACCTGCCGGGTCCACTGGGAGCGCGATTGGACAATTGTCACCCGACGCGTTCTGGCGAAGATTCTCACAGTTGTTTTACAGCCGCGGCTGGGGCAGTCTCGCCCATTTCGACGTCCACCCGGGCATTGCCGTCCTTGCGGCTGCGGACTGGGCGGAAGCGGATGCGTCGGGCGTCGAGGCCCGGCCAGGCTGTTACTTCACGACGGGAATCCTTGCCAATGTACTCGGCAAGGTTGCCGGCGGTGATGTCGCGGTCATGGAAGTGGAATGCAGGTCGCGCGGCGACGCGCAGTGCCGCTTCATGTTCGGCAGTCCCGATGCATTGCGCGGTGTGTACGACCTGCTTGTGAACGGAGCGTCAACCGAGAACGCAGTCGCGCAGCTTGCGTGACGGGCCGTATCCTCTGCGTAGACTTCGGTGAACGCCGCATCGGTGTTGCGCTCAGCGACCCGAGCTGCACCATCGCGTCCCCTTTTACAACGCTTCCCCGCCGACTCGGCAAGCGACCGCCGATCATGGATCTCATCGCCATCATGGACGAGCAGGATGTGCAGCACATCGTCGTCGGCCTGCCACTGACACTCGCGGGTGATGACAGCGAATGGACCACAACTGTGCGCGCATTCGCGGCCACACTCGCCGAACGGTCCGGCCGCAGCGTCACCCTCGTCGATGAACGGTTCAGCTCGAAAATGGCGGAACGCGCGGTGCGTGGGTCGGGTTTGAAGAAGTCGGAGCGGGAAGACAAGGCGAGGATCGACGCCGCCGCGGCGTCGGTGATCCTGCAATCGTATCTCAACACGCGTTCGATGCACGAGCCACGGGGAACGGAAAGCGAATGAAGTCCAGCGTAATGGTTGTGCTGCTCGCGGCAGCAGTCGCGGGCTGCGGTGGCACGGGTGAAGGAGAGCCCGTGCGCGTGGACGTCCCCGCGGGGGCGTCGTTCTCTCAGATCGCCGACTCCCTCGCAGCACATGACATCATCGACAACAAAGCACTGTTTCAGGCATACGGTCGAGTGAAGGGCGCGAGCGCCGCGCTCAGGCCCGGTACTTACGCATTCAAGCGAGGCACCGCATGGAGCACCATCCTCGCCGACATGAAGGCCGGTCGCGTCCTGACCGCGAAGCTGGCGATCCCGGAGGCGTTCAACGTGTACGCGCTCGCCCCGCGCATTGCGCAGGTCACGGGATTGAAGGAAGACTCCGTATTGTCCGTACTCATGGATCCTGCGACGGCGGAACGTCTGAATGTGCCGGGCCCCACGCTCGAAGGATACCTCTATCCTGCCACGTACAGTTTCCCGATCAATTCTTCGTTGGACACCGTGCTGTCGAAACTGGTGGCAACCTATCGGAAGATGTGGACGCCCGCGCGTCAGGCACGCGCCGACTCGATGAAGCTGACCGAACGCGAAGTCATTACGCTTGCATCGATCATCGAGAAGGAAGCGAAGAAACTGGACGAAATGCCGATGATGGCGGCAGTGTATCACAACCGCCTTCGGATCGGCATGCCGCTTGGCGCTGATCCGACCGTGCAGTACGCGCTCGGCAAGCATCGCGCACGGCTTTCCTACGCGGCCATCGACAGCGTTGCTGACAATCCATACAACACGTATCGCAACCGCGGGCTGCCGCCGGGTCCGATCGCATCACCGAGCGAACGCGCGATGGATGCTGCGATGAGTCCACCAGTTTCCGACTTCCTGTATTTCGTGGCGAGGCCGGATGGCTCACACGTGTTCACGCGATCCCTGGTAGAGCACAACCGCGCCAAATCGGCGGCCCAACGCGAGCGCGACGCGGCCTCACAGTGACCACGCCGGCCGCCAGGCCGGCGCCCGACCTCCGTCTGATCGTCATCACGGATCGCGGACAGGCAGGCACGCGGTCGTTGTACAACGTCATCTCCGCCGCTCTCGAGGGCGGAGCACCTGCAGTTCAGCTGCGTGACAAGAACGCGACGGCGCGCCAATTGTATGCGCAGGCCATCGAGTTGCTCCCGCTCGTGCGCGCCAGCGGTGCCCTGCTCTTCATCAATGACCGCGTCGACGTGGCGATTGCCGCGGGTGCGGATGGCGCGCATGTCGGACCGGGCGATCTCCCGCTCGAGGCGGCTCGCCGAATCACGCCACCCGGCTTCCTCCTCGGCTTTTCAACGGACGATCCGGCGCTGGCGAGGCAGGCCGCCGCCGCGGGCGCGGACTACATCGGTTGCGGTGCCGTGTTCGGCACGCGGTCGAAGCCGGAAGTCGGGGATGAACGGATCGGAACCGCACGTCTCGCGGAGGTGGCAGGCGAGGCCGGGATCCCGGTCGTGGGAATCGGCGGCATCCATGCCGACAATGTCGCTCAGGTGGCCGCCGCGGGCGCTGCCGGCGTGGCAGTGATCGGCGCCGTTATGGCTGCGTCCGATCCGGCCGACGCCGTCCGTTCCCTGCTCACCGCGTTCGGCCGTCTGGGCGGCCCATAACAGCATTCCGGCGCGCGCGATCGCGGCTTATCTTCCGGACTCAAACCCGCGACCAGGACGCGCCATGATTCGCTACGCCACCCCACTCGCCTTTTTTCTATCACTGGTGCCGGCGGCATCATCATCATCGTCGTTGCACTCTCACCGGATCGCCTCATCGGGCGCGGGTGCTGCGACCGTTCAGGGCACCATCACGGTAAAGCCGGCACCGGCCCGACGGGTCGCGAACCGGTATGTCGGTGCTGCGTCACCCACAACGCAGCAAGCGCTGCCGGTGATCGTCTACCTCCGCGGTGCAGGCCTGCCAACCGCCAAAACGGCCGTGAGGGCCCCCGTCATGGCGCAGCGGGACACTGCGTTCTCGCCGGCTCTCCTCGTGGTCGCACGAGGGTCGACCGTAAGCTTCCAGAACGGTGACCCGTTCTATCACAATGTGTTCTCGTATTCAAAAACCAAGCGCTTCGACCTGGGCCGGTTTCCGAAACCTGAGACGAAGGCCGTAGCCTTCGACAAGGCAGGCGCTGTCGATATCTTCTGCGAGATTCACAGCTCCATGCGCGGTGTCGTGCTCGTCGTGGAAACGGATTTCCATGACGCAGTGTCGTCGACCGGTACGTACGCCCTGCGGGACGTTCCGCCGGGCAAATGGGAACTTGTGATCTGGCATGCGGACCGCGGTCAGAAGGTGCAAGCGATCACAGTTCCTGCTTCCGGCGTGCTCACCGTCAACAGCAGCATCTGAACGCGTGCGACTCTCCTTCCGCACCAAGCTCTTTGCTGCACTGCTCGGCCTGCTGCTGCCGATCCTGGTGCTGATTCTCATCTCCGTCAACAATACGACGGACGCCCAGGTCGCGGCGTTCACGACAAGCTCGACCGCGCGATCGAGCGTCGCATTCAAGGAAGCGGAGGACCGCAACCGCGAGGTCCTGATCGATCTCGGACGCAGGTTTGTCGCGCCGCGCATCGTGGCGCTCGTGCACGGTGCGCGCATGGAGCTCGATACCGGGTTCATCGCGCAGAATCTGCGGTACGACCTCGAGCTGGCCGCGCGTGACTCCGCGCTGGTGGCCTTCACCGACATCGAAGGCAATGCGCTCGCGGGCGTCGTGGACACACACGCACTCGAGGATCCGGCAACGGCGGTGCCGCAGGACCTGCTCGACTCGCTGTTCACAGGTCCCGATACGACGGCGTTCGGATACAAGCTCATCGGGGATCGACTCTACTCCGTCTACATGTCGCTGCTCAGGCTCGTGGATATGCCGACCGGTTTCGTCATCGTCGGCCAGGCTATCGATGCGTCCATGGCCGAAAACCTGGGCCGTGCGGTGGAAGGCGAGGTGTGCTTCGTGGCAGGCGGGCGATGCGTGGCTGCGACATCCACAATGGAGGCCAACGGCATGCCGGCGTCGGAGATGGTGGCTGCAACCACCGCGGGCGTGCGCACGATCGACGGCAGGCGATGGCTGTTCATCTCGAACGAACTGAAGGGTGGCGCGGCCCGCCGCGTCATCGCGCGTCCGATGGACGCCGTTCTCCAGCCGTTCGACGATATCAAGCGCATCCTGTTCCGCGTTGGCCTGATGGCGCTGCTGCTTGCGCCCTTCTTCGCGATCCTCCTCGCGCGCGGTCTCGCGCGACCGGTGCGTGCTCTTGTTGCTGCTACGTCGCGCGTCGCAAAGGGTGACTACTCCGCGCATGTACCCGTTACCAGTCATGACGAGTTCGGCGCGCTGTCCGTCGCATTCAATGACATGACAAGCGGACTGCGCCTGAAGGAGCAGTATCGCGGCCTTCTCGACAAGGTCGTTTCACCGGAGATCGCGCACGAGATGCTGAGCGCGGGCGTCGCCCTCGGTGGCGAGAACCGTGAGGTCACCATCCTGTTCGCCGATATCCGCGGGTTCACGCCATTCACGGAAGGAATGGAACCGCAGGAAGTCATCGCGATCCTGAACGAGACCATGGAAATGGCGAGTGCGATCGTCGAACGGGAGGGTGGCGTTGTCGACAAGTACATCGGCGACGAGATCATGGCGCTCTTCGGCGCACCGGTTTCCGCGCCGGACGATGCATTGCGCGCGGTTCGTGCCGCAATCGGGATCCGGGACGCGATGGCAGCGCTTGCAGAGCAGCGCTCGGCCCACGGCGAACGCCAGCTCGCGCTCGGCATCGGCGTGAATACCGGTGTTGTCGTCGCCGGCAACATGGGCAGTGAGCGGCGTCTGAACTATACAGTGCTCGGTGAGGCCGTGAACGTGGCGGCACGTTTGTGCTCGGCGGCGCAACCGCAGGAGATCCTGGTGGGCGAATCAACATATGCGATAGTGTCGGACGATGTCGTCGCGACGCCGGCCGGCTCACGCGTATTGAAGGGACTGTCGCGCGCGATGGCAACCTATGCAATCGAGGGACTCGTCACACCTGCGACGAGCGGCGCCACCGTCCTGCGATCGGCGGCATTCGTCGCATTCTTCGCGGCGTGTGCGGCCGGGATCGATGTGGGTGACGTGAACGCGCAGCGCACGCAGCTCGCATCGTATGCAAGCGCGGATGGCACATACCAGGCGAGCCTGGGCGTACGCGCGGACCTGACAGCGTATGTGCCCCAGGACGCCTCGCCCTGGCTGATCCGAGAAACCGATCCATTCCTCGCGCCGCGCCTGAGCGCGTACGTCGAAACGTTTGCGGGGCGACACTGGTACGGCCTCGCGGAGTTGCGCGTTGATCGCGGCGAAGCGCCCGCGGCGGGCAGTATGCAGTTCCGCATCGAGCAGCTCTTCGCGCGCTATCGGACGGGCGCCCGATTGGAGCTGCAGGCGGGCAAGTTCGTTTCACCGTTCGGCAGCTATCCGCAACGACACGGCACGGTCAGCGATCCATTCATCCGTGCACCCCTGCCCTACGAATGGCCGACACTCGTGACGCCGGGCGCTGTCGCGTCGAGCACAAACGATTTCATCGACTGGCGTGACGAGCCGGGCGTGTGGCGACCCATCGGCGCACCTCCGATCTGGGGTGTGCCCTACCAGCTCGGCGGAATGGCGTTCGGTACGGTGAGCGATGCGTCCTATCGCATTGCAATCATGAACTCGTCGCCATCGAGTATTCCGCGCGAATGGGACCGCCTCGAGGATCTCTGGGAGCATCCGTCCTTTGTTGCAGCCCTGGCCTATCAGTTCACACCCGCGCTGCGGGCCGGTGCATCGGTCAACCACGGGCCGTACATGCGCGAGCGCATCGAGAACGGCGCCCTGGCTGCCGGCCGCGATCGTAACGACTACCAGCAGACCATTGCAGGGATTGAAGCAACGTACGCACACCGTCTCGTCGATCTGCGCGGTGAGTTCTTTGTGGATCAGTGGGACGTCCCATTCGTACGCGGAACGCCAACCGACTATTCGTACTATGTGGAGGGCAGGGTCAAGGTTACACCGGGCGGGTTCGCCGCGCTTCGCCTGGCGCGCATGGAGTTCAACGAGCTCGACTGGGAGATTGCCGGCGATGGGCTCACGTTCCGCAAGGAACCCTGGGACTATCCGGTGACACGCGTACAGCTCGGCGGTGGCTATCAGATCACCGAGACATTCTCGCTGCGCGCCGAATATCAGTGGACCCGCAAGAGCCTGCCAGCCGAACTGCGCGACAATCTCTTCAGCATCCAGCTGCGCATCGATCCGTGATGCGAGGACCGATCGTTTTCAGTACGACATAGTAGCCGACAGTATCGACCACCGCGGACGCCGCGAAGCGCGCACGGAACCGCGGGTCGGTCTCGAAGTACGCGCGCATGTCGAAACCGTTGTCGAATGGCATCGGAATCACCAGCATCGCATCCGGCTCGCGCTCGAGCGCATTCCACACGCGATCGAACATCACCGATTCGAGATCCCGCCACGGCCCGGTCTCCCGGTAACGGAACCGTTCCCGGCCCGCCCACGCATCCGCATACATCGCCGGCACCATCCAGAGGTGCGCGTAGGGTAGCGGCCACGATACACCCGTCATGTTCACAAGCGGGAATGCGACATTCAACGTATGACTCAGGGCAATCACGCTGCCGCCCTTTGCATGTTGTTCGGTAGCATCGATCATCGCCGGCAGAAAACCGGGCGGTGCGACGAGCAGTCGCGCCGTTCGCGCGACCTGCAGATTCATGACGAATATGGCTGCGACGGCAAGCAGCGGCGTGACCAGGCGGGTCGCGGACGATGCGTGCGGCGGGTTGATATGACGCGATAGGGCCAGACCGCATAACATCACGGCCAGAGCGTTCACCGGATACCAGTGGTAGCCCCACCCTTTCCCCTGCAGCACGACCGCCACGTACATCGCCAGCATTGCAATGGTCAGGACATTCGCCAGGGATGCAAGCTGCGGATCCTTCGCCGCGCTGCGGCCCGCGACAAGACCCGCCAGCATCGGCAGAACATTCACAGTGAAGATGAGCGATGCCAACGGCACCGGCGCGAATCGCGGATACAGCGCGAGCGCCCATGGCACGATGGCATAGAACTCGGGCGTCACAACTGCCGTCGCCGCGACATACAGAACGAACAACACACCGATCGTTACTGCCTCGAGGCGCAGCAGCGAACGGGCGCCACGCCGCAACGCGAGCCACGCTTCGACACCGACCCACACCAGCGCGAAATGCGGCTTCATCGCCAGGCCGAAAGCAGAAGCGAACGCCACTGCAATGCGCGATCTCATCGCCTGCTCCCTGCCATCCGCTCCCCTTGCAGCCGACACCAGGTACGGCAGCGACAGGATCACCGCGAGCTGGTCGCCCTGCCCGAAATACGGACCCGCCATCGACATCATGGCGAAAATCGCGACCACCATGAAGAAGACCGGTACCGCACAGTGCTTCCACACGAAGTGCAGTGACACCGCGATCGTCGCCGACACAAACAGCGAGAAGAGCAACAGACCGTCCACACCTGTGACGCGACCCAGCACGACAAAGAGCGCGGCAACCCATGTGAACAGCGGCGGATGCATGTCCGCCGCGGCGACATCCACATACAGACGGGCGCCGTCCAGATAGCGCGCGGCGATGTGAAACTGGTAGGCGTGATCGGGGATCGGCGGAATGCTCAGCGCGAACAGCGAACATCCGATGAATGCGATGACCGCTGCCAGCGGTGACGCCGGTGATGTCAACGTCGTCAGTGATGTTTTCGGCGGGGATGACCCAGGTGATTCCATACCGTAGAGTATCTGTTCATGGAGCAGCAAAGCAAAACGCCCCATCGAGAAAGCTCTCGATGAGGCGTTTTGAATGTAAAGGCCGGCGACGTCGTACTCTCCCACCCGGCCACCCGGGCAGTACCATCCGCGCTGCGAGGCTTAACGACCGTGTTCGGGATGGGAACGGGTGTGACCCTCGCGCTATAGTCACCGACCAATCCT
>JBBSJG010000006.1:0-41474 GCA_038257485.1 Longimicrobiales bacterium | reverse complement strand
TCCGACCGGCATGCCGATGGGAGGGCCGCCACAAACAGAATGCCGGCCGCCCACCGACCTGTACCTCGCCGACCGTCTTCGACGCCCAAAACTCAGCGCTTGAGCGGCGAGGCGTCCAGCGTGACGATACCCTTGGCCATGTCCGATGCGTACAGTCGCGTACCCTGGAGCGTCACGCCCCAGATGTAGAAGCCGCCCGTCGCGAGGCCGATGCCAGCTTCACGGCCCATGAGACGCAGGTCGCACAGCGGTGCACCGGTGACACTCAGTTTCGTCGAGCGCTGCGCAGTCGTGCATGTGCCGAGATCGCCGCGCACATCGATCGCGCGCACACCGGCATTGTAGTATGCAGCGTACAGGATCCCGCTCGGCTCGTCGACAAAGAAATTGTGCACGCCCGCGCCGGGAACCGCGAAGATGGCGACTTCCCTCGGCGCCGCGATGTCGGTGATGTCCATGACATGGATATCGCCGGACGCCGCGCCGCCGGCGCCGATCCCACCGGACGATGGACCCTCTTCGCCCAGGAACACGTACTTCTTCGAGCCCGTCTGCGGGTCGTGGATCCACGCGATGTTGTGGATGTCGCCTGTGACCGTGCGCACATTGCTGATTGTCACGGGGTTCGACGGCGAACCGCCCCTGCCGCCGCCGCCGACATCAAAGATCGTCATGCCGTCATCCCACAGTGCCGCAAACAGCAGCCCGTCACGGACGAACACGTCGTGGATGTACGGACGACCCATTTCCCGCACGAACACTTCCTGGGTCGCGGTCGGGTTCGTGATGTCGACAATGACGAGCGTCGCGACGCGGAACTGACCGTTGAGCGTACCTGGATCAATCTGCAGGAATGCGTAGTGCCGGTTGTTGATCACACTGAGCTTGACCGTGTGCACGCCGCGCATCGTCTCAATGGTCTGGTGCCTCGCCACGAATGTCGGCAGCGCCGGGTTCGAGCGGTTGTAGATGACGATCGAGCCGGTGCCCAATCCCTCGGTGGACACGACGAGCAGGGAGCCGTCCGCCGAGATCTGCACGTCACTCGTGGTGCCAACGCCCGCGATCTTCAGGGAGTCGACAAGCGTCGGCGAAGCACCGCTGACGTTCCAGATCTTTACCGCGTCGCCCCGATTGCCGGAGCGCGTGCTCCACGTGGTCGTGTAGGCGAACCCGTTACCCGCGGCGATTTCGGCCGAGTAACGCTCGTTCACCGCACCGCTGCCCAGCACGGCGAGCGTGAACGGTGCGGGGATATTCACGGTCAGAACGGCGGTCGCTTTGGCCGTCGTATTGAGCTTCGACGTGGCTGTAATGACGGATGTGCCGGGAGCGACGGCAGTGGCCATACCCGTGTTTGCATCCACAGTCGCGACCGCGGTGGCAGAAGACGAGTATGTGACGCCGGCCGTACCGGCCTGACCGATGAACTGCGCGGTCTGGCCCACATTCACCGAAAGAGTCGGCGGCGTGATGGTCACGCCGCTGCTGTTGGGGATCACTGCGGCAACCGTAACGATGGTCGCCGCCGTCTTCGTCGTCATGAACTTCGACGTGGCAGTGATGGTCGCAGTGCCGGGTGCCACCGCGGTGACCACACCGGAGGCAGTCACTGTCGCGACGGCGCTCGACGAGGACCACGTCACACCGCTCAGGGTGCCCGTGGTATCGTTCGCTACCGATGCCACAAGGGTGGTCGTCTGGCCGACCGTCAGCGAGGAAGTAGACGGCGTCACTGTCACTGCGACATCAGGCCGCACCACGACAGGTGTCGTCGCCGAATCGCAGGCCCCGAGGGCCGCCAGGGTCAGAACGAAGAATGCAGCCTTGATTCTCACAGTGTCTCCGATGTATAGGCATTAGTCGGCTTGGATGCGCAGGGCCTGTCATACACCAGGATCGACCCGCGAGTTCGCGGCCGGTCCCGCCAGCCCTGATTCGACCGCCCCTCGGATCGCCCCATCTACTGGCTCAACCCCCAGAGCTTGTCATCTCGCAAGCAGGATTACACCTTTCTGCATGCAGAGGAAAACCCGAGTCGCGCTCGCCGCGATCGGCCTGATCGCGCTGACGGCGAGTTCGTGCGTGAGGGTCGTCGAGACCCGCGTGCCCGTTGCGGCCACCGCAGACGGCAGTGCCGCGTCGAGCAGGCCGTCCGCAGGCGGCGCCGTACGGTATTCGCCGGTCCGTACGCCGGTCTCACTGCCCGCACCGGATCGCGAGTACCGCGGTGTCTGGATCGCAACCGTCGAGAACATCGACTGGCCATCGAGCAGCTCGCTGTCGACCGCGCACCAGAAAGCGGAGCTGACTGCACTGCTCGATTCCGCGGCCATGATGAACCTGAACGCGATCGTCTTCCAGGTCAGGCCCGCGGCTGATGCGCTCTATGAGAGCAGTCTCGAGCCGTGGTCGCGGTTCCTCACCGGACAGACCGGACGCGCACCGTCCCCCTACTGGGATCCGCTTGCGTTCGCCGTCGCGGAAGCGCACGCGCGCGGTCTCGAACTGCACGCCTGGTTCAATCCCTTCCGCGCCAGCACAACCACGCGCGAAATCTCCGACCCATCGCACATCACGCGCACCCGCTCGGATCTCGTCGTCCACTACGGCACGAAGAAGTGGCTCGACCCCGGCCTGCCGGAGGCGAGGTCGCTGAGTCTGCGCGTCATTGCGGATGTCGTGCGACGCTATGACATCGATGCAGTCCATGTAGACGACTACTTCTATCCGTATGTCGAGCAGGACGCAGCAGGTCGCAGCATCGCATTCCCGGACAACGCCACGTACGCGCGCTATCGTGCCGCAGGCGGTTCGCTCGGCCTCGGCGACTGGCGTCGCGAGAACATCAATGTCTTCGTCCGCGACATGTACGCCGAGGTGCACCGCGTGAAGCCATGGGTGAAGGTCGGCATCAGCCCGTTCGGTATCTGGCGCCCCGGTTACCCTGATGGCGTGAAGGGGCTCGATGCCTACGCCGAGATCTATGCCGACGCTCGCACGTGGCTGCGCAACGGCTGGCTCGACTACATCGCGCCGCAGATGTACTGGCGGACGGATGCACCCAACCAGAAGTACACCGACCTGATCGCGTGGTGGGTGGGCGAAAACCAGCTCGGTCGTGAAGTCGTCTTCGGCAATGCGCCGTTCAATACGAGTAGGCCCGGCTGGACCGTGAACGAGATCACGAGGCAGGTCGAGCTCACGCGCGCACAGCCGGGCGCGACCGGGAATATCTTCTTCAGTGCGAAGAACCTGCTGCGGGGCCGGAGCGGTCTGCGTGAGATGCTGGCGAATGATGCCTACCGGACCGTCGCGCTGCCGCCAGCCATGCCCTGGCTTGCACCCGCGTCACCCGTCGCACTGCACGCGAAACTCAATGTCGACACGCGCGCGCGCCTGATCACACTCGAGTGGCCGCACGAAGCGTCGCACCGCCAAGGCTACCTGTTCCGTACGCGGACACGCGGTGTCTGGTCGATGCAGGTTGTCCCCGGCACGGAGTCCATGAAGGCGATCTCCTACGGCGCCACGCCGCCGGACCTCATCGCGATTTCCGCCATCGGCCGAAACGGCGTCGAAGGACCCGCCCAGGTCTTCAGCCGCAACGATCCCAACGACGAGTGAATGCACCCGGGCATCCGGGTTCACAACAACAACCGACACAGGACGCCGAGCACGCGGGGCGGAAAGACGAGGCCCGCAGAGCCTCACTCCGCGCCCACCGCTCTCCCCGCGCCGCGTCACGTCGTTGTCATGTTGTTCGTAGCCCTCTTAAAGCGGAACCTGCGGCGCCTCGATGTGATTCGAGATCGACGTAGGCACCCTCGAAAGATCGGTATTGCGACGTCGTCGGCGGATGTGCATATCCGAGCACGCCCTCGCCTCACACCCGACTCGCCGCGCGATGCCTCGCCACACACCGCCATGGCCGCGGTGTGCATGCACCAGCCAGGCTTCCGCGTGCGCCATCTCGTGCAGCAGCGTGTCGACCAGTGCGCGATCATTGCCATCGAGCATCAGGTCGATGTTGAGTGCAATCTCCAGCACAGCGCGTTCACCACGCCCGGTTGTATAGCTGACATGACCGAGACGACGCGACATGCGATCGCTCAGCCGTACGGCCAGCAGGTCCGGCAGTGATCCGCCGAAATGCGAGTGATTGAGCTGGCGGTACAGACCCGCAAGAAAATGGCGTTGGGCGGACGTCGCACAGCACGGCCCGACGTGGTCCTCGGGTTCTGCATCTTCGACCTGCGCGCCGTGCCACGCACGCATGCGCTCGATCGCGCGACGGTATGCGGGCGAGTCGCGCAGTGCGCGCGCGAACGTCGCGACGGCCTCGATCACATCGGCAGGCGCGGAGCGGAAACACTCGTGGAGATTCAGGCTCTTGCGATCGGCCGACAGCGAGATGAGGCGCGAGCGGTTGGCCTTGAATCGGACACGCAACACATCGGTGATCCCTCGCGCATGCAGCTCGCGCAGCACGTCATCTTCCGAGAGCCACGAGAGCGGGAGGGACAGTTGTTCGTCAGGTGCCGGTACGCGCCGGGCGCGGGGTGCTGCTTGCATGAATGAATGATATGCACGGCGCGCGCCAGATGGCAGCCTTGCGCTGCGGCGATCCGCTCCTCCATGGTGGACAGCCAACGGGTCGGACCCCGTTGCAACCGATTTGACCCGACCTGAGTCATAGGGGGACCCGGCCGGCGAGCGCAGGTTCTACGACGAGCATGTCGGACGGGCGTATCGCCTGTGCTTCCGCCTGGCTTCCGCGGACGCCGGCCTCGCGGGGCGGGCGGTTTCACACGAAGATCACAAAGACAAAAAAGGTACGGCGCCCTAACTTCCGGCGCCGGACCTTTCTTCACTTCGCGCGCTTCGCGTGAAAACCCTGTACGACGCGAAACGTAAGCTAAGGTAGCGAGCGGATCCGTCGGATCGGGTACTCGCCCGGCCTCGATTCGAGCGATGCGTCGATGAAGTTCCAGACAACGAGCCCATCATCGGAGCGCGGCTCGATCATCGAGAATGCAAGACGCGCGAGTGGTTGATGCATGGAGACCATCAGTGATCCCTGTGGCGCCGTTGTATCCATCTGCCAGCGACCGAAGACGGTACGGTTCCGGTGGCCCTGATTCATACCGGTCGCGACGCTCGTCGAATCGATCACGAACTTCTCGGTCGGGCCATTGAACGTCGAGCGCTCCAGCAGGATGCCGTGTGCGCGCAGTTTCGCGATCACGCCGGCCATCTCCGGCGAGTCAGGGATGATGTAGGCCGCAGGAACGACTTCCAGCTCCGTCGGCCTGAACGTGCCGTAGTCATACATCATCTTCGGCCGCTGCTCGTTCGTGCGCACGCGCATGTTGGCGCCGGAAAGCGGGTTCTTCTCGATGGTCGCGCCACCGACGAGAACTTCCACCATCTCCGGTGACCGCTCCTGTTCGGCGCGCAGCGCCATCCGCTTGCCAACGATGTCCATGCGGTCCGCCGATTCGGTCGCCCGCCGGATTCGCGTCGCGTTGCGGTACGCCCAGCCAATGCCTTCCTCGAGGAAGTAGTTCGTTGCCTTGATGCGATCCTCGAACGACGCGTACGAGTACGCCTCCGACAACAGGCCGAAACGGTTGCGCAGGCCGATGTAGTTGTTGTTGTAACGAGGCAGATGCTCGAACGTCTGCCACACCGTGTCGGCTGCGCCGCCAGGACCACGACCGAAGTCGCCATACCAGAAGAAGTCCCAGCCGTGCTTCTGCTTGACCGCCCTCGTCATCTCCGGGAACAGGTCCTTCCTTGCCATCCGTACGATGGTGC
The DNA here is from genome assembly GCA_038257485.1 of Longimicrobiales bacterium. Lineage (GTDB taxonomy): Bacteria > Gemmatimonadota > Gemmatimonadetes > Longimicrobiales > RSA9 > DASUXU01. Next base: position 35,654 of record JBBSJG010000006.1, on the reverse strand, counting down.
TGTCCGTATTCGGATGCATGGGCGCGGAATACGTCAGGTGGTAGCCGTGGACGGACCCGTTCGTGGTGTGCAGGTCCATGCCGACATGCGGATTGTAGTCCTTGAACACACCCACCATCGCATTGGCCTCCGGCGACTCGAGCTTCATGTGGTCACGGTTCAGGTCGAAGCTCTGCGCATTCGGGCGCTGACCCATGCCGTTGATCGGGCCCCACTGCATGGGACGGTTCGTCAACGAGAAACGCTCATTGCCGTCCGCGTTATAGATCGGTGTGACCACCAGCACCAGCGAGTCCAGCCACTCGGTGTGTTTGCCCGCCGCCAGCTCGCGGAGCAGGACCTGTACCGATTCCTTTCCTTCAACTTCGCCCGCGTGGATGTTGCCCTGTATGTACACCACCGTCCTGCCTGATGCGCGCACGCCGGCGGGCGAGAAATCCTTGAGCTTGCCCACTACGATCAGCGGTATTGCTCGCTTCTCGAACGTCTGACCCATCGTGTCGAGATGCATGTAGCGCGAGCGAGGCACGACCGTGTTCACGAACCACATCACGTCCTGGTACCGCGATGTGCTCTTGAACTCCGTTTTCTCCGGCACTGTCTGCGGCTCCGTGAGCCATGCGGCATTCACGACCGGCGCACCACCAACGCCACCGCTACCTCCACCTGCAACAACAGCGCAGGACGCGCTCACCACTGTGACACACGCCATCACCCCCGTCGCACACGATTGGCGCAGCCGGCGGAGACGGTTCACCTGCGAGTTCTTCGCGGACATGTGGCGTCAGTCCTTCTTCGTGGGATCAGGATCCAGCTTCAGTGATGCCGAGTTGATGCAGTAGCGTACGCCCGTTGGACGCGGACCGTCCGGAAAGACGTGGCCGAGATGGCCGCCGCACTTCGCACACAGTGCCTCGACGCGCTCCATCCCATGCGAGCGGTCGCGGTGCTCCTGGACCACGCTTTTCGTAGCAGGCGCGTAGAAACTCGGCCAGCCACTGCCTGAATCGTACTTCGTATCCGACTGGAAAAGCTCGGCGTCACACCCTGCGCACCGATACACGCCCGGCGTCTTCTCGGCGTTGTATTCGCCCGTGAATGCACGCTCCGTCCCCTTCTCGCGCAGCATGCGGTACTGCTCGGGCGTCAACCGGGCACGCCATTCCTCGTCCGTCAGCTCGACCTTGTCATTCGCTTCGTCCGACATTCGACCTCCCGTGGATTCAACGCCCGGGGCATCAGCCCCGGAGCTCTCCAACCATTACTGTGACGGCCGCGCCAATGAGTGCGACGCGGTCGCCTTCCATCCGTACACCGACTCGCCCGCCGCGGGCCGACGCCTGCCAGCCAACGAGCTCGGCACGTCCCAGCCGGACGGACCACCAGGGCGCGAGCGCGCAGTGCGCCGACCCCGTCACAGGATCCTCGTCTACGCCCACCCGCGGAGCAAAGAAGCGGGAGACGAAATCGATGCCCTCCGCATCGGAACGGCTCGTCACCATCACGCCCCGCGCATTGACGCGTTGCAGACGCCCGAAATCGGGCGCCATCGTGCGGACGACCTTTTCGTTGGCGACCTCGACCAGATAGTCGAACCGGTTGCGCGCAATGGCGACAGCCGACTCGATGCCCAAGGCTTCCAGCAGACCATCCGGCGCGTGCGTCGGTTCCGCAAACAGCGCCGGGAAGTTCAGCTCGATGCCCGCATCCGTGTTCTTCGCACGAAGCTCGCCGCTCCTCGTCGTGAACCTCGCCTCCTGGCCGCGCTCCAGATGGCCATCCTCCCACAAAACGTGAGCACTGGCCAATGTCGCATGCCCGCACAGGTCGACTTCCGCCGCGGGCGTGAACCAGCGCAGGTTGAACCGGTCACCGTCCCGCACCAGAAACGCGGTCTCCGACAAGTTCATCTCCCCGGCCACGCTCCGCATCCAGCCCTCATCACGGGGCTCCGTCAAGACACAGACCGCCGCGGGGTTGCCCGTAAAGGGCGCCGTGGCAAATGCGTCCACTGTTACTATTCTCTGAGTCATGGACGTAAGTTAGGGAATGAGAGCCGGGCCGGGCTAGTTGGGGCGCATACAGCCGCCGCGACCGCACCAGCCCGGCCGACGTCCGGACTTCCAACCATTCCGCCCACCTGCCTGTCCAACATGGCATACAGATCAGGGACACGGGCCGAGGAACCGGGACACTTGAACGCTTTGATGGCGCCTGCTGCCACCACCGACACCGATACGGACGCAGCTGACGCTCTGCTGGCGGCCGGCGGAGATGCCGTCGCATTCGAGCGGCTGTACCACCGTCACGCGGCGAGGATCCACTCACTGGCGAAGCGGATGATCGGGACGGATGAAGCGGACGACGTCACACAGGATGTGTTCATCAGGGCGTGGCGTAAGATCGGCCTGTTTCGCGGCGACTCCCGGTTCGGCACCTGGCTCTATCGACTCGCAGTGAATGTCATCCTAGGCCGGCGGGAGGCCGTTGCAAAACACCGGGACCGCCACGACACCGCGGATATCGCCGACCTCCCCGTGGCGGGACGGCGTGAGCGGGTGGACCTGAGGATGGACGTGGACCGGGCGCTCGAAACGCTGCCCCGAGGAGCACGCCAGGTCTTCGTGCTGCATGACGTGGAAGGATATACGCACGAGGAGATCGCTGAGCTGCTGGACGTGACAGCGGGCACCTCGAAATCACAGCTGCACCGCGCGCGCATGACGCTGCGGCAGCATCTCGTCTGAGGATGACGATGACCATGGAACACTGGACGGACAGACTCTCTGAATATGTCGACGGCGATCTCGACGCGGCGACCGCTGCAGCCGTCGATCAGCATCTTGTCGAATGCGACGAGTGCAGCGCGATCGTCGCCGACCTCCGCTTCATTGCAAAGAGCGCGGCGGCCCTCGATGACGTTGATCCGCCGTCACACGTCTGGGCGGGCATCGCCGCGGCCATCAATGCGCCCGTTGCGCAGCATGAAGCCGGTGCGGGTGTGATTCGTATGGACGCGCATCGCACATCGCGCCGGTCCATCACGATGTCGATGCCGCAGCTCGCCGCAGCCGCGATTGTGCTGCTCATGTTTGGCGGTGCCGTCGTCGCATCGCTGGGTCCGCGAACTGAGCGTACCACTGTCGCGACCGCCGCATCCCCTGCGGACACCGGATCGAACAGCACGGCGCAGTCCGCGCCGTCGGAGGACGATCCACGCGCCGCCGTTCAACCCGCGACCGCAGATGTACGCGGCACGCCCGCGCGCGAACGCACGCAGCCACGCGTTGGCAGCTCCGCGCGCACTGCGTCGCGCAGCGGTACCCTCGCTTCGTCGCCAGCTCCCGTGGGCGGATACGACGCGGCAATCTCAGAACTCGAGTCGGCAGCGGGTCTCGAGGATGGCAGGCTCGACCCCAACACGACTCGCGTGCTCCGGCAGAGCATGCAGACCATCGACGGCGCCATCGCCGACGCACGCGAGGCTCTCGCAACCGACCCGGCCAACGGGTATCTGCATCGGCACCTCGATCGGACCATGAAACAGAAGCTCGATCTACTTCGGCAGGCCTCGAAAATCGAGCGCGGCGGAGCATAAAGGAGATATAGAGGAATCATGTTACACTTGCTGATTGCCGGCGCGATGGCCATGGCCGTTCCGCAGCAGATGGACACAACCTTCGCCGTGCAGCCCGACGGCCGGCTCGCTGTGGATACCTACGCAGGCTCCGTAGATGTCCGCTCCTGGGACCGTAACGAGGTGCGCGTACAGGCGACGTACAACAGCCGCTCCGACATCGACATCGATCATCTCGGCAGCACCGTCGCGATCGATGCATCCGCCGACAACGGCATGGCAGACGTCAGGTTCATCATCCATGTGCCGCGATCGTTCCGCATCATCGTGGACGGCGTCCGCACCGATGCCATCGTCGACGGCGTCCGGGGCGACGTGGTGATCGAGACTGTCGGAGGTTCGATTACGGTGCGCAATGTCATCGGACGCGTTACTGTCGAGTCGGTCTCGGGTTGGGTCAAGGTGGAGGATGTGCGTGGCAGGGTGAGCGCGTCGAGCACCAACCAGGCCGTCCGCCTCGCACGCATCAATGGCGACGTCATGGCCGAGACGGTCAACGGATCCATCACGATGCTCGCGCTCGATGCAACCAACGTGGCAGCGGAAACCGTCAATGGTAGCATTACAATCGGGTCCACGATCCGTGACGGCGGCAGCTACACTGCATCCACGACGAACGGCAGTATCACGATGGCGATTCCAGATGACGCCAATGCGTCGTTCAGGACGTCGACGTTCTCAGGAAGTGTCGTGTCTTCCATGAACCTGACACTCGACAGGCGGCGGAGCGGGGAACAGAGCTTTCGCATCGGATCCGGCAGTGCACGCATTACACTTGAGTCCTTCCAGGGCACCATCCGGCTTGTAACCCCGGCCGAACTGAATGACGCTAAGAACGGGCAGAAGAACAAATGACAACAATTCAGATTGCTTTGATGAGAGGATACACCATGCGCACCATTGCCAGAATTTCGGCCGTCGCGTTTGTCGCTGTAGCTGCCCATGCTTCGTCGCTCGCTGCACAGAAGAGCGAAACGTTCACATGGAACCATGTGGTCGAGGCCGGCCGTCGCATCGAGATCAAGGGCGTGAATGGCGGGATCAATGCGGTGCCGACAAGCGGTACGTCCGTCCGGGTCCGCGCCGAGAAGCGTTCCAGGAAGAACAACGTGAGCGACGTCCGCATCGAGATGGTAGAGTCGCCGCAGGGCTATACGCTGTGCGCCGTCTACCCGACTCCCGAACGCAATCGTGGCCGACCGCAGCGTCCGAATGAATGCACGGCGGGCGAACGCTGGAATGCCAATGTCGATAACAATGACGTGTCCGTCGAATGGACTGTCGAAGTGCCGCGCGGTGTGATCCTCGTCGCGCGGACCACGAATGGAGGCGTCGAAGTCGAAGGGCTGCACGCCGACGTGCACGCATCGACCGTGAACGGCGACATCAGTGTTTCAACAACCGGGCTCGTCCGCGCTACGACAGTCAATGGCTCCATCGATGCAGAGATGGGCACCAACAGCTGGACAGGCGAGCTCTCGTTCGCAACCGTGAACGGCGACGTCTCCGTAGCGTTCCCCGCAGGCCTCGATGCGCAGGTCCGCGCGCAGACCGTCAGCGGTGACATCGAAACCGACTGGCCGCTCACAGTCCGCGGACAGTTCGGCTCCAAGGGCCTCAACGGAACCATCGGATCCGGCGGACGCATGCTCGAACTCAGGACCGTCAACGGCAGCATCGAAATCCGCAAACGGTAGCAGGCTTTTATCTTGCCGGCAGTTTCACACGAAGCGGACTACTTCGAAGACCCTTCGCCGACAGCGCGGATCAATCGTTCCATGTGCTCGAGGTAGTCGGCGAGTGCGGAACGTCCCGACGGTGTGATCGTGTATTCGGTGCGTGGGGTACGGCCGTCGTAGCCCTTCACACACGAGACATATCCCGCTTCTTCCAGCTTGCGCGCGTGCACGCTCAGGTTGCCGTCCGTCGTCTCCAGCAGCTCCTTGAGCTCATTGAAACTCAGCGCTTCATTCACGGCGAGTGCGCTCACGATCGCGAGGCGAATACGTTCGTGGATCAAACGGTCCAGCCCGAGCGGTGCTGACGTCGCATCGCCGCGCACGCCTTTCAGTGTGCGCTTCACAGGTGTCGGCCTCGCCGGCCGGTCCCGCGGTACCCGCTCTATCTTACCCACCATGTTTCCTCGCGATGCGATAACCAAAGACGATATGCAGAACGCCGAAACTCGCAGCCATCATGACGTCGTTCCACAGCGGCGGCGTCCACATTGCCACTGCGCCGAACACCATGAACAGCGCGCCCATCAGCGGTACGATCCTCGCCGAATTGCTGCCTCCCGCGACCACCGCCGCGCCGTACAACAGCATCCACAATGAGGGCAGCAGCGAAGTCCCGCCAGTACGGTAGAGCACGATCGTGAACAGCGCGCAGGCGACGGCGGGCGCAGCGAACCCCATCCAGAACCTGCGGCCTGCCGCACCGAACACCAGGACCTGGGCGCGACGCGCCTTCAGGCGAACGGAAACCGCGGCAATCACGAACCCGACCGCACCCTCCGCCAGCCAGACGAGAAGCCATCCGTCGGGACTGCGCCCGTGCGCGAGGCCCGCAGCGACAAGCGCGGTGACACCCATCGCAACACCACCCCAGCCCGGCACCGCGGTGAACGATCCCGCGCGCTCCATCGTCGAACGAATGAACCGGAGATTGTCCTGCGCGCGTTCGTGCAGCGCGATCGTCGGGTCAGGTTGCATGAACGTCCAGTCCTGCGTCATATGCTTCGAAGATGCAGTGCCATTGTAGGAACCATTGAACAGACGCGCCAGTCCCGCCGCGAAACTGACCGTGCTCAACCGCGCACCCGCAGCGCGAACGCGATCACCGCGGCATCGAACGCGGCCTGCTGACTACGCGGCAGCGCGTGCGACGCGGAATCCATTTCCACGATCGTTAGTCCGGCCAATGCTTCGCACAGGCGCGCAACATATGCACGATCGATGACCGCGTCCCGTCCGCCGAGCAGAAGCATTGCGGGACAGTCGATCTCGTTCAATCGGCTCTCCGCAACGCTGTCCCGGTGTTTCACCCAGGTGCCGAGATACCGGAACGGCGACACCCTCAAATACTCGCGCGCGACAGCGCCGATCACGCCGGGTCGGACACGTGTACTTTCCACCATCAGGCCTTTGAGCTGACGGAGCAGTCGACCTCGACCGTCACCGCCTGTCGGACCGACGAGTACAATCCCGTCAACGAGCGACGGTGCGTGCATCGCGAGCAGCAACACGGCCTGCGTGCCGAGCGAATGGCCCACGAACACTGCGCGTTCGACGCCGAGCGCCTGCACGAACTCGATCATGAACGATGTCACACCCGCCGCATCGATGCCCCGACGGGGACCCGGTGTGCCGCCCGTGCCTGGCAGATCGGGCACGATGAGACGCAATCCTGCGCGTTCGAACGTTGCATAACTGTGTTCGTAGAAACGACTGCTCAGCCCGAGGCCCGGGACGATCACGATCGGGTAGCCATCACCCGACGTACGGAAGCTGGCGACACACGACGTCAGATCGACCCGCTGAACCGCTGGACGTTCAGTCATGCATTGTGGTGGTCGATGAAGTGGAGCAACACAGGATTGAACTCCGACGGACGGTCCGCCATCACGTTGTGAGCGGCGTCGCTGACCACCACAAGCCTCGCGTTCGGCAACGCCTCGACGTACCGCTCTCCGTGCGACAACGGTACCAGCGGGTCCAGCGCTCCCCATACCACGAGCACCGGGCACGTCACACGCGGCAGCAGCGGCGTGACGTCATCCGACATCAGTTGCCAGGACGCGCGCAGCAGGCGGCGGGGTCCCGCACGCAGCGCATCGACCGCCATTGTCGGAATGAACTCCAGCGCGCCCCACCGCCGCGGCGGCAGCGCGCCACCGAAGAACCGCGCGGCCTCCATCACGCCCAGCGGGCGGGGCAGACCCGTCGCACACACGAGCGTCAGCGTCCTCACCGCCATGCCACCCGCGATCATATGGACCGCGATCTGGCCACCCATGGAGTGACCCACAAGGTGCGGCCTTTCCAGGCCCAGACCGCGCACCCATTCCGTCATCAGCGACGCCATCTCCGCGATGCCCGGAGAGCCTCGCTGCCCGCGGCTCCGGCCGAACCCGACCAGTTCCGGCACATGAACCTCGTACCGCCTGGCCAGCGCCGGGACAGTGTACCGCCACCAGTTGTGTGAGCCCGACAGCCCGTGCAGGAGTACCACAGGCGTGCCTGAGCCGGCGTGGACGGAATGGATACGGACGTCCCCGATACGCGTATTCCGACGGATGATGGGTGCGGCAGCCACGTGGTTGAACCCTTTCTCCCAGGGAATGTACCGACCTCGCCATCCGGGGCACAGGCGTCCGGACCTGTTCATCAGGGAGTGGAACTGTTAGATTTTACGGCTAAATGGGCTTTGAATGCCCCCTGATTGACCCTACGACCCGGAGCATCGTTTGACGCGTAAGAGACGCATCCGTAGTCGGCCCGAGCGAGGTCCGCAGTCGACACTCGACCGTGCCCGTGACGAACTGTTCAGCGCCATACAGCAGTGCGCCGTCATCAAAGCCGACCAGGAAGACCAGGTCGTCTGGATGGATGAGACGCTGGACTTTATGAAGGAACGGCACCCGGAGCTTTCGGAAGAAGAGCTTCAGCAGTTGCGCGGCGCCGGTATCCGCTTTTGCCAGCCGGTGATTCCGCATGGTGCAGTCGACCATGCCACCCGTTCGAATCAGGACGCCAACGCGGCGTAACGTGACGGCGTGCGGCCTCATTGAGGGTCGCACGCACGGATCGGCCGCTTCCTATGGACCCCGCCAGTATAGCCCTTAAGCTTTTTGGCGTTGTGGTGCTCATCGCCATCAACGCCTATTTCGTTGCCGCTGAGTTCGCCCTGGTGGCATGCCGCCGGACCCGCATCGAGCAGCTTACCCGGTCCGGTGATGCGCGCGCCGCGCGCGTCCTGCGCGCGCTCGATGATCCTGAAAGCTTCATTTCTGCGGCACAGCTCGGCATCACAGTTGCGTCGATCGGCATCGGTTACATCGCGGAAGGCACACTGCACGCGCTGATGCTGCCGTACCTCGAGCATCTCGAGCCGATGTTGCGCGCGATCCCGCTGATCGAGAATCCGATCACTGCATCACACGTCATCGGTACGATCATCACATTGCTGATCGTGACGTTCCTCCACGTCGTGATCGGCGAGCAGGTGCCGAAAATGGCGGCGATCCAGCAGGCTGAAGCGATCGCGATGTGGACAGTCGCGCCGACGCAGCTTTTCGCGCGCACGCTGCGCCCGTTCATCTCACTGATGAGTGCATCGGCCGCTGCGGTCATGCGACTGTTCGGCATGAAGCCGACGGGCGTCCATGCGCTCGCACACACGATTGACGAGCTGCGCCTGCTGGTCGAGCAGAGCCATGAAGAAGGGATCGTGAAGGCGGACCAGGAGCAGATGCTCACGGGCGTGTTCGAGTTCCGTGAGACGCTCGCGCGCGAAGTCATGACGCCACGCCCCGACATCCTCGGGCTGCCCATCACGTCGACATGGGAGGAAGTGCTCGGCTTCGCCGCTGAAGAAGGACACTCACGGATCCCCGTCTACAACGAAACACTCGACGACATCGTGGGCGTGCTGCTCGCGAAAGATCTGCTCGCCGCAGTCGTGCGGGACGACAAGACGTTCGACCTCGCCGGTATGCTGCGCGAGCCGCTGTTTGTGCCGGACACCAAGCGAATCGATGCACTGCTGGCGGAGCTGCGCACGAAGAGTGTGCACATGGCAATTGTGGTGGACGAGTTCGGCGGGACCATGGGTCTGGTGACGATGGAAGACCTGATCGAAGAGATCGTCGGCGACATCTACGACGAGCACGATCTCCCGGAAAAGAATTTCGAGGCGACGGCGGACGGGTCGGTCCTCATTGATGGCGGCACGAGCATCTTCGAGGTGAATGAACGGCTCGGCCTGGTGCTGGCGGAGGAGGATTTCGACACCATCGGCGGCTACGTCTTCGGCGAATTGGGCCGGATGCCCGTGCAGGGCGACCGAATCCCCCTGATGGCCGGCGGTTCGATCCGGGTGGAAGAGACGCTCGAGAGGAGGGTCACGCGGGTCCGCCTGTTGCGCGAGGACGCCAACGACGTTCTCATCACCGGTGCGGCAGTCCCAACTGATCCAGGCCCGGCGGAGGCGTAAACTTCTTGAATCGCTCCATCCTGCTCGTCGACGACGATCATGAAGTCCTGTCGCTGCTGAGCAAGTTCTTCGAAACGAAGGGTTGGCAGGTCCAGCGTGCAGCAGAGGTCAAGGGCGCGATGGATCTGTATGAGCGCGAGCACCCGGACCTGGTGCTGCTCGACATCGATCTGCCCGGCCTGTCGGGCCTGCAGTGGCTGGAGGTGCTCCGCTCGCGCGACGCCGACTCGATGGTGATCATGCTCACGGGTAACGCCGACATCGCAATAGCCGTGCAGGCGATGAGGCTCGGCGCCGAAAACTTCCTGACGAAGCCGGTCGAGCTCGCGCACCTCGAGGCTGCATCGGAACGCGCGTACGAAAAAGTGGAACTGCGCCGTCGCAACCGCTTCTTCGCCGAACGACAGACGGAGAACAGCGGGCTGGCAGGTCTCGGCCGCACGACCATGATGCGCGATATCGCGCGCCAGATCGAGCTGCTCGCTGCCAGCGACACGACCGTGCTGCTCACCGGCGAAACCGGAACCGGCAAGGGCTGGGTCGCGCACATGCTGCATCAGCTGTCCCGCCGATCCACCGCGCCATTCGTCGAAATCAACTGCGGCGGTCTGTCCTCCACATTCCTCGACTCGGAGATCTTCGGGCACGAGAAGGGCGCGTTCACGGACGCCAAGGACATGAAGCGAGGTCTGCTCGAAGTCGCACACTCGGGCAGTTTCTTCCTCGACGAGATCGGCGACCTCGCACCTGAACTGCAGCCGAAGCTGCTCAAGGTTCTCGAAGGCCGGAAGTTTCGGCGAGTCGGCGGCACCCGGGAAATCGAAGTTGACGTGCGCGTGATCGCCGCGACCAATCACGATCTCGAAATGAACGTCCGCGACGGCAAGTTCCGCGAGGACCTGTTCTACCGTCTCAACGTCCTCCCGCTCCGGCTGCCGGCCCTGCGCGAGCGCGGCCGCGAGGAGATTGCCGACCTGGCGATCCGGCTGCTGCTCGACCTGCGACGCAAAATCGGTCGCGGCCCGGGGCGCTTCACGCCGGAAGCCATCGCCTTGCTCGGGCAGTACAGCTTTCCCGGCAACATCCGCGAGCTGCGGAACGTCCTCGAACGCGTGCTGCTGCTGTCGTCCGATGCGGAAGAAGTACAGCCAGCGCATTTGCCGCCTGAAATCTTCGTTGCCGACCATCTCGGCGAGACCGGGCCCGAGGCAGACCTGTCGCTGGAGGAAGTCGAGCGACGTCATATCGCGCGCGTCCTCGCACACCACAACGGGAACCGCTCGAGGGCTGCCCGATCTCTCGGCATCTCTCGTGCAACACTCTACGAGAAGCTCGCTCGCTACGGCCTCGACGAGGTCGGCCGCACCCGCACTGTTACGAAACGGCGCGGGCGCTAGCACGCCATCAGTGGCGGGAGCCACCACGACACCACTATCTTTGCGCGGCGAAGCCGCCGCGTCCGCATGCCGCGGGCGCTGCCGACGCTTGCATGTACGGAGGTACGCATGGCCGCAAAGGCCAAGTCCAAGATCAAGCAGGCGGCTAAAAAGTCCGCTTCCCGCTCTTCCGCCGCGAAAAAGCAGGCCACCACCGCGAAGAAGTCGACTGCAACCGTCCGCAAAACGACGGTGAAGAAGGCCTCCAAGCCCGCGAAGAATTCTGCACGCAAGGCGCCCGCGAAGGCCGCCAGCAAGGGTTCGTCGAAGGCCGGCAAGGCCGTGAAGAAGGCGCCGCCGCGCAAGGCTGCGCCGTCGAAGCCGGCCGCGAAGAAGGCTACTCGCTCGCCCGCGAAGGCGCCCGCGAAGAAGGTCGCCAGGCAGGCGCGCAAGACAGCACCTGCCAAGGCCGCCAAGACCTCGGTCAAGCCGGGCAAGTCGCCCGTCCGGAAGGCGGCACCCGTCAAGGCCGGCGGCGCGCGCACTCCGGTCAAGGCACCGGCAAAGGCCCCCGCCAAGGCGCCTGCAAAGGCACCGGCAAAGGCCACCGCCAAGGCGCCTGCGAAAGCAGCACTCAAGACTGCACCTGCCAAGGCTGCGGTCAAACCGGCGAAGAATGCCGCGCCGTTCAAGGCTCCGACCAAAGCTCCGGCGAAGGCAGCACCTGCCAAGGCGGCCCCACCCGCAAAGGCGCCCGCGCCCGTGAAGGCGGCCGCAAAGACGGCCCCGGCCAAGGCGGCCGCGGTAAAGTCGGCACCTGCGAAGGCAGCGCCAGCGGTCAGCGAGGAAGCAGTCCTCACCGAAGCACCCAAAGCGCCGAAGGCGACGAAGGAAACCCGCGCGCCCAAAGAGCCCAAAGAGCCCAAAGAGCCCAAAGAGCCCAAAGAGCCCAAAGAGCCCAAAGAGCCCAAAGAGCCCAAGGCAGCCAGGGCGCCGAAGGTTGATCAGGCGGACGTAACGGCATTGGCAGTGGACGCCGGCGGGGACGGCGACGCTGCGGTCGCACCGCGGAAGAAGCGTCCGAAGCCGGCCGCCGCGGGCGAAGCCGGCGCCGCAGGCGACGACGCGACACTCGGAGCTGCAGGCAGTCCGCCGAAGAAAAAACGGCGTCGCCGCGACCCGATCGAGGAACTCCGCCGCAAGCGGAAGGGCGGCAAGCGCTCGCTTCTGCTCGTCGTGGAGCCGGAGAAGAAGCCGAAAAAGAAGAAGAAGCGCCGGGACGAGGCGGTAAAGCCGTCGCCACCACTCGTGGCGACCGACCCGATGACGCACTACTTCGCGGGCGAAATGGTGCCCTGCCCGGTGGGCTGCGGCGGCTTCTCGGAGGTTGTGCGCGTCAGCACCAAGCCCAACGGGGCGGGCGAGGTCTGGTTCGAATGCCTGCAGTGCGCACAGCGAAAAATGTTCGAGATCGAACCTGCGACGATGGAAGAGCGCAAGGCGGTCCACCGCCAACTGGAATCCGGCCACGAGATCCTGTGCCCACGGCACGGCACTCGCGTGGTAGGTCTGCGTCGGCGTGGTCGTGAGTTCGTCTGTCCGGAATGCGGAGTCTCGTTCGAGATCGGTTCCTGAGGGCTCTCGTGCCCGCGCCCGGTGTATTAAGTACGAGTAGCATGTAGTTCACTGGAGGCACATCATGGAACGGACTGGTCGGCTGACGACGCCGCGCGCACAGCGCGTGCGTCGCAGCCGCGGCGCGCGGGCGTTCGTACTCCTCACAATTCTCTTGCTGTCCGCCGCACTCACGCGGCTGCAGGTGTTGCAGGGCGCGGAGCGCGCGTCGGAAGCGCGCACGAACCGCATGCGTCCGCTTGCCGTGCCCGCACCCCGCGGCACGATCTACGACCGTCACGGCCAGGTCATCGCCGAGAACGTTCCCGCCTACGAGATCCAGGTCATGCCTGATGAGCGCTCGACGCGCCGTCGCATACCCAGCGATTCCATGATGGCGCAGATCGATCGGCTCCGTCCGGTGCTCGGCATGAGCGATCCGGAAGTGAAGGCCGCAATCAAGAAGTGGGCGGCCACGCCGAACTATCCGATGATGCTGATGAAGGACGCGCCCAGGAAGGCCGTCGCGCGGCTCGAGGAACGCAAGTACGACTTCCCCGGCGTCATCATCAACGAGTATGCGAAGCGCAGCTACCCCGCAGGATCCGCCGTCGCACACATCATCGGATACGTCAACGAGATTCAGCCGCGGGACACCGCACTGCCGCGCTTCAAGGGTTATGAACAGGGCCGCTGGATCGGGCAGCAGGGTCTCGAACGGCAGTACGAGGAGGTTCTCGGCGGCACGCCGGGCCAGCGCTTCCTCGAGGTAGACGCGAACGGTAACATCCGCAACCGATTGTCGGATGAAGAGAGCAAGCCGCCTGTTCCGGGCCGCGACATGCATCTCTCTCTTGATCTCGACCTGCAGAAGTATGTGCAGGAGTTGTTCGAGACGAGCGAGAACCTGAAAGGGAAGCAGGGCGCATTCGTCGCCATCGATCCGATGACCGGCGGCGTTCTCGCCCTCTACAGTCATCCGTCGTATGACCCCAACATGTTCACGGGCGGCATCAGCTCGCGCGAGTACGATGCGCTCAACAACGATCCTGACCTGCCACTCAACAACAAGGTATCCACGAGCGGATCGGCGCAGCCGCCGGCATCCACGTGGAAGCTGATGGTTGCAGCCATGGCGCTCGACCTCGGCGTCATCAAGCCGGAAGAGTACATGCCGATCTCCTGCACCGGCGGCATGACGTTCGGCCGCTATGCCAAGTGCTGGGGTGTGCACGGAGCGCAGAATCTCGTGAAGGGCATCCTGAACTCGTGCGACGTGTACTTCTACCAGGTCGGCATCCGGATCGGACTCGGACGCTTCATGGAAGTCGGGACGCGCATGGGCTTCGCCGAGAAGACAGGCCTCGACCTGCCCGGCGAAACGTCGCCGATCTTTCCGAAGAGCTTCGACTGGATGATCAAGCAGTATGGCTATCGTCCGAATGAGAACGAGATCATGACGCTCTCGATCGGACAGGGCGCCGTCGTCATGACGCCAATCAAGATGGCGGAGATGTACGTCGCGCTCGCGCGCCCGGACGGCGTCGCATTCGAGCCGCGTCTCGCGATGCTCGATGAACCGCCGAAGGTCTCGTTCCAGCTGCATGTGTCGGACGCGAACCTCGACTACCTGCGGCAGGGCATGCGCCGCGTGATGGGTCCCGGCGGTACAGCGCAGCAGAGCCGTCTCGAGAACTGGGACTTCTACGGCAAGACCGGTACTGCGCAGTCCTGCCAGGGCTGCCCCGCATGGACGGACCACGCGTGGTTCGCCGGGCTCGGCGGACAGCCGGGCAAGCATCCGGAGATCGTCGCTGTCATGTTCGTGAAGTACGGCGAGCACGGCTGGCTGCCGTCAGGTCACGTTGCGAACGCCATCAACTTCTACATGAACCGGAAGTACGGGAAGCCCTTCGAACGCTACCCGGTTCCGCGTGATCGCTATCCGCGCGGTCTGCCGGTCGGCAACTATGTGAATACGCCGATCGTCGACTTCGAACTGACGGATCATGACACGTACCCGACGATCGACAAGATCCAGGCCGAGTGGGAAAAGCGCGGCAAGCAGGTCGAGGGCCTCGCGAAGGCCGCAGAGCCAACGCCCACCCCGGCCAAGGACAAACCGGCCAATGTCGAAGCACCTGCGAAGAAGAAGCCTGTGCAGCGCTGAGCCGCGCATTCCAGTACGACGAAAAGAAAAGAGCCTGCGCGAAATCGCAGGCTCTTTTCTTTTTCAACGGATTGTTCACCACAGAGGCGCAGAGGACGCGGAGGCCGCTGCGCGGCTTCGGTATTCCATCCAGACGCTCGGGGATAGAGCGAAGTTGTATAAACAACAACAACGACAGCACAGAGCGGCAGCTCGCTCCAGTAAACCGGCGCAGCCGGCTCGGCGTCCTCTGCGCCTCTGCGGTGAACATTTCGTTCCCGTACCAGAGAACGCGACGCCCATATGCCGTGTTCGTAACTAGCAAACCGATGCGGAACCGATTACTCGTCGTAGCGGAGTTTGCGCGCAGCCCGCATGCGGCCGACGTCCTCTTCTTCGAGCCGCGCGAGCACGCGCTTCGCAACAATCGTTTCACGCACTTCGCCGAGGTCCATCGCTTCGAGATACAATTCCAGTGCGTGGCCCATCGACATCTCGCCTTCGAGCGCATCCATGATCGCGAGTGCATTCGCCACGTGCGTTTCCAGGATCTCTTCTTCCGCGCGCGCGAGTGCAATCATCAGGCGGCGCTGAGCGCGACCACTGAGTTTCCGTTTTTTCATCCAGCCGAACATTGCCGCTCCCGTTCCAAGTCGCGCGAAGTTCTTGGTGTCGCAAACCGGCCGCGTGACGGCCGTCGCCTGCAGTACCCTTCATGATGCGGGCCATGGGCACCAGCCGACAGGGACGGGTCGGCAACGAAGGCGTACCAAAACCGAAACCACAATATATGGGGTTGTTTACCTGCTATGGCCGCATTATACTGTGTTTCGACGGTCCCCCTGTCTAAGATGACCACCTGTCACGGGTCGACGAGGAGGCGCTGAATGGCCACTCCGTTCCTCAGCTCCGAGGAGTATGACGAACGCGCGCACCGCCTCTACGACAATGGCGAGTACGACCAGGCGCTGGAGCTTCTGAAGGAAGCGCTCGGGCTGTACCCCCACTCCGTAGAGCTGTACGTCGGTCTTGGCTACACCCGCCTTGCCCGGGACGAGTTTGTCTGGGCGAAGCAGTCGTTCGAGCGCGCGCTGGTGCTCGATCCGGAGCACGAGGACGGCCTGGTCGGTCTGGGCGATTCGCTGCTGCGGTTCGGTGAGCAGGCGGAGGCGATCGCACTGTTCCGGAAGGCGTGCGAGACGTGCCGGGACGATCTGGACCTGATGATGACGATGGGCCGCGCGTTGTACCGCGAGCACCTCTACGACGAAGGGCGCGAGTTGCTGGAGGGCGTGGTCCTGCAGCACACGGACAGTGCGGAAGCGGCGGCGGCGTATGCGTACGTGCTGCACCGGCTCGAGGACGAGACGGGCGCTCGCCGACAGCTGCGCAGAGCGCTGCATCTGGATTCGGAGTTCCACGAGGCGAGGATCTACCTGGCGCACCTGTTGTACGACCGCGGTGACTGGGCAGGTGCGGCGAGGGAGTTCGAGCGCGTACCACCGGTCGAGCATTTCGATTCGCTTGCCGTGTGGCGTCTGATCGAGCTGAAGCGCGCACTGACGGGAACGTCGCCTGGTGATCCTGAAGTTGCGCAGTGGGAGACGCGGCTGGCCGAGTTGGAATCGGAACCGGACGCGATTGAAGAGCTGCTCGCGGAGATTGAAGCATCCGCGGAAGGTGGTGCTGCGTCGCACGCGATGGAAGATGCGGTGCGCCTGCAGATCGAAGCGCACAGGCTGCAGCTTCCGGACGGCGGGACATTCACCGGTACGTGGCAGGATCTGGTGATCCAGATCTGCGAATCGCGCGGCGAACCGGGTGAGAGCGTCGCACAGTTCATGCAACGGCAGGCGGCAGAAGCGCATGCGCGCATGGGTGTCGCGCTACCGGCCGAGGATCCGAAAGAGTTCCTGATGGCCGGAGAACGCGCCGGCTACTGGCAGATCGAGTACTGAAATCATGACGGAACGGGATCGTGCGCTGACGCCGCTCAACGCGGTGAGCGCGTCGATCGAGCAGCTCGAGACGTATCGGACACCGCAGGAGTTGGCGGAGTCGCTTCAGGCCATCGGCCAGGCTGTGGAGCGTTCTCTCCGTCAGCTCCTGCGGGCCGACACGAAGTCCCCCGATGAACTTCGCCTCATTGCACTCTCCTCCGACGATCTTCCGGCCGATCGTCTTGTTTCCGCATTGCGCGACAGCAACGTGATCTCCCCGCGACTCGCAACACTTGCCATCGGCCTGCAGCAGGCGGTCGAACGCGCGGCATCGAACACGGTGCGTGCCGCGGACGCGGACCTCGCGCGTGAAACGATCGAACTGCTGCGCAGTGATGTAGTGCCACCGGCCCCGGTGGTGCCTGTCGAACACGCGGCATATGCAGGGCCCGGCGCGCGTCCGCCGTCGCATACACCACCACCGCCTGCGCCTCGCCCGCCTCTCGTCACACCATCATTCGAGGATGATACGGATGCCCCGCCGCACGCGGTGAAGCCGACGAAGAGCAGGCGGGGTGCACTGATTCCGCTTGCACTCATTGCCGGACTCGCGCTCGCGACGTGGCTGGTGTTCCGTGTGCTGTTCTCACCGCCGGATCCGATGGCGAGCGGAATCGAAGCGTTCGAGCAGCGACGCTGGGGCATCGCGGAGCAGAACTTCCGCACCGCGATAGGCGAGGATGAAGGCGACGCCACGGCGCGCCTGTATCTGGCGCGTGTGCTGCGCGCGCAGGGCCGAACGAAAGAGGCGGGCGAAGTGTTGAACCAGGCGAGGAAACAGTCGCCGAAGGATGCGGACATCATGCGCGAGCTGGGTCACGTGTTCATGGACCTGAAGCAGTCGAAGGGTGCTGTGAGCGCGTATCGCCAGGCGCAGGAACTGGAGCCGTCGAATGCCGCGAACTGGGTCGGGCTGGTGCGCGCACTGCGCGCCGCGGGCGATCCGTCGGCGGCAGAGGTGTTGCGGAGTGCGCCGGCCGAGGCGCGAGCAACGCTCGGTACGCAGTGAAGCCGTTTCCCACAGAGAGAGCAGCCATGGTCGAAGACGATACGGACCTGAAGGACAGTGTGCAGCGCCTGCATCGATTCATCGTCGATACAGTGAGCGCGCGCCGTGGCGATCCGTTCGCGTCACCCGTGACGGTTGCAGAGATCTATCAGGACCTCGCGCCGTATCGCACGGTGCGCAGTGCACTGGGGTTCGAGATGAATGCGGACTACGAGCATGCACTTGTCCGGATGCTGTCGGGTGTCGACGGCCTGACAAAGCTGGACCCGCCGCAGGCGAGGGAGCGGCTGCGGAAGGAGTTGGAATCGCCGAACCCGGATGTCACACTGTATCGCGATTACGCCGGGTGTGACGTCGTGCTCAACCCGTCTACGCCGCAGGCGGATTGGGTACGCGAGCAACTAGAGGAGGATGAGCGCGAGATGGCGGAGGCAACCTCGCGTATGATGACCCCGGACTGGTCCGCGCTCGCGGCCCTGTCCCGATCCGAGCACCTCGACGAGGAGGTTGAGACCCAGGATGCGGAAGAGCCTGATGCGACGGACGATTCGTGGACGACTGCGCCGAATGCGCAAACCCATGCGGTCTTTGAGCTGGAAGCCGACGCCCCGGTCGAGGCGGATGACCGTGTGGCGATGACTGCAGAGCCGGTGGCAGGCGAGTGTTCGCACTGCGACTCGAGGCTGCCCGGCAACCGGAGGCTCCGATTCTGCCCGTTCTGCGGAGCGGACCAGAGCATGCATCCATGTGTGTCCTGCGGCGAGCCGCTGGACCCGTCCTGGTCGTTCTGCATTGCGTGTGGCACGACCGTCGCATCAGGTGACATGACTTGACCGCGGTTCGAGGGTGGCTAAGATCAAAGACTTCGAATGGTTTCGAGGGATCTCAACGAGGGTGGAAAATGAAAATCAAGCAAGGCTGGACGGCCGTTGCAGCGATCGCGCTGATCCTGGGCGCGACGGCATGCAGCAGCAGCGATGATACGGCAGCGGACACGACGGATACGTCAGCCATGCCAGCGCCGATGACGCCTGCACCGGACGCCGGAGCGGCGGCAGCACCGACTGCGGGCAACATGCCCGAGGGTATGACGGTCGCGATGGTCACGGCGGGTGAGTCCGCATACAAGACGGGCATCTGCATCGCCTGCCATGGCGTGGACGCGACGGGTACCCCGAACGCGCCGAACCTGACGGATACAGAATGGCTGAACTCGGACGGCTCCTTTGACGCGATCAAGATGACCATCAAGATGGGTGTCATGACACCGAAGGTGCACCCCGCTCCGATGCCCCCGATGGGTGGCGGACAGCTGACGGATGCGCAGATCGCGGATATCGCGGCCTACATCTATTCGATCAGTCACAAGGGATAGCATTGAAGGATTTCGTATCGCCGGCGCCGGCGCGTCCGCTTCTGCGGCTCGCCGGCGCCTTCGTTTTGGCGCTCGTCCTGCCAGTTACCGCCTGCGACCGCGGTGAAGGTGGCCTGTCGAAAGCCGATGCAAAGGGGCCTCGCGTACTGGAGCTGGCGGGAGGCACCATTGCTGTCCCGGACAGCATCCGCGTTGCAACGGTGCGCATAGACCGCACGAAGCTGGCTGAACTCGAGCCGGCCGAGACCACGATCAGGACGGGTGACGTCCTGCGGTTCATCGCGCAGGACGCGGGCGCCCACGCCATTGCATTCGATGGCGACGGCATGAGCGAGGAGGCCCGCAGCTTCCTCGAGACGTCTGGCCAGATGCGCAGCCCGCCGTTCATGGCGGCAGGCTCGAAGTGGGTCGTCTCGTTCGACGGCGCGCCGCCTGGCAGCTATCGGTTCCGCTGCCCTACCCACGGCGTCCAGGGCGTCATCACGGTCACCAACCGCTAGCCCCTCGCCCGCGCGGCCTGCTATCTTCCCCGCTATGGCACGCATTGCACTTATCCCCGGCGACGGGATCGGAATCGACGTTACAGCGGAGGCCGCCAAGGTCCTGAACTGCGTCGCGGATGAAGCTGGGCTCACGCTCGAACTGGTTGAGTGGGACCTGGGCGCGGAGCGCTACCTGCGCACGGGCTCCGCGATCACGGATGACGAGATGGCGGAGCTCAAGTCGGACTATGACGCGATCTTCCTGGGCGCCATCGGCGACCCGCGCGTGCCGTCGAATGAGCACGCACGGCAGATCCTGCTCGGCATGCGCTTCAAGCTCGACCTCTACATCAACCTTCGGCCCGTCAAACTTTACGACCCGAAGATGTCGCCGTTGCGCGATATCACGACGGACGACGTGGACATGATCGTGTTCCGCGAGAACACTGAAGGCGCGTATGTCGGGATGGGCGGCAACTTCAAGGAAGGCACGCCGGACGAGATCGCGATCGAAGAGGACGTGAACACGCGCAAGGGTGCGGAGCGCATCATTCGCGCAGCATTCGAGTATGCAGTGCGCAACGGCCGCAAGAAGGTTACGCTGTCGGACAAAGCGAATGCGATGCGGTACGGCGGCGGCCTGTACCGTCGTGTGTTCAAGGAAGTCGGCGTCGAATACAGCGGCATCGAGCAGAACGCGGTGTACGCGGACGCACTCGCGATGGACATGGTCCTGAATCCGGCGAAGTACGATGTCATTGTGGCACCCAATCTCTTCGGCGACATTCTAAGCGACCTGGCGGCCGCACTCGTCGGCGGTCTCGGCCTCGCGCCGTCGGCATCGCTGCATCCCGGTAAGAACGGCCTGTTCGAACCGGTCCACGGCTCCGCGCCCGACCTGGTCGGCACACGACGGGCGAATCCGCTCGCTGCAATTCTGACTGCCGCCCTGATGCTGGAGCACCTCGGCCACGGCGATGCGGCAGCAGGCGTCGAGCGGGCAGTGCGGAAAGCTGTGTTGACCGGCAATACGACACCCGACCTGGGTGGCGAGCTGGACACCGTCGCCGTCGGCGACTGGGTGTGTCGCGAGATCCGCGAATCAGGGCTCTGAAGGAGGGGCGCGCGATGGCGCGTCACAGGATTTAATGGCAGCCAAACGGCAGCTCGGTGACATCCTGCTCGAATCAGGACGCATCGAACAGGACGACGTCAATCGTGTGCTCGACTATCAGCGCACGCATGGCGGCTTTTTCGGGCAATCGGTCGTAGCGCTCGGCATCCTCAGTCGTGAAGAGATCGACTGGGCACTCGCCAGCCAGTTCGACCTCCCATTCATTTTTCCGAACGCCGATGCAGTCGATCGCGAGGTGGCACTCCTCGTACCGGGCGACTGGGCGCTCGCGAATCTCGCGGTCCCCATCGTCAAGGCAGGCCGCACACTCACGGTCGTTGTTGCCAATCCACTCGACAACGATGTGCTCGACGACCTGCACGCGCGCACCGGCTTCGATGTCGAGATGGCGCTCGCGTCCGCGTCCCGGATCCGCGAGCTGATCCGCAACATCTATGGCGATGCCGGACCCGTTCGGTCGGGTGACACGTCGGCCGGTACACTCACCGACTTCATCACCACGGCGCTCGACACGGGTGCAGAACGCATCGGCATTTCAGTGCGCGCGGGTCACGCAATCGGGTGGTATCGCGCGAAAAGCGGACGCGCGCGTACGCCCCTGCTCGACGGCTGGGCGACGATCCTCGAAGACATGATCGATCCGTCCCCCTTCGAGGCGGCCGCCAGGTCGAATGGCGAGATGCAGTCGTATGATGCGACGCTGACGCGCGCGGGTGTCGACGCGGGCATCGAGGTACAGGTGCTGAGCAGTGCGAGCGGCACCGAGTTCCTCCTGCGGCCAACGCGCACGCGGGAATCGAAGCGTGCACACGTCGTACTACCGCCTTCTGTCGCCGCCGAGCTCCGGCTGCTCGCGCGCGTCGGGTCGGCTTACGTCGCCATGCCCGCGATGGAGGATGACGCGGTGCTCGATATCGCCGCGCAACTACCTGGCCTGGTGTTCGGTGATACCGCACGCGCCGCGCACATCACCGACCGCGACGAGGTGCCGGGCATCTATACACTTCGAACGGGCGAACAGGGTGAGGATTTCATTGCTGCAATCGAATCATATGAATTCGACGCGCTGTCCGTCGATCTTCCGCTCGACGACTCGCGTCTGCCCCGCATCATCAAGGCAGCACCGATCTCATTCGTGCACGTCATGAGCGCACCCGATCGCGCTGCACTCGCGGACGCGGGGATCAACTGGCTCCTGGCCGTATCACGCGATCAGGACGCACTCGTCTGGGAACTTCGACCGGTGAATCGCTGATGGCACAGATCGATCAGTTCCTCCGACTCATGGTGCAGCAGAAGGGGTCCGACCTCCATCTGAGTGTCGGCTCGCCGCCTATCTTCCGCCATCATGGCGAGCTCGAACGCATCAAGTTCCGCGAGCTCACACAGACGGACGTGCAAGCGCTGTTGTACGAGATCTGCACGCCGGCGCAGAAAGCGACATTCGAAGAGACGTTCGACATCGACTTCGCATACGAGATCCCCGAAGTCGCGCGCTTCCGCGTGAACATGTTCCGGCAGCGGAAGGGCTACGCGGCGGTGCTGCGGACCATCCCGTCCAAGGTGCTGTCCGCCGACGAACTCGGATTGCCGGAAGGCATTCGCAGGTTCTGTCTGCTGAACAAGGGTCTCGTTCTCGTGACTGGACCGACGGGTTCCGGAAAGAGCACGACACTCGCCGCGATGATCGACCTCATCAACTCAACCCGGCCGGACCACATCCTCACCATCGAGGATCCCGTCGAGTTCGTGCATCAGAACAAGATGAGTCTCGTCAATCAGCGTGAAGTCGGGAACCACACCAAGTCGTTCGCATCCGCACTGCGCGCTGCACTGCGCGAGGACCCGGACGTCATCCTGGTGGGCGAAATGCGCGACCTGGAAACAATCTCGCTCGGGATCACTGCTGCCGAGACAGGGCACCTCGTGTTCGGCACACTGCACACGTCCTCCGCCGCAAAGACCGTAGACCGCATCATCAATGCGTTCCCCGCATCCGAGCAGGAACAGATACGAGCAATGCTCGGTGAGTCCCTGCGCGGCGTGGTCGCGCAGCAGCTGCTCCGCAAGGAAGACGGCGGCGGCCGTGTTGCGGCACTCGAAGTCATGGTCGGCACGCCCGCGCTCGGCAACATGATCCGTGAGGGCAAGACGCATCAGATTCCGAGCATGATCCAGACGGGCAAGAAGGACGGCATGCAGATGATGGATCAGGCAATCCTCGACTATCTGATGAAGAAGGTCGTCAGTCCGGAAGAGGCCTACATGAAAGCGCACAACAAGTCGGAGTTCCTGCCGTACCTGCAGGGGAAGGCGCCGGTGATTTAGAGAGACCGGCGCGCGTTGCGCGCCTGGCGGACCGGCGCGCCTGGCGGACCGGCGCCGATGGCGCCTGGCGGACCGGCGCCGATGGCGCCTGGCGAAGGGCGAAGGGCTGAGATGTGGCAGACTGTTCCAATGAAACTTGTGAGGGGTGGATGAACGATATTGTGTTTCTTTCGGGGAAGCGGACGC
Source organism: Longimicrobiales bacterium (assembly GCA_038257485.1). GTDB lineage: Bacteria > Gemmatimonadota > Gemmatimonadetes > Longimicrobiales > RSA9 > DASUXU01. The sequence continues at coordinate 12,147 of JBBSJG010000006.1, read as the reverse complement.
CGTTTGGTGCGTTTGGCGGGACATTGAAGGGTTTTACGGCGACGGACCTGGGTGCGCATGCGGCGACGGCGGCGATCGAGGCGGCGGCGATCGAGGCGGGCGACGTGGACCAGGTGTTCTTCGGCAACGCACTGCAGACGTCGGCGGACGCGATCTACCACGCGCGTCACGTGGGGTTGCGTGCGGGTGTGCCGATCACTGCGCCTGCGCTAACGGTGAACCGCCTGTGCGGTTCGGGCTTCCAGGCGATTGTGAGCGGTGCCGAGCAGATCATGCTGGGTCACGCGAACGTCGCGCTGTGCGGCGGCGCGGAGAGCATGAGCATGGCGCCGCACATGGTGCGGGGTGCGCGCTGGGGCGATCTGCGACTGGGCGAGGCGGGTACATTCTTCGAGGACTCGCTGTGGGCTGCACTGACCGATCCGTTCTGCGGTCTCTCGATGGCGCAGACTGCCGAGAAGCTTGCGGAGAAGTACGGCGTGACGCGCGAAGAGTCCGATACGGTCGCGTTCCGCAGCCAGCAGCGTGCGAAGGATGCGTGGGACACCGGCCGGATGGCGACGGAGGTCGCACCGATCCCGGTGAAGAGCCGCAAGGGCGAAGTGATGTTCAATGCCGACGAGCACATGCGTCCGGACACGACGATGGAAACGCTGAGCGCACTTCGTCCGTACTTCAAGAAGGACGGCTTCGTCACGGCGGGCAATGCGAGCGGCATCGGCGACGGCGCGGCTGCACTGGTGATCGCGAGCGCGACATGGGCGGAGACCAAGGGCCTCAAGCCGCTCGGTCGTCTGGTCGCATGGGGCATCGCGGGCGTCGAGCCGGACATCATGGGGATCGGGCCGGCACCGGCAAGCCGCCAGGCACTGGAACGCGCGGGTTTGAAGATGCACGACATGGATCTGGTCGAGATCAATGAAGCGTTCGCGCCGCAGTTCGCGGCGGTTGCACGCGAGCTGGAGCTCGATCCGGAAAAGACCAATGTGAATGGTGGCGCGATCGCGATCACGCACCCGCTCGCAGCATCCGGCGCGCGCATCACGGTGAACCTGCTCCACGAGTTGCGCCGCCGCGGTGGCAAGTATGCGCTCGGCAGTGCATGCATCGGTGGCGGCCAGGGCATGGCAGTCATCGTCGAAGCGCTCTAACACGTAACGCTGCAACAACAGGAGGACGTCATGCTCGAAATCGTAGTCCCGGTCATCGTCGCCCTTGGCGCCGTCGCAGTAAGCAGCCTCCGGGTGCTCCGCGAGTATGAGAGGGCAGTCGTCTTCCGTCTGGGCCGTCTCACGACCACGCGGGGCCCGGGCCTCATCGGCTTGTTGCCGTTCCGATACGAGACCATGGTGAAGGTGCCGTTGCGCATTGTCACCATGGATATCCCGCCGCAGGACGTGATCACGCGCGACAACGTGTCGATCAAAGTGAATGCGGTCGTCTACTTTCGCGTGATCGATCCGGTCAAGGCTGTGATTGTCATCCAGGATTATCTGTTCGCGACGAGTCAGCTCGCGCAGACCACACTACGCAGCGTCGTTGGGCAGGCCGAAATGGACCAGATCCTCAGTGATCGCGACCACTTCAATGACGAGATTCGCAAGATTCTTGATGACGGCACGGACCCCTGGGGGGTCGAGGTGACGGCGGTCGAGATCAAGGATGTCGACCTGCCACAGGAGATGCGCCGTGCAATGGCCAAGCAGGCCGAAGCGGAACGCGAACGCCGTGCGAAGGTGATTGCCGCCGAGGGCGAGTTGCAGGCATCCGAAAAACTCGGCATGGCGGCAGAAGTGCTCAGCCGCAACCCGGCGGCGATTCAACTGCGCTACCTGCAGACCGTCGCAGAGATTGCAACCGAGAACAATTCGACGACACTCTTCCCGATCCCCATCGACCTGTTCGGTGCGCTGCTCGACAAGTTCACGGGTCGCGACTCCACTGCGAGTAGCGCGACGGGCAAGCAGGCCGCCGCGATGGACGCCGCACAGATCTCGGCCGCGCAGGCGTCGCAGCTCACCGCAGGCATCGCGGCACTGCCGCAGGTCAAGCACGCCGAGCCGCTGCCGGTCGACCGCGACGCGCAGTAGGCGAGTGGCAGCATCGTGAGTACAGAAGGCAAGCCGCCAGGCCGATCCGTCACGCGCACCGATTTCGAAGCAGTCATCCGGCGAGCAGTGGAACTGTCGCAGCTTCAGGGTGACGCCGAGGAGTCGGTGTCGGAAGCGGAGCTCGTCCGCATCGGCGGCGAGCTTGGCCTGTCCGCGGACAAGGTGAAGCAGGCGCTGTACGACCAGCCACAGCTCGAGAGCGACCCGTACTGGTACGACCGCTACTTCGAGCGGCCCATCGTCTCCACATCCCGAGTGGTGCCCGGCCGTGCCGACGTCAACCTCACCCGGCTCGAGGAATACATCAGCGCGCGCGAATACATGCAGGTCGTGCGTCGCAAGTCGGGCGAGCTGCGCTTCATTCCAGCAGAAGACGCGATCTCCCGGTTGGCGAGGGGCCTCGCCCGACCGGGCAGCCGTTTCCACCTGGCCCACGCGAGGCGGGTCATCATCAGTGTCCAGCAGCTGAACGACACCAGGTCGCACATCCGCGTGGAAAGCGACTACAGCGAGCAGCGCGCGTCCAGTGTGCGGTCCGCGCTCTGGACCGGTTCATTCCTGGGCGTGATCAGTGGCGCGATTCCAGCCGCCCTCATGACCGACCCGTTCACCGGCGTCGCCGCCGCCGCCGTCTTCGTGGGATCTCTGGCCATCTCGGTGGGCGCAGGCGCAGGCATCGCATTCAAGCTGACCGCCAGCTCGTTCAAGAACCGTGTGGTCATGGCCCGCCGGGAGATCGAAAGCCTTCTCGACCGGGCTGAACACAGCGACCGTCTCGAGCCCCCGCCGGCACCATGGCGGCGCAGCCTTCGCGCGAAGATCTTCGGTCGATAATTTCCCCCGGCCACCTGGCCGCCTCCCGCCTCCGGCTGACGTTGATCCGATCCTGCCATCCGGTCATATTCACCGTCTGACACTGAACCAACACATAGACGTGGGAGTCCCAATGGCGGAGATAAAGCGGGTAGCGGTTCTGGGCTGCGGCCTCATGGGCAGCGGCATCGCGGAGGTATGCGCGAAGGCGGGCTACGAAACGTGGGTTCGCGAACTGAACGACGAGTTTGCGGCCAGGGGCCTTGCGAGCATCGACAAGAGCCTTTCGAAGGCTGTCGAGAAGGGCAAACTCGAGGCAGCGGCGAAGGATGAAGTGCTGGGCCGCATCCGCATGACGACGAAGCTCGAAGACCTCAAGGACTGCGACCTCATCATCGAAGTCGTGACCGAAGATCTCGAGGTCAAGAACGAGATGTTCCGCACGCTCGATGCCGTCTGCGGTCCCGACACCATCTTCGCGAGCAACACGAGCTCACTGACGATTGCGGCCATGGCAGCAGCGACCAAGCGGCCCGAACGCTTTGTCGGCCTGCACTTCTTCAATCCGGTACCGGTGATGAAGCTCGTCGAAGTCGTGCGCACCATTGCGGTGGACGAGACGGTGTTCAAGACCGCGTTCGAGTTCGCTCGCTCACTCGGCAAGGAGCCGGTGGAAGCCAAGGACACATCGGGCTTCATCGTGAACCGGCTGCTGGTCCCATACATGCTCGACGCCATCCGCTGCCTCGAGCAGGGACTCGCGTCGATCGAGGACATCGACAAGAGCATGACACTCGGCACGGGCTACCCGATGGGGCCGTTCGTGCTGTGCGATTTCGTCGGCATCGACACACTGTACTTCATCTCGGAGATCATGTTCGAGGAGTTCCGCGAAACGCGTTACGCACCGCCACCACTTCTCAAGCGCATGGTCACGCTCGGCTACTATGGCCGCAAGACGAAGCGCGGTTTCTATGACTATCGAAGCGGCACTCCCGTCGCCATGTCGCTGGTATGATGAAGGCTGCCACACTTGTTGCGGTGGCCGTCCTCACTGCGTGCTCCACAACCGCGACACGCAGCACGGCCGTGTCGCCGTCTCCACGTGTTACACTGGCGACGGCGCCTGACCGGGTCATGACGAACGGTGACGTCCGCATCCGGTTCCGTGACAGCGGCGGTCCGGGCGAGCCGGTCGTCGTGATCCATGGCTTCACGCGGGACCTCGCCGACTGGCTCATCCTCGGCGACTCCATCTCACTCGACCATCGCGTCATTGCCGTCGACATGCGCGGTCACGGTCAGAGCAGCAAGTTCGCAGAGCCGACACGCTATGGTCGGCAGATGACGGGCGACGTGGTGCGTCTCCTCGATGAGCTCGGCATCCGTCGCGCACATGTCGTGGGGCACTCGATGGGCGCACTCGTCGCGTCGTCCGTCGCCGCACGACACCCAGACCGCGTCATCACTGCAACACTCGTAGCAGGTCCGTTCGCGCCCGACTCCGCGACGATGATCAATGCATCGCAGCAGTGGATCGGCGAGCTCGAACGCACGGGTACGCTCAAGAACTTCTTCCGCTGGATCTTCCCGCAGTGGAACGACCAGATTGCGACCGCTGTGAATGCGCAGATGCTGCAGACCAATGACGCGACCACGCTGCTCGCAGTCATGCGCGCACTGGGCGGGCTCGCCGTGACACCTGCGGAAACGTCGAAGTCACGCGTGCCGGCGCTCATTACGGACGGCACGAATGATCCACTCCTCCCGCAGTCGCGTGAACTCGCCGCGCGCTGGCCGGGATCGCGGCTGCTCGAAGTTCAGGGCGCCGACCACGCCTCCGTCATCGCAAGCCCACTCGTCCTCGCCGCCATCCGTCAGCTCATGGCCGGCGCGCGATAACACGCAGCTTACGGGAGATCGCCACCGGCGTGGAGGGCGGACGCGTACCGGTGGTATTCGTCGGGATGCAGGATGTAATCCTTCGCAAATACTTCGAACGGCGGCAGCTTCAGCCGCCGTTCCATTTCCTGCACCACAGTCATCGCAAGCTGCAGCTTGTCACGCTCGCGGAAGTCGATCCTGCGGCCTTCCAGTTGGATCTCGACGATCTCGCGGAATGTCTCGGGATCGATCAACGCAATCAGGTGCGCGACCTGGTCGAGTTTGTACGACTCGTAGAGCGACTGCAACTCACCGAGCGTCGGTGATGCGCGGCCGCTGAACGGTCGACCACCGGAACGTTCCGACAACAGCTCGCGAAACCACTTGTGCAACTGCGGCGAGAAACCGCGACGCCGCTCCTGTGTTCCAATTGCAGACTCAAGCAACGCACTCACAATCGGACGGCCGAGACCGCGCGCGCGTAGATCGACTTCTTCTTCCGTCTCTTCGACGAACAGATCTGCTGTGCGCACTTCTTCCATGCCCGCGTGCTCGATCGCAGCACGGAACGAAAAATAGCCTCGCCAGAAATTGTCTTCGCGCAGGTATGTGATCAGAAACGCAGTCCAGCGCTGTCCGTTGCGTTCCAGAAAGCAGAACGAGCGACAGCGTGTGCGCGCGATGTCGTCGCCGCGCACTGCCGCTCTCGCTGCTCTCGTCCGGTCTTCGTGTATGGGGGTCAGCCTCGCCTCCTTTCCGGCCCGCGGGCTACCTCATAGCTAAGGCAATCGGGTGGGGAACGTCAAGCACGACGATACTGTTTCACACGAAATCGGCGCGCGACAACGATTATCTGGCGTGAAACAAATGCGTGTTTTGAACGCGCGAAAATGCTTGACCGAAACGTTACATGCGCGTATCTTTTGCCTCGCCCGAAAACACCGCCGCACACAACGCTGAGACTTCGTAGAACAGCGCTCGCGACGATCGTTCAGACAATCCAATTGTTTCACACTGAGGTGAATCGCCATGCAGGATACGTGTGCCATTGATGTGCGGGTTCAGCTTCCGATGTCGGTTGCAATGAAGGTTCGCGAGGTCGAACAACGCGAGCCGGAACTGCTTTCCCGCATGCTGATGTACGCCATGGCACGCCGTACAATTTTCGACCGCCTGGTCGAGGGCTCGCATGGACGAAACGCGGACACTGCGTAAGTTTCTTGACACTTCTCTGATCCCGGACCTACCGTAGAGCAGCCCGACACAGAAATGGGCAGGCGTTGCGTCGTAACGTCGCGCGGCCAGGCAGCGGGGTTCATCGATTTCTCGGCACAGCCAGACACAGGGCGCATCAAGCGCGGACGACGAACGGACGCTCCGGTCGAAGTATTTCGACTGGTGCTCGGCTCGTATTGCGGAGCAGTTCATGGTCCTGAGTGTGCGCGAGATCTATGACCTGGCGGACGCGGTCGCGCCGTCGGCGGAGGATCGCACGTTCCAGGCGGTGATGGAGCGGGCGACGGCAGCCCTCGCGTCCCGGGCGGAGCTGCCGAGCTTCGAAAACTGGCGCAAGGCCTACAGCTTGGATCCGGCGTCCTATGACGCGGACATGATCGGGTTCTGGAGAGAGCAGGGCTGACGCAAGAAGGCGCCGATCCCGGGAGCCTTAGTGGTCGTTGCGGACCCGCGTCAGGTGCCACCAGGTGGCAACCATGGACAGCGTACCTGCCGCGAGCAGCAGGATCCCGATGATGGCCCACATGAGGCCCCAGTCGTAGCGGTGGTTGGTGTAACCGCGGACCGAGCTCCAGAGCGCCGTGACGGCCATGACGATCCAGAAGATGCCGATGCCGAAGCCCACGCCGAGGGCGGGTACGTTGCGCGGGGGTTCGCTTGTCAGTGCAGCCATACTCACTCCATGTAATGATTCGCTGGGCGATATTACCGGAAGGCACCATGCCTGCACAAGGGATTGCCGCCGGCGCCCCTGGAGGGCATCGTTTGCGGCGCAAGTACCACTCCACACGAGGTAACACATGTCGATACGGATAGCACCGCTTCCCGAGGGGACGCGCGTCAGGGTGATTCAGGGCGATCTGCCCCAGGATCCGGCTGCAATGGGCCGCGAAGGGGTCGTTGTTGCGACGTCGGAGTATCGGTCGAATGCAGTGGGCGTTCTGCTGGATGGCGAGAGCCAGTCCCGCTGGTTCCGCCCGGCCGAGCTCGAGACCACGAAGGATGTGCCGCTGATCCCCGCGGAGCGGCAGGCGGCGAAAGAGATCAAGTCGCTGCCGTAGGCGGAACGGGATGTGCACGGGTCGGGCACTATCGCAGAAATCAGGGGGAGTGGGCATGAGGACGGATCAACCGGAGGCAATGGCCGTGGAGGCCACCTCGCCGGCCGGCAAGGCGGGTCATCCGCGGACACTGGACGAGGCTAGGCGCGCTGTGGAGCGGTCGCGCGAGCGCATCTCCGCCACATTGGACGAGCTGGAGGATCGGATCATCGACACGAAAGAGTCGATCCAGCGCAAAGCGGACATTGTGAAGCCGGCGAGGAACGCGATCCGGAAGACCCCGCTGATCGCGCTGGGCGTCGCGGTCGCAGTCGGCCTGCTGCTGGGCACGCGGGGCGGTGATGACGACGATGAAGAGGACGACGAGTACGGGTTCGACAAGAAGGAACGTCGCGCGCTGGAGGAATGGCGCAAGCGCCGTCGCAAGCTGCTCATGTCCGAAGCGGAGGAAGCCGGTGAGACGTTCGAGGAAGAGTCGGAGCCTGGTGCATTGAAAAAATTCTTCGGCACGGTGGGCCACGATCTGGCAGGCGTGACGGTTGGTATCATTGCGGCGGAAGTCGCGGAACGCATGTTCGGCGCGCGGTCCCAGGATGATGATGACGACGAGGACGACGACGATGCCGGTGTCACGGATGACGACTTCGAGTACGACAATGAGGATGTCGACGACGACGACATCGATGTGGATCCAGAGGCCGACGAGTTCGACGAGGCCGCGATCTACGACAGGGACTGACCGCCGATCGGTACCGTGAAGTAAAACGTCGTTCCTTCGCCGACCAGGCTTTCCACGCGTATGGTGCCGCCATGCGCGTGGACAATTCCGCTTGCTATGGCGAGCCCAAGGCCGATTCCCCGCTTGTCCGTTTTCCTCGCCTGCCAGCCTCGCGCAAATATGTGCGGCAGCTGATCCGCCGGAATCCCACACCCGCTGTCCGCGACACGGAACGCCACTGCGCCTTCGTCCATCGCCGCACCCATGACGATGCGGCCACCGGCCGGCGTGAATTTGAGGCCGTTGCCGACGAGATTGGACATCACCTGGAGCAGGCGTCCCTTGTCCGCCTGCAGTGCCGGGAGGCCGGGCGGGGCGTCGATGTCCATGGCAATACGCGCGTGTGCCGCGAGCGGTGCGAGCATCTCGCACGCTTCCCGCAGCAGGTCCGCGGGCTGCATGCTGATGAGTTCGAGCGCGAGGTTGCCGCTGTCGATGCGGCTCGCATCCAACAGGTCCTGGATCAGCCGGTTCATCTGCTCGGCACTTCGCCGGATGATGTGAAGCTGGCGGGCACCCGGTGACGCATCATCACTGCCCATCATTTCGAGCGCGAGCTCACTCCCCATGAAGATCGTGTTGAGCGGGTTGCGCAGATCATGCGCCACGACGGCGAGCATTTCATCGCGCGATCGCGTCGCGGCCTGCGCATCGTGATAGGACCTCGCCGTCTGCAGTGCGAGTGCCGCGCGTTGCGTGAACTCCTGGGCGAGCGCGAGATCGTCGGGGCCGTAGAGCCGCTCCGGGCGGGTCGACGAGAAGATAATCGAGCCCATGACCGTGCCGCCGCCCACGATCGGGACCGCCATGATGGAGCGGGGGTTCAGCATGTCCAGTTGTTGGCGGTGCTGATCATTGGCCGCGATCTGTGCTGTCGTGATTGCCGCTACATCGCGCACCACATACGGGTCGCCGCGCATCAATGCACTGAAAATCGGGTGGTCATCGGGGAACCGTTCGGGCCACGCGTCCACGGTCGCGCGCAGAACCGGTTCCTTGGACGGGTCGCCGTGCACGATGGCAACACGACGGACCTCGGAATCGTCGAACGTGGAAACAATGCAATAGTCGGCGAGCGTGGGGATCGCCAGATGCGCGAGCTGCGTGAGCGTCGTGGTCGTGTCCAGGGAAGACGCGAGCACGCGGCTGGCCTCAGCCAGGAACTGCGCCTGTGCACGCGTATTCTCGGCGACGGCGCGCGCGTGCTGCTCCTCTCGCAGCTGTTCCGTGGTCTGCTCGACCTTCCTCCGGTCCGAGATGTCACGCACTGCGGCGACGCGCAGCATCCTGCCGTTGTCCGAAAAGTCACTCCCCTTGAGCTCGACCGGAAAGCGCACTCCGTCCTTCCGAACGCCTTCGATCTCGTACGGGTGCTCGTATGCGTTCTCGATCTGGTGACGCACGAACTCGTGGTATTCGGGGGGAATGAACGCGAACGGATGCATCTGCAGAACTTCTTCGGGCGAGTACCCGACCATCGTCGCAAAGCTCGGGTTGGCGTCGATTACGCGCTGGCCGTCATGGATGATGATCCCTTCGACCGTGGCAGTGACCAGACGACGGTAGCGCAGTTCCGCGCGTGCGGCAGCACCCTGGGCGTGATGACGCTCGATCGCGAGCGCAAGCTCATCCGTGACGGAGTCGAGTGCGTCTACCACCCACTGCTGCGGGTACGTGCGGCCCAGCAGGATGGCGACGCCGTTTACACGACCGTTGGTGATCAGCGGGAATGCGACGCCGCCTCGCAGCGAAAGCGCGTCGTACTCTTCCTGGCAGTTCGGCCACAGCTCCGGCAGCTCGTCGCGCCAGTGCGCGGGCTCCCGTGACGTCGCGATCCGCATGAGCTCCTGCGAAACCAATGGCATGTCAGTCGCGTCGATGTCCTGGATCGTGCGCACACCGGCCGCCGTGCACGCGATCAGGCAGTCGAGTGTTTCGCTCATCATCCAGATCCGGATCAGGTCCGGCTCCAGACGACGAACAATCGCTTCACTGCACAGATCCAGCATTTCCTGCAGCGAGTCACCCGCGCGCGTCACAACCTCGCCGATGTCCGCAGCGAGCCGCGCCTGCGTCGTCGCATGGCGCAACGACTCCTCCGCGCGTCGGCGCCGCACTGCCGCCCCGAGCACGACGGCGCCTGCGGCAAGCGCGTCCACTTCGACTTCGTTCCACAGCCGCGCACTGACGCAGTTGTCTACGCCGATGAAGCCCCAGTATTCGTCGTCCACCAGGACGGGGACGGCCGCGATCGACAGGACGCCGACCCCCAGCAAACGCTCCCTCGCAGGACTCGGCAAGTTGGTGGTGATCGCGACAAACGGCGCACCCGCGGCGAATGACTCAACCCATTGCTCGAAGCCCGCCGTTTCCAGCGAGATGTTGCGCACTGCCGGTGAATCGATCTCCGATTGTACGCCTGGCGCCGTCCATTCCGCGCTCTGTGATGACGTGACCGGATCGCCCGGATCGCGCGGGTCGTTTTCGAAGACGTAGACGCGGCTCGCGCCGGTCGCTTCACCGATGCCGGCCAGCAGTGCGTCCAGGCTGTCGCTCAGGTCGCTGACGCGCAGGAACGCCGATGCAGCCCGTACCACGGCCTGCAGGATCCTGTATTCCGAGCTGAACGGAGCGGATTCCGGAATGGCCGATATGAGAGTCGGATCATCCGGATGGGCGGCCATCACGACCGTACGGGTCTGGTGCATAAAGGGACACAACGTGAGAGGCGTTCGGACCTGCAGCCAAGATGGAAGGGGTGATGGCCGTTGAGCAAGCGTCTTGCGGCCTGGCGGCCCGCGCGGCCGAGGACAGCGAGTGGAGCGGGGTCCCGTCGGCAGCCAAGGACGCGTTGCACCCTCGCCCGTGCAGTATTACTCTTACAAGTAAGAATAGGAGGACTATGAAAATAACGAGTAAGGGACAGGTAACCATTCCGCAGGACATTCGGGAACGCCTGGGTCTGCTGCCTGACACAGAGGTTGAATTCGAAATCGACGGCAACGCCGTAAAGATCCGTCGGGCGCGCGGCAAAGCGGGTCGCGGCGCGCGAATGGTGGAACGCATGCGCGGTGCTGGCAGCGTGTCCATGACAACGGAGCAGATCATGCGCCTTACACGTGGCTAGCAGCGCGACCCTGGTTGACAGCAACATTTTGCTCGACGTCTTCACGGAAGACGACGAGTGGTTCGACTGGAGCTCTGCTGCCCTCGGCGCTGCGGCTGACCAGGGCATCCTTGTCATCAATCCGCTTATCTTTGCCGAGGTGTCGATTCGATTCGAGCGAGTTGAAGATCTCGACGAAGCACTGCCTGCGTCCTTCTTGAGGCGGGAGCCGCTGCCATGGGAAGCTGCCTTCCTTGCTGGCAAGACGTTCCTGAAGTACCGGCGTGGTGGCGGCGTCAAACGCGCGCCGCTTCCGGACTTCTACATCGGCGCCCACGCGGCCGTGTCCGGATACACGCTCCTGACGCGGGACGCGCGCACATATCGCAGCTACTTCCCACGCCTCCGTTTAGTCAGCCCTTGATCCGGAGTGCGACGACGAACCGAACCCTGGCCACCTGCAGCTGCACATTGGAATGTGGGCAGATCGCGTGCAACTGGTGGGGGTGGCTTCTAACGGACTGCCCAGCGGGCTACAAGGCCGAGCGCCAGCAGGACAGTGCCGAAGGCGATCGTGGCGAAAGGTAGGCTGAGGGCGAGCAATACGCAGAACAGAAGGCCCAGGATCGGGACGGTGTCCGGGTAGAGCTTTGCGGATGGTGCCATCCGTAGCGCCGCGATGTTCGCGATCGCGTAGTACAGCAGAATCGCGAAGGACGCAGTGGCTGCGACTGCGCCGAGTGAACCAGTCGCTGCGACAATTGCCGCGACCATTCCGACGGCCAGCACAGCACGCCTCGGAACGCTGTGCACAGCATCGACATGACTGAAATAGCGAGGCAGGTCTCCCCGCCTCGCCATGGCCAGGACCATGCGCGACAGGCCCATGACCTGTGAAAGGATTACGCCCAGCATTGCAGTCAGTGCGCCGACCGCCACGACCGTCGGCAGCCACGGCACACCCTTGCTCGCGCGCGCGGCCGTGAGCAGTGGTGCAGATGTGCCATCGAGCCCGCCAGCGCCCACTGCGCCCACTGCCGCGAACGCTACGGCGAGGTACAGCACGATGGCGCCGGCAATGGTGATGATGATTGCACGCGGGATCGTCCGGCGTGGTTCGCGCACCTCCTCACTCAATGTCGCAATGCGCGCGTAGCC